>CAZVAX010000080.1:0-18718 GCA_964625215.1 uncultured Anaerolineaceae bacterium | reverse complement strand
ATGATGAGTCCGCACACGGCCAAGCGCATGAAAACCGAGGCCATCCTGACGAAACTCTCCGACCGCGAGGCGCGCAGTATCTGGGAGAAGAAGGGCGCGTCCGACACGCACACCCGCGCCATGAAACGCGCCAACGAGATCTTCGCCAAAGCCAGCGCCGCCACCTTCCCCGATGAGATCGAATCCCGCATCCGCGCGGAGTTCCCGAATTTGCTCCCTGGAATTTTGGAAATGCCGAAGTAAACCCGTACACGGATTTCACGGACGCTTCGCGCACGGACAAACACAGATCAAAAAAAATCTGTGACATCCGTCGAATCTGTGTAATCCGTGTACAAGAAAGAAATGATCCTCAACCAAAGGAACCTACATGAAACTCTTCTTTGCCACCGACGTGCACGGCTCCGAGATCTGCTGGAAGAAATTCATCAATGCCGCGAAATTCTACGAGGCCGATACTCTTATCCTCGGCGGCGACATGACCGGCAAGGCCATCATTCCCATCATCGCGCAGGGAGGGGATAAATACAAAGTGACCCTGCTCGAACAGGAGTCAATCCTCGAGGGCAAGGAAGCCGTGGACAAAATGGTCGCGACGATTCAGAATCGCGGCTACTATCCCTACGTGACCACACCCGACGAAGTGAACGAAATCTCCACCACGCCCGGACGTCAGGACGCGCTCTTCCTCGACCAGGTGATGGCCACCGTCCAGCGTTGGATGGACTACGCCGACGCGAAACTCGCGGGAACGGGCATCCGCTGTTTCGTCTGCCCGGGGAACGACGATGTTTTCGAGATCGACGCGGCCATCGCGGCGTCCAAGTCGGTGCGAAGCGTGGAGGGACAGGTCACCCAACTGGACGAGCATCACGAGATGGTCAGTTCGGGCTGGGCGAATCCCACTCCGTGGCATACGCATCGCGAGGAACCCGACGAAGCGTTGCTGACGCGCATCGAGGCGGTCATTGCCAATTGTAAAAATCCCGGCAAGGCGGTGTTCAACCTCCACCCGCCGCCCTACGGAAGCGGCCTCGACGAGGCCCCCGAACTCACAAAGGACATGCGTCCCGCGTATGCCGGGCGGTCGCTCGTGCCGGTGGGGAGCAAGTCCGTGTTGAAGGTGATCGAAAAATACGAGCCGTTGCTTGGCCTGCATGGACACATCCACGAAGGCAAGGGCACGCGTAAATTCAAGAACACGTTGTGCATCAACCCAGGCTCGATGTACGAGCAGGGCGTGTTGCACGGCGCCGTCGTGGAACTCAAGCCGGATAAAGTCGGCAATTATGTTTTGACTACCGGGTAGGATGAAATGAGTTTCGTCCTGCAAGAAAGGAGAGCGCCTATTCGGAAATATTCAGTTTATCATGCGACTTTCATGTCGCGCTTCCTCGCTATGGCGACATAAATGTCGCGGCGCAAAACTCAAAATCCAAAAGGAGATTCCGATGAGCGAAGTCAACCTCTTTGTCCGCAAGGCAAGCGGACTGGTGCGTGCCTGGTCGGTGTTCGACGCGTTCATTTACGCCACGTTCTCCATCAACCTGGTCACGCTTGGTCTCTTCATCTTCTCGTACTGCTGGTACTTTGGCGGAAGCCTCGGCACGGCTGTGGTGATCGGCGGCATCTTCACCATCTTCGAAGTGATCGTATATGCCAGCCTGATCTCGGCCATGCCGCGCGCCGGCGGCGACTATGTTTGGCAGAGTCGCATTCTCGGACGCGGCGTCGGCTTCCTGCTCAGCGTCACAGGGTGGTGGTTCATCCTGTGGCTGTGGGTTCCGCTCTACGGGCAGATTCTCACCTACGAGTTCCTCACGCCGATGGCCGCGTTGCTGGGCGCGCCCGAAGCCGCGCTCTGGCTCACCGGCACCCCCGAAGGTTTGCTGGTCGGCATGTTGCTGGTCTGTCTCATCGTGTTCATCTACATCGCCATCGGCATGAAGTGGTACGCGCGCGTGCAGAAGGCCAGCTTCTACATGGGTCTTGTGGGTCTCGCCATCGTGTTCGGCCTGCTCCTCTTCAACGATAAGGACGCCTTCATCGCCGCGTTCAATGCGGGCATTCCCGCCACCTACGGCCTGCCCGCCGGTGTGGATTACTACGCCAACACCATCGCGGCGGGGCAGACGGCAGGCGCGGCATTTGGCGGACTGGGCGACCTTTCCTTCGCGGCGATCATCGCCAGCATGGCCATGGTGCCGATGATGACTTTCTTCAACCTGTGGCCGAACTGGGGCTCCACCCTCTACGGCGAAGTGCGCGGCGCCACCGATTACAAACGCAACTTCTGGGGCATGGCCGCGGCCATCATCGTCACCGCGATCGGCGCGTTGGTCTTCTTCGCGCTCATCAGCAAAACGATGGGCTGGGACTTCTACGTCAACGCCAACGGCGCGTTTTGGAGCAACGTCTTCTATGGGACCGATGTTCCCATCCCGGTCTGGCCCTACCCGGTCCAGTTCGCTTCCTTCCTGACCTCCAGCCGGGCCCTGCAACTGATCGTCATCTTCCTCGTGGGGATGTGGTGGTTCGGCTGGTCGGGGACGGTGTTCCTCTCCTCCACGCGCGTCATTTTTGCGGCCGCCCTCGACCGCATGTTGCCCGAATGGGTCTCGAGGATCGAGCCGCGCACTCGTACGCCGATCAACGCGCTGTTGCTGATGGTGATTCCCTCGATCATCATCTCAGCCCTATACGCCTGGAACGTGGTCGGATTCAAGTCCATCGTGCTGGACGCCACCCTCGTTATCGCGGTGACCTTCCTCGGAACGACGCTGGCAGGCATCGTGCTTCCCTGGAAACAGAAGGAAATCTTCGAAGGGTCGCCGATCGCGCGCTACAAAGCGCCCGCCTGGTTGGGCTGGATCGTGATGGCTCTCTTCACGCTCGCGGCGGGATACCTGGTATACCAGATGTATTTCTTCGCGTTCGTGACCACGGAGACCCAGACGGCCGTCTTTGCGCAATGGGCCGACCAAACCATATTAACAAAGGCCATGATCGCGTTGGTGGCTTTGTTGAGCGCGCTCAACGTTGGATTGTTGGTCTATGTAGTGGTTTACGTTGGTCGCAGAATTTTGGCCGGCGAGGCCATGCCGATCATTACGCTGGCGGGGCTGATCTTCTTCGCCTTCCTGGACTGGTTGTTGATCGTCTGGTTCTGGGATCCGCTGTACTACTACGGCATCGGCTGGCAGAACAGCACCTCGATGGTGTTCATGATCATTATGTACGCGCTGGCGGCGGCCATTTACTACGGCTTTAGCGCCTTCCGCAAGGGCCAGGGCATTGACGTGGACAAGGTGTACAAGGAGATTCCCGTCGAGTAACGCAAAATTAATTTTGCGTCTAATGCGCAAATTGAAATTTGCGGTACAAAGGGCGCGGACGCGCGAAAGGTCCGCGCCCGCCGGGTGGTCCGTGTGAAGCGGAGGTCAGGTCTGCGTTAACATTTGACGAGGCGCGAGTCGTCAAATTGACTTGCCCGATTTATGATGCTACAATGGTTCTGTCGTGAAAGGAGGCGCTACCATCCAACTTGAAACCATTTTCGAGCATTTGAATCACACTACGATAAGGAGATAGAGAGAAATGCGTACCAACAAGTTTGTTTTCACCATAATCGCCTTGCTTGTTGTAGCGGCGACTGTTTTATCGGCCTGCGCTCCTGAACCGACCGAGCCGCCGATGACCGAAGCTCCTACCGAAGCCATGCCTACCGAGGCTCCGCCCACCGAGGCTCCCACGGAAATCCCGGTGGATCCGATGGCTGAGTTGATCGCCGCCGCGCAAGCCGAAGGCATGCTCACCACGATCGCTCTCCCGGACGACTGGTGCAACTATCGCGAGGTGATTGACACCTTCAAGGCCAAGTATGGCCTGGAAGTTAATGAGTTGAATCCCGATGCATCCTCGGGCGACGAGGTCGAGGCTATCAAAGCCAACAAGGAAAACAAAGGCCCGCAGGCCCCGGACGTGATCGATGTTGGTTTCGCCTTCGGTGATTCCTCCAAGGCGGAAGGCTTGCTTATGCCCTATAAGGTTACCACCTGGGACTCCATCCCGGCGGACGCCAAGGACCCGGATGGGTACTGGTATGGAGACTACTACGGTGTGATGGCCTTCCTGGTCAACACCGATGTTCAGCCCGATGTCCCGCAGGACTGGGCCGACTTGCTGGACCCGAAATACAAGGGCCAGGTGGCTCTCTCCGGCGACCCGCGCGGTTCTAATCAGGCCATTCAGGCTGTCTTTGCCTCGGCGCTTGCCAACGGCGGCTCGCTTGACAATGCCCAGCCCGGCCTCGATTTCTTCGCGCAGTTGAACGCCGCCGGCAACCTGATCCCCCTAATTGCCAACAACGGCTTGGTCGCCAAGGGCGAGATCCCCGTGCGCATCACCTGGGATTACAACGGCCTGGCCGCGATCGACTCGTTCGCTGGCAACCCCAAGGCTGAGTTGGTCATCCCGAAGACCGGCCGCTTCGCCGGTGTGTACGTTCAGGCCATCAGCGCCTACGCCCCGCACCCGAACGCCGCCAAGTTGTGGATGGAGTTCCTGTACTCGGATGAGGGCCAGACATTGTGGATGAAGGGCTACTGCCACCCGATCCGTGAGCAGGATATGCGCGACCGAGGCGTCATCCCCGCCGATTTGCTTGCGAAACTGCCCGATGTTACCGGCGCAGTCTTCCCCAGCAACGCCCAGTTGACCGTTGCGAAAGAACTGATCACCACCACTTGGGACGCTGTTGTGGGCGCTGACGTTCAAGCCGCTCCGTAACCTGTTGTTCGTTTCTTCCATGCGAGACCCTGCCATCTGGCGGGGTCTCGCCGCAACCGGAAAGACTGTGAGGTAGTGAACCCATGGCCGAAACCGCACTCCCCACTTCGAAAGTAAAAGCGCCGCGCTCCAGTTACAGGAATTGGATCGGGGTGACGCCCTTTTTGCTTTTTGCCGTTCTCTTTCTCTTCCTTCCGTCCCTGCGGTTGTTTGTCGGGAGTTTTACGACCGAGGATGGAACCTTCACACTAGAATACGTGACGGAACTTTTCACACAGGATTACATCCTGAACGCGTATTTGTTGAGCATTCGCATCAGCGCGGTGACGGCCCTTGGCGGAGGCATCCTTGGCTTTTTCCTCGCTTATGCAGTGACGGTGGGAGGATTGCCAAAGTCTCTGCGTTCGGCATTGATCACTTTTTCGGGCGTGGCCTCCAACTTTGCCGGCGTGCCGCTGGCCTTCGCTTTTGTCGCCACGTTGGGACGCACAGGATTTATCACAGCGGTGCTCAAGGATGTGTTCGGCCTGAATATTTATGAAGCCGGTTTCACCCTCTATAGTTTTACCGGGCTGACTTTGACATACATGTACTTCCAATTTCCCCTGATGGTTCTAATCATGGCCCCCGCGTTGGATGGGCTCAAGCGCGAATGGCGTGAAGCCGCCGAAAACCTGGGCGCAAGCGTTTTTCAGTATTGGGCGCGGGTAGCCCTGCCAGTGCTGTTACCGTCCATTTTGGGAGCCATGATTCTGCTGTTTGGGAATGCCTTCGGCGCGTATGCCACCGCCTACGCTCTCACCGGCGGACGTTTGCCCATCATCACCATCCAGATCGGAGCGCAGGTGCGCGGCGACGTGATGCACAACCCCGGCCTGGGCAATGCGATGGCCATGGGGATGGTTGTCATTATGGCGGTTTCACTGGCAGGCTATTCCTGGTTGCAGGGAAAGACCGAAAGGTGGTTGAAATGAATAATGCCTCATCAACCAAACAGGCCGTTTCCATGCCGCGTGAAAAGCGTTCGTTGGGAACGCTTTGGAGTTGGCTGTGGTTCATCCTGGGAGTGTTGTATTTTGTCCTGCCGCTTTTGGCAACCTTCGAGTTTTCGTTGAGCATGGAACGCGGCAAGGTCGGTTTCAAAGCCTATGAAAGCGCTTTTGCCGACCCGAAATTCTGGCAGACCTTTGGGTATTCCGTCTTTCTGGCGGTGATGACCATCATCGTGAGCATCATTCTGATCGTGCCCACCGCCTATTGGATCCGTCTGCGCCTGCCCGAAGCGCGCCGCATCGTGGAATTCATCACCCTGCTTCCGTTCGTCATCCCTGCGATCATCCTCGTGTTCGGCTTGATCCGCGTCTATAGCGCGCCTGTGAACATCCCCTTTACCGAACTATCGTTGATGCAGCCATTGACGAATTTTAAATTTGGCACCAATGTTCTGATCATCGGCGGGTACATGGTTCTGGCATTGCCTTACAT
Organism: uncultured Anaerolineaceae bacterium; assembly: GCA_964625215.1. Classification (GTDB taxonomy): domain Bacteria; phylum Chloroflexota; class Anaerolineae; order Anaerolineales; family Villigracilaceae; genus Denitrolinea. Next base: position 12,445 of record CAZVAX010000080.1, on the reverse strand, counting down.
GTACCGTTCGGTAGATACCGGCATGCGTACTGTGGACGTTCGCACCCTGACCGAGGCCGCTCAAAGCCTGGGCGCGAACTGGGTCACCATCATCGTCCGCGTTATCCTGCCGAACGTGCGTACTGCCCTGCTCAGCGGCGCATTGCTCACCTTTGCCATTGTAGTCGGCGAGGTGGTGCTGGCTTCCTTCTTGGGAATCCAAGCGTTCGGCCCTTATCTCTTCCTGCTCGGCCAGCATCGCGCCTACGAACCCGCCGCGCTAGCCTTCACCACCTTCCTGCTCACCTGGGCCGCCATGGGCATCATCCAACTGATCACCGGCGGGCAGGGACAAGCTGCCGGCGCGCACTAATTTCAGACGGAGCAAATCATGGCTTTCCTTTCCCTCACGAATGTGTCCAAACGTTTTGCTGATTTTGCCGCGGTGGAGGATTTCGACCTCGATGTGGAGAAGGGCGAGTTCGTTTCCTTCCTCGGTCCCTCCGGTTGCGGCAAGACAACCACCCTGCGCATGATCGCCGGTTTCGAGGTGCCAACCACAGGACGGGTCACCCTCAACAACGTGGACATCACCGACAAATCGCCCAGCCAGCGCGACGTGGGCATGGTTTTCCAGTCCTATGCGCTCTTTCCGAATATGACCGTGGCCAACAACATTGCCTTTGGTTTGCGCATCCGCAAAGAGCCGGAGGCCAAGGTCAAGGAACGCGCAGCGGAAATGCTTTCGCTGATTCACTTGGAACAGAAAGGCAACAGTTACCCTTACCAACTCTCCGGCGGACAGCAACAGCGCGTGGCCCTGGCGCGCGCCCTCGCCATTCGCCCGAAGGTGCTTTTGCTGGATGAGCCGCTCTCCGCGCTGGACGCGAAAATCCGCGTTTCCTTGCGCGCTGAGATCCGTTCCATCCAACGGACCTTGGGCATCACCGCCATCTACGTCACGCACGACCAGGAGGAGGCGCTTTCCATCTCGGACCGCATCGTCGTCATGGAAAAAGGCCGGATTGAGCAGGTGGGCACGCCCTTCCAAATCTATAACTTCCCCGAAACCAACTTCGTCGCCAGTTTCGTCGGCACGCTCAACACAGCGGAGGCCGAGGTGGTGGATCCATCCAAGGGTTTAATTAGCATGGACGGCGTGCAATTCGCCTCCTCCGACGATGGCGTCCGCGATCGCAAAAAGGGCGACAAGGTGCGCATGTCCATTCGACCCGAGCGTCTCAGTTTCACGTCCGAGCAAAAGAAGGACAATGTGGTGGACTGCACCATCGAGAACATCACCTTCCTCGGCTCGGTCGTTCGCATCCAAGTGAAGATCGGCAACACCCGATTCAACATGGACACGTTCAACAATCCCTTCCTCGAATTGCCAAAGATCGGGGACAAGGATCAGGTCACTTGTTCGAAAGAAGCGGTTCTGGTTCTGAACGATTGACCGGCTTCACATCCCCCAGGCGGCCCGCCCGGGGGATGTTTGTTACGGAAGAAAGCGTTCCAGAAGAGCGTAACAACCCGCCGCGACCAGCGCCGTGACGGGAATGGTCAACACCCAGGTGATCACGATCTCGCGCGCCACACCCCAGCGCACCTTGTTGGCGCGTTCCGCCGAGCCGACTCCCATAATGGCCGAACTGACCACCTGCGTGGTGCTGACCGGTCCGCCCACCAGCGACGCGCCCAAAATGACCGCGGAAGACGCCAGTTGCGAAGCGAACCCATCCACCGGGCGGATCTTGTAGAATTTGCCGCCCAGGGTGCGGATGAGCCGCCAGCCGCCAAGCGCAGTGCCGAGTCCGATCATCAGCGCGCAGGCCAGAATCACCCAAAGGGGAACCTCGAAATTCGGCAAATATCCGCCGGTAACCAGCGCCAGAGTGATGATGCCCATCGTCTTTTGCGCGTCGTTCGTGCCGTGACTGAGGGCCAGCGCCAGCGCCGTGAGCGCCTGGCTTCGGCGGAAGAGTCCGTTGATGCGCGGCGAGGCGTTCCACGAGAGCAGGATCGTCACGCGCAGGATGACATAGCCCGCCAGGAATCCGAGCAGGGGGGAGGTGAACAACGCGATCAGGATTTTCTCCAATCCGCCGAGTTTGACGGCCTGCCAGCCCGCTCCCACCAAAACCGCCCCAATGAAACCTCCGATCAGGGTGTGCGACGAACTGCTGGGAATCCCCAGGCGCCACGTCAATAGATTCCAAAAGATCGCGCTGGTCAACGCGGCCAGCAACACATTTTCATTGATCGCGTCGGCCGCCACGATCTCGTCGCCGATGGTTTTGGCGACCGCCACGCCAAAGATGAACGGACCGAGGAAGTTGGCGACCGCGGTAAGTCCCAACGCGGTCCGCGCCGAGAGCGCCCGCGAGGAGATTATGGTCGCCACCACATTACTCGAATCGTGAATCCCATTCACGAAATCGAACAGCAGGGCCAGGACAATGACCGCAACGATGGATTCTGACATATCAGGCGATCTTCACAACGATGTCCGCGATCACATTGGCGGCCTCGTCGCCCCGGTCGGCCGCGTTGCTCAGGTGACGGTACACCTCGCGCATCTTCAACATCGTCACCACCTGTTGGATGTCTTTCACCTCGCTGAACAGATCGGCCAGGGCTTCGCGATACACTCCCTCCACGCGGTTTTCGAGCGCCTTGGCGCGCTGGGCATGTTCATTCGAAACGCCCGGATGGTTTTCCAGGCGATCCACGGCCAGCAGTAACTCATACGCCGCGTCGCGCAAAAGGGAGGCGATGCGTTGCATAAACGTGGTCGGCTCCACTTTGAGGATCTCCATCTCGCTGACGGTGCTGTAGGCGTAATCAATCACATCGTCAATGGCGCGCGAAAGGGCGAAGAGATCCTCGCGGTCGAACGGCGTGACGAAGGTGTGATTCAACTCGTCAATAAAGATGCGCCGCGTCTCGTCCGCCTCCTTTTCCTTGTTGGTCAGCACGCGCGAGGCTTCCGGGTCGCGCGTGGCGAGATAGGTGTTGAGGGCGTCCATCCCTTCCAGCGTGAGCGCGGCCTGGTCGTGGATGAGTTTGATGAAAATATTTTGTCGCTTCTTGAAGAGGTTTCGCATGAGCGCTCCTTGATTGCTTTAATTTTACCTCGCTTGAATCGTTTTCCTTAAAGTCGCTTGCTCCTTCCCCGCCAACCTTTGGTAAGATAAACCATTCCCACGAAAGGCGGTAGTATGTCCAAAGTCATCCTCGTTCTCTCCGACGCTCTGCGCTACGACGCGGCCGTGGCGGGCATGGGCTATCTCGGTCATCTCGTCGAAACCAAACAAGCCAGCCTCTATAAGATCAATGGCGAATTGCCCAGCATGTCGCGCCCGATGTATGAGACGATCCACACGGGACTCCCCTCCAGCGCGCACGGGATCGTCGCCAACTCGATTGTGCGACTCTCCGCCCAACCCAATCTCTTCCGCCTCGCGCGTGACACGGGGCGGGCCACTGCGGCCGCGGCCTATTACTGGTTCTCGGAGTTGTACAACCGCGCCCCCTACGATCCCATCAACGATCGCGAAACAGACGACCCGTCCCTGCCCATCCAGCATGGACGCTTCTACACCGAGGACGAGTATCCCGACAAGGAACTCTTCGCCATAGCCGCCATGCTCGTGCGCCGCTTCTCTCCCCACTATTTGCTGATCCACCCCATGGGCATGGACTATCACGGCGAGACCTTCGGCGCCGACTCGCGCGAGTATCGCAATCAGGCGATCAAACAAGATATGTGGCTCGCGCCATTGATCGTGGAATGGCTGGGACTTGGCTACAACCTCCTCGTCACCGGCGATCACGGCATCAACAAAGACGGCGCCCACGGCGGTCCCGCGCCCGAACAGCGCGAGGCGCCGCTTTATCTGATTCGTCCCGGCCGCGCGGGGCAAGGGGACGCGAAGCAAAGCGTCTCCCACCTGCAAATCGCGCCAACCATTCTGACGTTGCTTGAACTTCCGATTCCAGGCACGATGAAACATCCCCCGCTGGCGTAGAACAAGTTTATACTTGCGTTACTTGTACGCGTGATGCAACCCCTTGTCGTCGCTGGATTGCATGGCCTCCGTCATTTCGCCGATCATGGGGATTCCGTGGCGATATTGGAACGGCCACATGCTATGCAAATCGAAAAACGCCGCCCGGTCATTATTCTTCAGAGGATGATCCAGGTCGGGTTGCAGGTTGGGCATGGCGCTCAATTCCCCGTTGATGAAGGTGATGCCGCGTTCCTCGGTGGGCATGTGAAGATGGGCGAGCAGGTCGCGGACGGTTGCGCCTTTCGCCAATTTGACCTTGGGATTTGCATGACTGCCTTGATTGGCCTTGCCCCCGTAACGCGCCAGGTTTCCGTACAACCATACGTCAACAAGAATCTTGTTCACTTAACCTCCAGCGATGGCCGGGAACAATCCAACCTCGTCGCCATCTTTGAGTTTCCAATCGGGTTCGTGGATAATTCCGTTCACGAACAGGACGCGCGGCTCTTCGGGCGGAATCTTCAGGCGCTCGATCAAATCGCCCAGGGTGGCCGCGTCGGATAGTTCCAAGGCGAGGGGCGAGCCGGCCCGCTTCCCACGGGAGAAACGGCTCAGGGTCGCGAAAAGTTTGACGGTCACGCGCATGAAGCGTCTCCTAGGGGCAGCGGACGATTCCCTGCGCCCACAGACAGTCCGCGCAGGAGGGATTCCAGCCCCAACAGGCGTTGTTCTCGGCGCGCAGGTCGCAGGATTCGCGCAGGTCGCAATCCGGGCAGGAGGGGAAGTGAAACACTTTTACCTCGCTGCGGAAGCGCGCGTAATCCTCGCTTTTCCAAATTTCCGCCAGCGATTGTTCGTTCACGTTGCCAAACACGTACCGACCGACTTGTTTCTTGAAACCGTCCACGGCGAAGTAACTGTAGTTGTGCGAGAGCGCGTAACACGGCGATACGCCTCCATCCCAACCGACGACGACCGCGTGATCTTGCACGAAGCGACAGCGACGCTCCGCGCCCCAGTGCATGCGCGGCAGCTCCTGCGTGGCCCACGAAACCCAGGCGTCCAGTTTGAGCGCCCAGCCGCTGGCCTTGAAGGGCGGGACGGGCGAGTACCCGTATAAGACTTCCTCGCGCAGTTCCTCGGTGTACGGCAGTACGTTGCTCACGATCAAGCGCGAGACGTTCAACTGAGCGGCCATCTTGCACAGATCATCCAATTCGGCGATGTTGCTTCGTAACGCCACGAACTCGATGCCGATGTGAGGATAGAGGGAATGAAGTTCGCGCTTGGCTTCATTCAAGCCGCGCATGTGCTCGATCACTTTGGAGAGCATGGCGCCGCGCACTCCGGCGTAGGTTTCCGGCTTCCCGCCGTCAATGGAGAAGATGACGCGATCCACGCCCAGCCGGATCAACTCCCTCGCTATTTTCTGGTTGACCAGCAGGCCGTTCGTCCCGATGGTGACCGCCAACCCGCGCTGCCGCATGGTTTCGATCATGGACAAGATGCGCGGTTGGGTGAACGGCTCGCCGAAACTGGTGAACACCACGCGGTTGAGGTTCGGCAGTTCATCCAGGCCCTCCACGATGCGTTGAAACGTCGCGGCGGACATGTGCTGGATGGGATCGCCCCAGGTGTTGCGGATGCAGGTGCGGCATTCCAGGTTGCAGGCCGTGGTCGGTTCGATGTAGAGTTTTTGAATGTCGGGCAGGCGCGGATGCAAGAGGAGTTCCCCGTTGCGTTCGTCCAGCCAATATTCGGCTTGGGGCTGAATGTGCCTGCGTTCCAGAAAATCGGCAGGCAAAATCATCCCCTGCCTGTCGGTCATTTTCACTTTTGGCATAACGTCACCGCGATGAAACGGACAGGGCAGTTATCTGCCCTGTCCTCGTTTGGATTCAAACGCTACAGTTCGCCGTAGACCGTGTCCAGGATCTCGTCGGGAATGTCGAAGACCTGGTTGTGCGGCGGCAGCGGTTCGTTCTTCATGAACTCCGGCATGCGGTCGGCCAGTTTGCCGATACCGGCGGCCTCGTTGAAGGCGCGCTCTTTCTTCAGGACGCTCGCGCCGTAGGCGTTGATGTCGTCGGCGGTCCATTTCGTGCCGAAGACTCCGTTGCACTCGTCAATCATGCCCTGGTAGCCGCTGGCGATGTCCAGGATGGCGAAGGCGATGAACAGACAGTGTCCGCTGGAGTCGATGAAGGCGGTGGCGACTTGGAAACCGCGGCTCAACGCGGCCTTGCCCTCGTTGCTGAGCGGATCCTGCTTGCCGCTCACGCCCAGGATTTCCGGCGCGATGGTGTACCCGGCGGTATGGTCGGCGCCCATGGTGGTGGTGGCGTAGGTGATACCGATGCCCTTGACGGCGCGCGGCTCGTACGCCGGCATGGACTGGCCCTTCACAGTCGGGACGTGGGTCACACCGTAGGCCTTGCCCGCGCCCTCCGTGCCGGTTCCCAGGATGCGGCCGAGCGGCGTGCCTTTGCCCATCTCGTGGATCAACTTGATGGCGCCTTTGCCGTCGCCGAAGGGGATCACGCCCGCTTCCATCGCGACCGCGATGGTGGTCCCGGTTTCGATCGTGTCGAGGCCGTACTCGTTGCACAGCCTCACCATCTCGGCGATGTGATCGAGGTTGTCAATGCCGCAGTCCGCGCCCAGCGCCCAATCGGACTCGTACTCCACGCAGGAGGCGACCTCCTCGCCGACCTTGTTGTGCCAGGTGTTGGAGCATTGCACGATGCAGCCTGGACTGCAAGCATGGTTGTAGAGTTCCTTGCCCAGGCGTTTCTTGTTGCCCTCGAAGATCGCCTCGCCGGCGATGTTGGCCGCGCCCTCGAAGCGTCCACTGGAGAAGTTGCGGGTGGGCAGGCCGCCGGCCTCGTTCATGATGTTGATCAGCACAGCCGTACCGTAGGTGTTCAAGCCGCCTTTCGGTTTGGTGATGTCGTGGGTTTGCAGGGCCTCGGTCATCTTCTTGCGGCCCGCGTCGAAGAGGGTTTTGTCGGCGATCTCCACGCCGGGCGCGCCTTCGCGATCAACAACGATGAACTTCACGCGCTTGCTGGATAGTACCGAGCCGAGTCCGCCGCGGCCCGCGTAACGGGTGGCGCGCTTTGCTTGGTCGTTGAACACCAGGCCCGAGTTGGCGTATCCATGTTCGCCTGCCAGGCCGATGCCTCCAATGGAGATTCGGCTTCCGAATTTCTTGTAGACCTTCGGGAAAGTCTCGCTGAGAGGCGCGCCGGCGTATTTGGTGGCGTCGAAGAATTCGATCTTGGGCTGGTTTGCGCCCTTGTCGTAGGTGATGTAGATGCCCCAATACTTGCCGTTCTTGCGCGGCTGTCCTTCGATCACCAGCGCTTTGACGCGCATGACGGCCAGATCGGCTCCCCAGGACGATCCGGCGTTGGACTCTTTGATGCCTCCCGTGAGAGGCGACTTGGCCCCCGCCGAGAGGCGCGCCGCGGTGGGCGCGGGCGTGCCGGTGACGATGCCGGGCGAGAAGACCAGCTTGTTGTTCGGCCCGAGCGGGTGACATAGAGGCGGCACTTCGTCGGCCACGAGAGCGGAAGTCATGGCGCGCCCCGCCAAATACTTGTAGGCTTCAGGAACCCCCTCGATCTTGTAGGACTGATCGGTCATGTTGACGCGTACAATCCACATAGTTCCTCCTTCCTCAGTATGTTCCCTGACGGGTGGTCTCAGGGATGATTGAAGCGACGACCTAGGTACGATGAGGCTTGCACCTCCTTTCTCGAGAATGCGGCAAGGAACGGATCGTAAAATTCTATTTTGTACCGATAAGGGGGGAATATAAGAATGGCAAAGCGGACGACGCTTCGCCGTCTCTTCGTGCGTTGCTTCAAAATCAGTATAGCATGATGTTCAACCAGATTCTAGTGACTGAAATCATGTTTTTGGCAAGTAACTTGGCAAGCCATGCGAAGGGAGAATGTTCCTGGCTCGCCGCATCGCGAAGCCAGCCGCCTCACTCGTACACTTTCTCTCCCTCCGCCTCGGCGTTCACGGCGTCGGTCTCCACGTCGCGGGTCAAGGGCGCGGCCGCCAGCAGGTCGCGGTAATACTCGTGCTGGATGACCAGGTTCATGATCTCGTTCGTGCCGGTCCAGATGGTCATCAAACGCGCGTCGCGCAGGAGACGTTCGATGGGGTAGACGTTGGTGTAGCCGATTCCGCCCATCACCTGCATGGCGTCGTTGACCACCGCCCAAGCGGTATCGGTGGCGAACTTCTTCGATTCGGAGACCATGCGCCGGACGTAGTTCGAGTTGCCGACGGAATCAATCACCCGCGCCGTTTCGCGGACGAGCGCGCGGGCCGCGTCCAACCGCGTCAGGCTTTCCGCGACCTTGAAACTGACTCCCTCGAACTCGCGGATCTTCTGCCCAAAGGCTTTGCGCCGGTCGGCGTAACGCGCCGCGATCTCCACGGCGGCGCGGGCGAGACCCAGCGCGCCGCCCGCGCTGGTCATCCGTTCGGGGATCATCATCTGGTTGAAGACTTCGTACGCGCCGTGCTCCTGCCCGATCAGGTTTCCCGCCGGCACGCGCGCATCGCGGAAATAGACCCGTCCCGTTCCGCCGCCGCGCGTCCCCATCAGCCCATACACATGCTGGACTTCCAATCCCTCGCTTCGTTCCACCAGCAGCGCGCTGATGGACTTGTGGCTGGCCGCGTCCGGGTTCGTGCGCGCGTAAACGAGGAACAAGTTCGCGCCCTCCGCGCCGACGATGAAACGCTTCTGTGCATTGAGAATGTAACAATCGCCCTCGCGCCTGGCGGTGGCTGTCGCGCCGAAGAAGTCTGAGCCGCCGCGCGGTTCGGTCAGCGCCTCGGCCACCGTCGTCGTCCCAGCGAGGATCGGTTTGAGATATTTTTCCTTTTGCTCGAACGTCCCGAAAACGTTGATCGCTTCCCCGACGATGGATGGGAGGGAAAAGAGGCAAGCGAGACTCGCGCCCAGCACGCCGATCTCCTCCAACGCCAGGATTTCGTGCGACCAATCCAGCCCGCGCCCGCCGAATTCCTGCGGGAAGCGCAATCCGAGCAGACGGCGCGCGGCGAGTTTTTGGATGTACTCATGCGGATAATGTACTTTCTCCGCGTCCATATCGAGCAACAACTGGCGCGGCACTTCCTCGCGCGCGAACCTGCGCGTTTCGTCGCGTACATTGACCTGCGTGGGCGTCAAAAGAAAATCCGACATGTTTCATCCTTTCGGTTCATTGCGGATCGAACGCCGTTCTTCGCCGCATCGAAGAAATCCGGGCTGTCCCGCTAAAGTTACTGTATCACGAATTGCGGCCATGCGCGCGTTTGAATTATTGATCGCTATAAACTCCCGCCTGTTGTGTAGAACAAGTCTGTTGTAAACATGGCTTTCTCTCGGACTGCAACGCTCTGCGTCCTGATTTTGCGCCAAAGTCGGGAGACTTTGGACTCCGCAAGCGAAAGTCCTAATTAAGAAATTAGGGCTCTCCCGTTTCTGACGGGAAGAAAAACGCCAAGTCAATTCTTTGCCACAGATTTCACGGACGCTTCGCGCACTGATTTTTTAAACCAATCCGCGTAAATCCGTGAAGTTCGCGGCTAAGGTTTTTGGTTTTCCCGTTAATTACGGTAGAGCCGCAAGAGGTCAACTAAGGAATCTGGCGGATTCAATATACAGCGAAATCCCTTTGCCAACGAGGCGGATGAGTTGCAGTTTAATGGCGCATTGCATATTTGTATGGCGATTCTTTCGAGATGACATTCGACTGTAAAAGAAGTGACGCTTATCGCATTCAAAAACTTGAATATGACATATAATGTATTCAGGTTTATGAATATGAAAAAGGCATCCCTCCCAAAAATTTCAGAACAGATTGCCGCGCCGCTACAAGCCATCGCCTCGCCGCAACGCGTCGCCATCCTGCTCGCCATCGGACGCGGCGAGGCCTGCGTCTGTCACCTCGAAACCGCGCTCGGCTGGCGTCAGGCCTATATCTCGCAACATTTGATGTCCCTCCGCAAAGCCGACATCCTCACCGACCGACGCGAAGGCCGCTACATTTTCTACCGCCTGACCAACGCCTCCCTCCTTGACCTCATAACGGGCGCGGCCTCCCTAATCGGCCTCGCCTCCGAATCCGTTTCCTCCCTCATCAACACGCGCGTCTATCCCGCCTGCGAATGTCCAAACTGCGCGGTTGAATTGGTTTCAACTTAAATACCGATCAATCCCGAAGAGACAGCATGATCTTACAAACTCTGTCGCCCCTTCGGGGTTTTGGAAAAGCCATGACCGCGCCCAACTCACATTCTCTCCCTCGCTCGAACAAACGACTTTACGTTACGCTAAGCCTCGCCATCCTCGCATGGCCCATCGCCTACAACCTCATCCAACCCCTCGCGGACTGGATCGCCTACTCCGCGTTGGAACTGGCGCGCGATTCTCACCTCGGCGAATCTGTGGCGTTCTTCCTCTACGATGTTCCCAAAATCCTGCTCCTGCTTTCGGGCATGGTCTTTGTCATCTCGGTCGTTCGCACCTTCTTCAGCCCCGAGCGGACGCGCGCCCTGCTCGGCGGAAAGCACGAAGGCGTGGGTAATGTCCTGGCTGCCATGCTCGGAATCGTTACGCCATTCTGCTCGTGTTCGGCGGTTCCGCTCTTCATCGGCTTTGTCGAGTCGGGCATACCCCTCGGCGTGACCTTCTCCTTCCTGATCGCCGCGCCGACCATCAACGAGGTGGCGGTCATCCTCCTGTTCGGTCTCTTCGGCTGGCAGGTGGCGGGACTGTACGTCGCTTCGGGGTTGACCGTCGCCATCCTCGCGGGCTTCATCATTGGGCGGCTGAAGATGGAAAAATATGTGGAGGATTTTGTCTGGCAGGTGAAGGGCGGGGGACAGGCCTTCGAGGAAAAAATGACTTGGGCTGACCGCATCGAGCGCGCCTGGGGATCGGTCAAGGAAATTGTCGGCAAGGTGTGGCTGTACGTGGCGATCGGCATCGCTGTCGGCGCGGGGATTCACGGTTACGTCCCCGAAGACGCGCTGGCTTCGATTTTGGGCAAACAGGCATGGTGGTCCGTGCCTGCGGCGGTGTTGGTCGGCATCCCGTTGTATTCCAACGCGGCAGGCATTGTCCCCATCGTCGGCGCGTTGATCGAGAAGGGCGCGTCCGTCGGGACCGCGCTGGCCTTTATGATGTCGGTCATCGGCCTCAGCCTGCCCGAAGCCGTCATCTTGAAACGTGTCCTTAAAATGCCGTTGCTCGTCACATTCTTTGCCGTGATTGCAATTGCCATCATCCTCACTGGCTATCTCTTCAACTGGATTTTGTAATCTGGTCTCGGTACGGCGGCGGTCGAGTAGCGTTTTTTGCGTACCGAGACCCCGCCGCCTACTCGACCAGCGTATAAATGGAGAAACCATGCTCACCATCAAAATTCTCGGCTCTGGTTGCGAAAACTGCAAGCGTCTCGCCTGGCTCGCGGAGCGGACAGCCCAACATCTCGGCATCGAAGCGCAGATCGTCAAAGTGACGGAATACCCGGAGATCATGAAATACAATGTCATGTCCACGCCTGGGTTGGTCATCAACGAAAAAGTGGTATCAGCGGGACGCATCCCCAGCGAAGCGGAAATCACCGCCTTCCTGGCGAACGCGCTGGAAGCGGCGTAATCAATGTTGATCGAAAAATTCGATCTCGAGGTCTTCACCCCGCCCTGCGACCCAGGCGCAGAACGCTTCGCGGCAAAAGCGCGCCTGATGGCCGATATTTCGGAAGTTCTGCCCTATCTTAACGCGACCCTGCGCGGCGCGCTATATTTGCCTGAAGCCCGCGCGCTCACCTGGAAGAAGGGCGGCCACAACATCGCCTTCCACGATTACGAGATCGCGACCAGCAACGTGGAAGACCGCGACGGCGCGGAAAAGGAATTGCGCGGGCTGATTGACCTGGTCAACCGCACATGGGAGCGCCGCGCCGAGATCACGCCTGAGACCACCACGCGCCAGCGTCCCACGCCGTTGGCGATTTACAAATTGTTGCCGAACACCAATTGTAAACAATGCGGCGAGCCTACCTGTTACTACTTTGCCTTAAAGCTGGCGGCCTCACAAAAAAAGATCGCTGATTGCCCGCCGCTTTCCGAGCCACAGTACGCCGAAAAACTTGCCGCATTGGAGGAGATCATAATAGAAGCGCCCGCCATTGGATAAGGAGGACGGCATGAAAAAGGCATTGACCAACGACATGAGTGATTTTCGCAAGGTGCGCGATGATATTGAGCGGGTGGTCGTTCCGTTGTTGCGTAGCGTAAATCTTTGATTTGAGCGGCAAGTCGGAGACTTGTCCTACAACATTCTTGAATCTGGAGGTTTCTCATGCCTGAAACAAAGAGCTTGAGCAAGCAACTGTCCTTCCTTGACCGCTATCTGA
>CAZVAX010000079.1:0-18940 GCA_964625215.1 uncultured Anaerolineaceae bacterium | reverse complement strand
GACGGCTACGGCATCTCCGTCCCCAACCAATTTCAGATGGTCAAAGAAAACATCTTCGCCATCCTGCAAGGTTTTCAACGCGACGCCGAAGCGCAGCGCGGCTACGAACTCTATCAAGTGCGCGGCTGGGACTATCCCGCCCTCGTCGAAACCTACGCCTCCGCCGCCGAGATCGCCCGCGAGTTTCACATCCCCGTCCTTGTCCACGTCACCGAACTGACTCAGCCGCAGGGACACAGCACCAGCGGTTCACACGAACGCTACAAGACTCCCGAACGACTCGCCTGGGAACAGGAATTCGACTGCCTCCGCAAAATGCGCGCGTGGATGATCGAACGCCGCGTCGCCACCGACCCCGAGCTGGGTGAGGCCGAAACGGGCGAACGCGAACGGGTGGAGGGAATCCGCAAAGCCGCGTGGGACGCGTTCCTCTCCCCGATCCTCGAGGAGCGCGGTCACGTCATGGACATGCTGGACGAGATCGCGTCCACGTCGAGTCACGCGTCAGAGTTGGCGGATGTTCGCGAACGGCTGGCCGCTCTCCCGTCGGTGACGAGGCGAGACATCCACGCCGCGGCGCATGAGGCGCTGCGAATCCTGCGCGACGAGAATCATCCCTCCAAGCAAGTCCTCATCCAATGGAAGCAGGAACAGGACGCGGTCAATCTCGAGCGTTACGGTTCGCATGTGATGTCGGGAAGTTCGGCGCGCGTCGAAGAAGTCAAGCCTGCCTATTCTGATTCATCCCCGACCGTGTTTGGGTTTGAGTTGATGAATGCCGTGTTCGATTCGATTTTGGCGCGTGACCCGCGCGTGGTTGCCTTTGGCGAAGACGTGGGCAAACTCGGCGACGTGAACCAGGGTTTTAAGGGCATGCAGGAAAAATACGGCGCCATGCGTGTGACTGACACGGGCATCCGTGAAGCGACGATTTTGGGGCAGGCGATTGGCATGGCCATGCGCGGCTTGCGACCGATCGCGGAAATTCAATATCTCGATTATTTGCTGTACGCCTTGCAGATCATGTCCGACGATCTCGCGACGTTGCACTGGCGCACCGTGGGCGGACAGTCCGCGCCCGTCATCGTCCGCACGCGTGGACATCGGCTCGAAGGCATCTGGCATTCTGGCTCGCTGATGTCGGGCATCATTAATTTGGTGCGCGGCATGAATGTTTTGGTGCCGCGTGATATGACCCGCGCCGCAGGCTTCTACAACACCCTGCTGAAATCCGACGAACCCGCCATCGTCGTCGAAGTGCTGAACGGCTACCGCGTCAAAGAGAAACTGCCCGACAACCTGAGCGAAATGACCATCCCGCTCGGCGTGCCCGAAACCATCCGCACTGGCCGCGACCTCACCCTCGTCACGTACGGCGCGTGTTGTCGCATCGCCCTCGACGCCGCGGACAAGTTGAGCAAGGTCGGCATCGAAATCGAAGTGATTGACGTTCAATCGCTGTTGCCGTTTGATATTCATGGCAAAATTGTCGAGTCGCTCAAGAAGACCAACCGCATCTTGTTTGTGGATGAGGATGTCCCAGGCGGCACGTCCGCGTACATGCTGCAACACGTTATCGAAAAACAAGGCGGCTACTTCCACCTCGACTCCCCCGCGCGGACTCTCACTGGCACCGACCACCGTCCCGCGTATGGAAGTGACGGCGACTATTGGAGCAAGCCTAGCGCTGAAACGATTTTTGATACTGTTTACGATATGATGAATGAAGTGGATCCGAGTCAATATCCGAAGTTCAAGTGATCAGTCATCAGTCATCAGTAATCAGTAATCAGTAATCAGTGATCAGTAATCAGTTGAGAGGAGAGACTTGATGAGTGGCTTGCAACATGCACAAGGCTTTCGTGATTTGGTTGTGTACCAGAAGAGTCGCCAGTTGCAAAAGGAAATTTACGATCTGACCAAATCATTTCCGAAAGACGAGAAATTTTCACTGACCGATCAAATCCGCCGTTCATCCCGTTCGATTGGGGCGAATATCACAGAGGCGTGGGCAAAGAGGCGCTATGAAAAGCATTTCGTCAGCAAGTTGACGGATTCGGACGGCGAGCAAATGGAAACCCAACACTGGGTTGAAACCGCGCTTGAATGTGACTACATTGACCAAAAGACGAGCGCGCAATTAATCGAAAAATGTCTCGAAGTCGGGCGTATGTTGAACGGCATGATGGACAAAGCCGATATGTTCTGCGGCGAACCTCCGCGCACCATCCGCGAAGAGCAAGCCGAATATTTCGCCGACTCAGGCGATGATCTTTTCGACGACACTGATCACTGATAACTGATCACTGATTACTGATTACTGATCACTCTGGAGATACCCATGGCAACCAAAGTACTTGTTCCAAGACTCGGCGAAGGCGTTGACGAAGTCACCATCACCAAATGGCTCAAGAAAGAAGGTGACTCTGTCAAAGAGTTGGAGCCTCTGCTCGAAGTCAACACCGACAAAGTGGACACGGAAATCCCCGCGCCTGCTTCGGGCGTGATTCTCAAAATCGAAATGCAGGAAGGCCAGCCCGCGAAGGTGGGGCAGTTGTTGGCGTTGATTGGCGTAGCGGGAGAGACTCCTGTTTCAACGGGCGCGCCTGCGGCAGAGTCAAAAGTCGAAAGTCGAAAGTCGGGGTCGACAACGACCCTAGACCTTCGACCTTCGACGCCCGCTCGATCTTCTTCTGATCTTGGATTTATCTCCCCCGTCGTCGCCAAGATCGCGGCCGAGCGCGGCATTGACCTGTCCCAAGTCCCAGGCACGGGACTCAACGGCCGCATCACCAAGAATGATGTGCTGAACTTCGTTCAAACTCCCCCCGCCAAAGAAGCGTACCACGCAACACGCACCACGCAACACGCCACGCCCATCGTGACTCCCTCGGCAGGCGACCAACTCATCAAGCACACCCTCATCCGCAAGCAGATCGCGGATCACATGGTCATGTCCAAATCCGTGTCGCCGCACGTGTTGACCGTGATGGAAGCGGACATGTCACACGTCGCCAAGCACCGCGCCGCCAACAAGGCCGCCTTCGAGCGCGATGGAGTCAACCTCACGTTCACAGCCTACTTCATGATGGCTATCGTCGCGGGATTGAAAGCGTATCCGAATACTAATTCATCGTGGACAGACGAGGGCGTGCTGATTCACAAAGCCGTCAACATAGGCATGGCGACCTCGCTCGGCGAAGAAGGCTTGATTGTCCCCGTCATCAAAGGCGCGGACAACCTGTCCCTGCTGGCCATGGCGCGCACCGTCAACGATCTTGCGGCACGCGCCCGCGCCCGCAAACTCCAGCCCGATGAGGTCAAGGGCGGGACGTTCACCCTCACCAACCACGGCATCAGCGGCTCGCTCTTCGCCATGCCGATCATCAACCAGCCGCAGTGCGGCATCCTCGGCATCGGCGCCATGCAAAAACGCGCTGTCGTCGTTGACGACGCCATTGCCATCCGTCCGATGGTGTTCATGTCGTTCGTGTTCGATCACCGCATTTTGGATGGCGCCTCCGCAGACTGGTTCCTGGCGAAGGTCAAAGAGACGCTGGAGAATTGGAGTTAACCCGTCATTGCGAGCGTTCGTTGCGAAGCAATCCCCTCCTCGGCGCGGAGGTTGCTTCGTCGGGAAGAGCGCCCTCCTCGCAACGACAGTAGTAATATTGAAAAAGAAAAATCAGGAATCATGACTCATTTCGACGAACGCGCCAAAGACTGGGACTCGGATCCCGACCGAATCAAACGCGCCCGCGCCGTGGCAGACGCCATCCGCGCCGCGCTTCCTCTCTCCACCGATATGACCGCCCTCGAATACGGCTGTGGGACGGGACTGCTCAGCTTCGCCCTGCAATCTGACCTCGGCCAGATCACGCTGGCAGACACGTCACAAGGGATGCTGGATGTGCTCGGTGAGAAGATCGCCGCGGCGGGCGTGACCAACATGCGCCCCGTCAAACTCGACCTGGTCAGCGACACTGTCCCTGCCGCGCGCTTTGACCTGGCCTATTCCCTGATGGCCCTGCATCACATCGCGGACGTGAACGACATGCTCGAAAAATTCCATGCTATTCTCAAATCAGGCGGTCAGCTCCTCGTTGCAGACTTGGACAAGGAAGACGGCTCCTTCCACACCGACGGGGCGACCGATGTCCACAAGGGATTTGCACGCGGCGAACTTCAGCAAATGGCGGAAGCCGCGGGGTTTGGGGATGTGACATTCTCGACCGCGTATGAAATCAAGAAGAAAATTGGGGAGACAGAAAAATCCTTCCCTGTGTTTTTGATGTCAGCCAGGAAAAAGCAACTCGAAGCAGAAGCCCGCTAAACGTCACGCGTGAGGCGGTGGTTGTAGGTCCGAGACGGGAGGTTGGGCGCGAGAGGTCAGGGGGAAGTAACGGTCCTTCAAGTCGAGGATCGGTTTCTCAAAATATTTGTAACTGAGCGAGGCAATTGAGTAGACCAACACCGCTGAGACGATAAGGGTCAACGGTTTGGCGTAGGCTTCGGGGATGGAGAGGTCGCGCATGCGCGCCACGAACCAGATGGTGGCGAAGTGATAGATGTAGAGGCCGTAGGAAATTTTGCCGACGTAACTGAGGAATTTATTGTCGAAAAATTTCAGGAAGCGTTTTTCGCGCACCACGAGGTAGATGAGCAGGGCAAACAAATAATTGAAGTAGAAATAGCCCCAAACCTGTTTGAGATCGCCTTCGAGGGGATGACCGAAACCGAGGGCGGTGAGGTTGCCCAGTTCGCCGGTGGAGAGGTAGGCGGAGGTAAAACCGATGAAGGGAATCGCGACCAGCATGGCAAAGAATTGCCAGCGCGCCTTGGGAATATCGTCAATACGCGTAATGAGCGCGCCGAGACCGAAGGCGTCCAGTTGGGAAAATGGGAGAACATAGATTGTGATCCCCATATCCTCGTAGAGGAAGGTTGGGTCGCCGTAATAATAGAGGGCCGACACTGCGAGACGGAAGAGTGGGCCGGTGATGATGGCGGCGTAGAATAATTTCTTGATATGCTTTTGCGGGGTGAGGAAGACAAGCAATGGCCAGACAATATAAAACTGCTCCTCCAACGAAAGCGACCACAAGTGGCCGATGAGCCACGACTCGCCCTTGAACGCGGAACTGGCGTTGAAGAGATCGTACACATAAAAGATCGCATACGGCAGGTGATCACGGAAGCGCTCCATGTAGCCGATGCGATAGCCGATCTGTAGAACGATGGCAGTCACAACAAACATGAGGAGCAGGTAAAAATAATAGAGCGGGAAAATTCGCAGGAAGCGCCGCCCGTAAAACTTCCTGAAGAAATCGCCCGCGCTGAATTTTTCCTTCATGCGCAACAAAATGTCGGTGATGAGGAAACCCGACAGCACGAAGAACAATTGCACACCCACCCAGCCGCCATAAAAATAGTCGGCGTGCAGGAAAAACACAAGCGCGAACGCGAAGCCGCGCACGCCGTCGAGTCCGGGAATCATTGCGGGGACTCCAGCAAATGATCGAACTGCCCGGTGTTGAATTTCCAAATCGCGACGAGACGGGCGCGACTAAACAACGGTCCGCGCGTGACGAGCGCGAGCGCGTCGTAGTAGGCGGCGAGATTGGAGTCCGCGATCTGATTGACTCCCGTCCGCAGGGTTTGAAGGTAACCCTCGGGGAGAGTCCGCTCGTAGTGACCAATCCGCCACCCGCTTGACCACTGGGTGGGTAGCCGCGCCAACAAGGGATCGCACAGGGCGTAGCGATCCACGATGAACACGCGCGGCCCGGCGAAATAACCGATGTAACCCACGTTCTTCTCGTCCACCACCGACTTGCCGCTTTCGCGCAGGGCCTTGCCATGCTCCACCCAACCCTCGCCAGAGAAGGGAATGTCGCGGCCAGGACGGTAGTTCAGCAAACCGGAGATGGGATAGTAGTATGCGCGCTCGTCGTTGATGCCGGTTTGCAGGTCATGCTCGGTGAAGCGCGGTTGGTTGAGGTCAATGAGGAAGGTGGGAGGAGAGGCGAAGAGACCGAGGAGAACGACCGCGCCGATAGCCGCGTATTTCCAAGTTGGGGCGAGGTTGGTCAATAGGCGCATGAGGAGCAGGATGCTGATGAGAAGTGGGGCGGTGAGGAAACGTCCGCTCATGAAGTCGCCGCCGATGGAGAGGACGTAGGCGAGATAGAGCAAACTGCCGAGGGCAAGCAGGCGTTCGCGGGTTCCTCCGCGCCAGAGGGAGAGGAGGAGAGCCGCGGCGATGACGGTGAGAGTCAGCGGGTCACGTTGGAAGGAGTCGAGGAAGTAGACAAAGCCTTGGGGGATCAATTCGGAGGTGGGAATACCGGAGCCGAGTTTGGCATAGTAGGTGTTGGGGAAGGGAAAGCCGTAGTAGAAGAGGGAGAAGAGTTCCCAGAGGAGAAGGGGGAGGAAGCCGAGGAACAGTTGTCGCACCGTCACTGTGAGGGGGTGTTCGCCCGCCGAGGCAGTCCCCCCGCGGACGAGGGGATTGCTTCGCCCCTGCGGGGCTCGCAATGACGGGACAACGAGGGTATAGGCCAGCACGGGCAAGACAAACAAGATCGCGTCTTGGCGATTCAACGCGATCAGGGCGGCGAGGAGGGCGAGGCGGAAGGTGGAAGATTCTTTTTCGATGAAGGCGATGAAAAACAACGCCAGCAACAAGTGCGTGAGCGGATTCTCCAGGCCCGAGGCAGAGTAGTCGGTGAAGGCTTTGGAGAGGAGCAGAGTCAAAACCCCGAGGGCCGCGAACGATCGGTTGCGGGCAACCAGCCAGAACGTCGCGAGGGAAGCGAGGAAGGAGGCGAAGAGGGCCGTCAGGTAGGCGTCGCGCGTGGGGAGATAAAGCGCGGTCAGGAGGAACATCCACAAAGGATGAGTGTAGGATTGGACGCGCTCGGCCACGTTCCAGGTGAGACCGTAGCCGTTGACGAAGTTATCCACGGTGCGCAGGGTGATGTAAACGTCGTCGCCGACCCAGGCGGTGCGGAGGAAAATGAACGCGAAGGCGAGAAGCGCGAGGCCGAGAAAAAGTTTTCGGAACATGGGCGGGAAAAGTTTATCATACAGTTCGGCGGGTTGAACTAGAACACTCGTTCTGGTATAATGCCGGCAACCAAAGGAGAGATCATGTCCATCATCAAATCAGACATCCAATTGAACGTGAACGGTAAATCTGCCAACGCCTACCTCGCCGCGCCGGAGGGTGGCGGACCGGGAGTGTTGGTACTTCACGCGTGGTGGGGGCTCAAGCCGTTCTTCAAGCAGGTCTGCGATCAACTCGCCGAGCAAGGCTTCACCGCGCTGGCGCCGGATTACTATCAGGGAAGAATCGCGGCGACGGTAGATGAAGCCAAGGCCATGTTGGAAAGCAACAATGAGGAACTCATGGGTGGCGTGATCAAGGCCGCGCACGATCATCTTGCCGCGCAAACGAAGCGTCCGATGGGCATTCTTGGATTCTCGATGGGCGCAGGCTGGGCGCTACCTGTCGCGGCCAATGAGTCCGATGTTGCCGCAGTCGTTCAGTTCTACGGCGCCAACATCGTGGATTTTCAAAACTTCAAGGCGAGGGTACTTGGTCACTTTTCGGACGTTGACGAATGGGAGTCGCTCGAATGGGTCAACAAGATGGAAGCGGAGATGAAGTCCGCGGGCGTGGACGTGACGCTGCACATCTACCCCGGGGCGGCTCACTGGTTCGTCGAAGCGGATCGGCCCGAGTTTGATTCTGCCGCGGCCTCCCTGGCCTGGTCGCGGACGTATGAGTTTTTGCGGGAAAACTTGTAGGCAATTCCACAAGATCAAACCACGGAGACACAAAGACACTGGGAATTTTTTAAATCTCCGTGACTCCGTGTCTCAGTAGTGGATGTGCCCTCATCCTTTCGACAGGCTCAGGGCAACGCCCCTGCCCCTTTCCCAATTCGGGGAGAGGGGTTTCTCTTGCGCCGTGAGAGCGGGTACAATTGGGCGGCAAGACTGTTCTCTACTCTCTAATCTCTACTCTCTGGAGTGAACCATGCCTGAAAATTTTGATGTCGTTGTGATCGGCGCCGGGCCTGCGGGGTACGTGGCTGCCATCCGCGCCGCGCAGTTGAAGCAGAAGGTCGCCATTATTGATAAGCAATGGCTGGGCGGCGTGTGTTTGAATATCGGCTGTATCCCATCCAAGTCGCTGCTCAAGAACGCGGAAGTGGCGCACACCCTGCGCGAGCGCGGCAAGGAATTCGGCTTCTCATTCGAGAATCTCAAACTGGATTACGGCGTGGCGCTCAAGCGCTCACGCTCCAACTCCGACCGGCTGACCAAGGGCGTCGGCTTTTTGATGAAGAAGAACGGGATCGCCGTCTTCATGGCCGAAGCCAAGTTCAAAGCCAAAGATCTGTTGAGCGTGACGGATAAAGATGGAAAGGTCACAGAACTCAAGGCGAAAAATATCATCGTTGCGACGGGCGCGAGCGCCGCGACCCTGCCTGATGTGACCGT
Organism: uncultured Anaerolineaceae bacterium; assembly: GCA_964625215.1. Taxonomy (GTDB): domain Bacteria; phylum Chloroflexota; class Anaerolineae; order Anaerolineales; family Villigracilaceae; genus Denitrolinea. Next base: position 10,429 of record CAZVAX010000079.1, on the reverse strand, counting down.
GGATGGCAAGAAGATCGTCACGTATGTGGAGGCGATCCTGCAAGACAAACTGCCCGGCTCGGCGGTGATCGTGGGCGGCGGCTCGATCGGCACGGAGTTTGCCACCATCTGGAATTCCTACGGCGTGGATGTGACCATCGTGGAACTCCTGCCGCGTATCCTGCCGCGCGAAGACGAAGAGATCAGCAAGGAACTGACGAAGGAACTGACCAAGCGCGGGATCAAGATCAAGACAGACGTGAAGTTTGAGTCCATTGCGGTGGCGGGCGATAAAGTGAAAGTGAAACTCCCCGAAGAGACTCTCGAAGTGGATCAGGTTCTCGTCGCTACGTCGTTCACGCCGAACAGCAAGGGGCTGGGACTCGAAGCGGTCGGGGTCAAAATGACCGAGCGCGGCAACTTCATCGAGATCAACGAGAAAATGCAAACCAACGTCGCGGGCATTTGGGCAATCGGCGACGTGACCGGCAAACTGATGCTGGCGCATGTCGGCTCGGCGATGGGAATCGTCTGCGCCGAGAACATCGCCGGCGCGGAGACGATCACGCTCGATTACGAGATGATGCCGCGCGCCACGTACTGCCAGCCGCAGGTGGCCTCGTTCGGCCTGACCGAGGCGCAGGCCAAGGAACGCGGCTACAACATCAAGATCGGCCGCTTCCCCTTCCAGGCCAACGGAAAAGCGCTGGGACTCGGCGACTACGCGGGCTTCGTCAAGATCGTGATGGACGAGAAATACGGCGAGATTTTGGGCGCGCACATGATCGGTCCCGAAGTGACCGAGCTGCTCCCCGAGTTGACGCTGGCCCGCATGATGGAGTTGACTCCTCACGAGATCGCGAGAAACGTTCACGCGCACCCGACGTTGAGTGAAACATTGATGGAAGCCGCGCACGGCGCGAGCGGGACGCCGCTGCACATATAGTGATCAGTCACCAGTAATCAGTTCAGTGTTCAGTGAACAGTCGGCTCTGCGGGTCAACTCCGCAGGGCCGATTTTTTCAAATCACAAGTCAGAGGCGTGGCTTCTTCGAACGCAACCCGATCAAAATCATCAAGCCAATTGAAAGCGAGGTCGCGGAGAAGACAAACTGCCGCAAGGGATTGCCCTCGCCGAGGATCAGGCATGAAGGGAATGACCGCATGCAACAACGCGATGGCGAAATTCGCGAGGGCGGCAAGGGTAAGAAGGCGTTGGCTTTTCATGGGTCATTGCTCCGTGTGGGTCGGAATAGAATTCCGACCTACTCGCTTACGCAGCGAAAGCCGCGATTCAGTCCCGGCGATTCGGGCGGATGGAAGAAACGGTTGAAGACGCGAATCTCGTTGGCGTCGTCGAGATACGAGCCGCCGCGCAGGGACTTGGTATCGCCTGTGTCCGGGCCGAGGGGATTGTCGAGCGGGGTGGCGAGGTAGTAGAGTTCGTGGAACCAGTCGGCCACCCACTCGCGCACATTACCGGCCATGTTCAACGCGCCGTACGGACTCGCCCCGAGCGGATACCTGTCCACCGGAACAGGTTCGCCGATGGCGTTATCGAAGTTGGCAAGGCTCATCGTCGGCGCGTCGTTTCCCCAGGGGTAGGCGCGACCGTCTGTGCCGCGCGCGGCTTTCTCCCATTCCGCTTCGGTGGGCAGGCGGCGACCGACCCACTGACAATACTTTTGCGCGCCACGCCAAGTGATGTAAACGACCGGGTAGTTGTCGTACTTCGCTTTGCCGTAGTACGGGTTGACCGACTCATTGAACGGCGGCGGACAGCGGCGCTCGGCCACGCAACGGGCATACATGGCGTTGGTCACTTCGGTCTGGTCAATCCAAAAGGCGGCAAGAGTGACCGCATGCTTGGGTCGGTTCTTTTGCGCCTCGGACGCGTCCGCGCCCATGAGGAATTTTCCAGCGGGGACGAGGACTTGCCTCATGCCGTCGGCTTCGGAGGTGCGCGTCGCTTCGGGGGTAACGGGCAACCCGGCGCCACCGTCGCGCGAAGCGAGTTCGGCGCGGGTACGGCGCGTCCAGGCGTGGAGCGAGTCCGAGACCGGCGAGGGGACTTTGTACAGGGCGAAGAGTCCAATCACGATCAGATCGAAGGCGATGAAGATGGCGACGAGGCGGCGGTTGCGGTTGGAGGTCATAGGGGCTGGCGGGAATATACAGCAAATCAAGGTTTCGGGCAAGTTGGGTTTGCCAAGCGACAGTCACTTTGGAAGTGACTGTCGCTTGGCTGTCACTTGGTAGGCGGTATAATGGCGCATCTTATTGGAGGTAGCCATGAGCGACGAAAAAACATTTAGCGAAGCGGAAGCCCATTTGTTTTTTGCCAAACGATACAACGGCATGACGTGGGACTTGCTCAATCAGCCGAATCGCAGGCCCGAGGAAAATGAACTCTTGCTCGACTACGCCCACGCCTCGCAGGCGCATTGGCGCGTGGCCGGGACGGGAGTGAACCAGCAGCGCGGCGAATGGTTGATCGCGCGGGCGTGGAGCGTGATCGGGGATGGCGAGCAGGCCCTTCGTCACGCGCGACGCACGGCGGAGTTGACCGAGACGCACCGCGCGGAGATGGAAGATTTCGACATCGCATTCGCGCACGAGGGCCTGGCGCGCGCGCTGGCGTTGTGCGGTCAGGCGGACGAGGCGCAAAAATATATCGCGCTGGCGCAAAAAGCGGGCGAGGCCATCACAGATGCGGAAGACCGCCAAATCTTTTTCGATAGTTTCAACGGCGGAAATTGGAACGGACTCAAATGACCGGCTTCACGCGCATCGCACGAAGAATCACGTTCGTTCTATTTCTCGCGCAAAGCTTCGCCTCGGCGGGCTTCATTGCCGCGGCAGCCATCAACCCGATCCTCGGCGAGAAACTGGCGTCGGATCGTTCGCTTGCCACCGTGCCGGTGGCCTTGTATCTTTTCAGCGGCGCGCTCTCGGCTTCGGCCTGGGGCTACGTGATGGATCGCATCGGGCGGCGCAACGGAATTGCGTTGGGCTTGTTGTTGGGCATCGTCGGCAACGGGCTGGTGTTGCTTGCCATCGAAACTTCTTCGTTCGCGTGGATGATGGCGGGGCTGACGTTGATGGGCGCGACCAACTCCGCCGTGCAACTGGGACGCTTCGCCGCGGCGGAAGTGAGTCCGCCGGACCAACGCGGGCGCGCCATCGCGACGGTGGCGCTGGGCGGCGTGATCGGGACGATCCTGGCGCGCCTCGCCGCGGCGCCGATGGGAGGTTTCGCCATCCGCATCGGCATGGATGAATTGGCGGGCGCGTACCTCACGACGTTGATCCTATTCACGCTGGCGGCCCTGCTCGTCTTCGCGGCGCTGCGCCCCGACCCGCGCGACGTGGGGCGCGAGGTGGCAAAGGCGTATCCCTCCGAAGTGGCGCGAGGCGAGGCGCGTCCGATCCTTCAAATTCTGCGCCAGCCCGCGGCTATTATCGCGGTCACGGCGATGATGTTGGGACAGGTGGTGATGGTGGGCATCATGGTGATCACCTCCCTGCACATGGAAGACCACCATCACATGCGCTCCGACATTTACTCGGTGGTTTCGGCGCACACGTTTGGGATGTTCGCCCCGTCCATTTTTTCGGGCTGGCTCTTGGACCGAATCGGACGCGCCAAAACGATCCTGATCGGCTCGTTGACCCTCCTGCTCGCCTGCATCAGCGCCCCGCTCTCGCCCGATGTTTTACCGCTGGGCGTGGCGCTCTTTTTACTCGGCCTAGGCTGGAACTTCTGCTTCGTGGGCGGCTCGACCCTGCTCTCGGACCAACTCTCCCCCATCGAACGTTCGCGCACGCAAGGCACGAACGACTTTCTGGTGGGGCTGGCCTCGGCCATCATCAGCCTCACCAGCGGATTCATCTTCGACGCGACCAACTACACCGTGATGGCTATCGTCGCGGGCGCGCTGTCGCTTGTGCCGCTGGGGATGGTGATCGCGTGGATGAGGAGGAGGGAGTACACGCGCGCACAGGTAGACGCGTAAACAGGTACACAGGTCACGCTTGTTACGTGTGTCTTGCGTGCCTGCCCACCTCCACCAAAACTTTTTTCCTCCTCCCCCGTATGTCTTTTCAGAAACAACAAAGGAGATAAAAAATGGAAACCCCTAAAAACCTCTACCGCAGTCTGACCGATCGCATGTTCGCGGGCGTGTGCGCGGGCCTGGCGCAATACATGGGCATGGATCCCACCGTCATCCGGCTGATCTTCGTCCTGCTGTTCTTCGTCACCGGCCCCGGCATCCTTCTGGCCTACCTCATCATGGCCATCATCGTCCCCAACGAACCGGCGTCCCTGCCCCGGCCTCCGCAGTCGTAAGACAAAACGAGACGGCCTCGCGGCCGTCTCTTGCTTTAGAAATGCATCGTGTAGATCACCAGGTCGTCGCCCGCGTCGTAAAAGTCGCGGATGACGGCCTCTTTTTGATAACCGACTCCCTCATAGAACTTTCGCGTGGGACTGTACTTTTCCTGCCCCGACGTTTCAACGATCAACAACCGTCCGCTTCTCTTTCGGACCTCCGATTCGGCCGCGCGCATCAAAGCGACTCCCACCCCCAGCCGCCGCGCGGACGGATCCACCGCGATCCAAAACAGGTCGTACGTCCCTTCGGTGAGGGCGCGCGGGCCGTAGCAGGCGAAGCCCACCACCTCCCCTTCGTGTCGCGCCACCACGAAGTTGTAGCCGCTGACATCCTGTCCTTTCAGCGTCTGCTCATCCCACAACTCGCGGACGGTGTCTTTCTCATCTTCGGTGAAGTTCTCGATTCGTGAAGTGACCGCCAGGATTTGCTGGCGGTCATCTGGTTTGGCTGGTTCGACGATCACACCCACCCCTCCCGGTGCATGGCGAGAGTCAGAATGCGGTCCACCATCTGGTCGTAAGTGTAGCCGGCGGTTTGGGAGGTGCGCGCAAACCCGGCGTCCGGCGAGAGATCGGGGATCTCGTTGATGTCGATCACGTAGGGGACGCCATCGCGGAAGCGCATGTCCACGCGGCCGAAGTCGCGCAGTCCCATGGCCCGGAAGGCTCCCACCGCGACCTTGTTGATCGTTCCCGCTTCCTCCGCAGAAACCTCGGCGGGGCAAATCACCTTGAACTCATTGAAGGCGTACGAATCCTCCACCCACTTCGACTCGTAGGTCAGGAAGGATTTGAGCGGGTCGCTGACAGCCGAGAAGTCATGCTCCGCGATGGGCATACACTCCATCTTGCCGTTACCCCACATCGAGACAGCGAACTCGCGCCCCACGATGTACTCTTCCACGAGCGCGGGCTGGCAGTACTCGCTCACCACGTAGTCCACGCGCTGGAACATTTCCTTTGCGCTGGTGACGACCGACTTCTCCTCGATGCCGATGCTGGCATCCTCATGCACCGGCTTGACGATGGCGGGGAATTGCAGGTTCACGTCGCCGGTGGGTTTCGCGAAGAGTTGGTAGGCCGGGGTCGGCACGCCCTTCTTGACGAGATGTTGTTTAGCGCGCGCCTTGTCGGTGCAAAGGCGAATCGCCTCGGCGCGCGAACCGGTATGCTTGAATCCGAGGTCGTTCAGCAACTTGGGAATCAACGGCGCGCTAAAGTTGTCGCCCGCGAAGCCATCGCAAATGTTAAAGACGAAAGTGTTTTGCGGCGAATACTGTCCCAACTCACGCGCCAACTCTTGCAGATCGTTTTTCACCGGCGTCATCACCGTCTGATAACCCAGACGACAAAGCGCCTCATAAATGTATGCGGCTGTTTTTGTAGTGTACTGAAGCGCAATCAGGTCTTGCGACTCGCCTCTCACAATTTCGTCTTCCTGATTGAACACCAAGGCGATAAGTGAATCATCAATATCCATTTTTAATTGTATTGACTCCTTTTGATCACGAGGATCGATTCAATTTATACTACATAATGTACTCAATGCAAGGTTATATGACCTTAATATTTCGTATGAATAAAAACTTTAAGGTTGAGGCAATAAAAAAATCATGCGATTAAAAATTGATTCACATGATCTTTTGAAACGCAAACGCTGAAATGTTAAAGGAATTTTTCACCTTCCGCCCTCTGTATCCCGTCATTGCGAGCGGAGCGAAGCAATCTCTCCCATGGCGTGGGGATTGCTTCGTTGGGAAGTTCACCCTCCTCGCAATGACGGACTGTCACTTTCTCGTCAACGCCGGACCGTCGGGCGTGTCCTTGACCATCCAACCGCGTGCGGATAATTCATCGCGTATGCGATCGGACTCGGCCCAGTTCTTCGCGGCGCGCGCCTGTTGGCGCGACTCCAAAAGCGACAACACCTTATCGTCCGGCGCGTCCCCCTCCGCTTGCGACTCGGCGTGAACAATCATCTCCCATGCTTGGGGAGAAATGCCCATGTCAGGCGATTCCGGCGCAGTTACTTTGCCCAGCTCATCGAGAGCAAAGGTCGCGCCCGAAGCATAGATCTCCGGGTTGCAGGCGCGCACGAGCGACACGGAGCTGACCCCGCTAACCGTACATTCCCTCTTCTCGAAGTCAATGATTAGACCGGTGTGTTCGTCCAGTCCAACAAGCGTGTGGTCGGCGGGAAGTAAATCACACCACTGATTGAAACGCTCCATGCCCACGAAGCAACGGCTGGTATCCAAATCCTCTCCGCCATCGGTGTTGTTCCAGTGCGGGATGAAGGAGAGAGGCAGGCCGAAATCTGCGAAGAGATTCAACCCCGGCAATGTGTGGACGTCCTGCCCCACTTTGTAGATCTCGTACACCGGCAACACCCACGAACCGACCGAGATGGTGGCGGCGGAGGCAAAGACCAACGTGGCGCCGAGACGATGGCGGGCGCGAACGATGTCCCAAGCCAGCGTCCCTTGCAGGTGACGTACCGCGTAGGTGGGACTGCCCGGCCCCATGAAGATCAGGTTGGCATGAAGGAGAGGTTGGAGGATGTGGGGATCGTCGGGGCTGAAGGGGGTATTGCGTTTACGGGCGGGGATCACGTCAATGCGCGGGTTGTAGTTTTGCAGGCGCGTCCGAAGGAAGTCGGCGACGCGGCCGGCGACGGCGGCGGAATTGAGCTCGAAGCCAGCAGGCGTTTCGAGAACAGCAACCCGCACCGGGTCCGGAAGGAGGCGGGCGAGAGTCTCGAAGATGCGTCCGCCCGCAAGGGAGGTCTCGCCGGAGCCGAGGAAGGCAAGTCGTCCAATGGTCATGTCAGTCACCAGTAATCAGTCATCAGTGTTCAGTGTTCAGTGTTCAGTGTTCAGTGTTCAGTGTTCAGTGTTCAGTGTCGTTGGATGGGCTGGAGAGTTCGTCTATTACATGAAGCAAAAGTTGGTTCTCAGGGATGTCGGCCATCGAAGCGCCGTAGTGGGCATAGCGGATGCGGCCGGTTTTGTCCACGATGCAGACGAGCGGCATGCGGCCCAGTTTGAAGAGGTTGACCTGCTGGCGATAGAGGACCGCGACGCGATGGTCGGGATCGGGCAGGCCGATGAGGGGGAGGCGTTCTTTTTGCCAGTATTGTTGGAAGGCGGCTTTGGTGTTCGGGCCGAGGGCGAGAATCTCCGCGCCGCGCGTTTTGAATTTTTGGTAATCGTCCCTCATGCGCGCCAACGACGCGCGGCAGTACGGTCACATGAAGCCGCGCAGGAAGGCGAGGACGACGGGGGCTTTGCCGCGAAAGTCGGAGAGACGGACGCGGTTGCCGTGGAGGTCGTCGAGTTCGAATTCGGGAGCGAGTTCGCCGGGGGTGAGGAGTTTCATTTGAGGAGGATTTTTGCTTTCTTCCAAATGTCGTCGAACATCTTCACGGTTAATTTTCCCGTGAGCGTGTTCTGTTGACTGGGGTGATACGAACAAAGCAGAGTCGAAGGTTGAAGGTCAAAGGTCGCGCCGTGAAAAAATTTCAATTTACGATCTTGCGCGGAAAATATCTTGACGATCCTTTCAAAGGCGACGCGGCCCAAAACCACGATGACCTTTGGCTGAAAAAGTTGAATCTCGCGTTCGAGGAAGGGCTGGCAGTTGTCGAGTTCAGCAGGAGTGGGTTTGTTGCCGGGAGGGGCGCAGCGACCGGCGGCGGTGATGTACATGTCGCGCAACTCCAACCCGTCGCCTCGCGCGGACGAATGAGGCTGGTTCGCGAACCCCGCGCGGTGGAGGGCCGGATAGAGGAAGTCGCCGGAGGCGTCGCCGGTGAACTGGCGGCCTGTGCGATTCGAACCGTGCGCGCCGGGGGCGAGTCCCACCACGAGGACGCCGGCTTTTGGGTCGCCGAAACCGGGGACGGGTTTGCCCCAATACTCGTGGTCGCGGTAGGCCCTGCGTTTTTCGCGCGCCACCTGCTCGCGCCAGGCGACGAGGCGCGGGCATTTATGGCAAGAAATAATTTCTTGGTTGATGGATTCGATGGAAGAGTTATCAGTCATCAGTGATCAGTCATCAGTGATCAGTCATCAGTCATCAGTTCAGATTCGTGGTGCGTGTTCCGTGTGTACGTGTTTACCTGTGTACGTGTGTACCTGTGTACCTTCCTACAGAATCAACATCGCGTCGCCAAACGAATAGAAGCGATAGCCTTCTTTGATGGCAGTCTCGTAGGTTTCCAAAATTTTCTCGCGTCCGGCGAAGGCGCTGACGAGCATGAGGAGGGTGGATTTGGGAAGGTGGAAGTTGGTGATCAGCGCGTCGACTATTTTGAATTGATAGCCGGGGAGGATGTAGAGGGAGGTGGGGCCAGAGAATGCAGTAATCAGTGACCAGTGATCAGTGATCAGTGGCGTCCGCTCCGCTTCGCTACGGGATGATATATTGCGTGTTGCGTGTTGCGTGGCGGCGCTTTCGAGCGTTCTCACGGAGGTCGTCCCAACCGCGATCACGCGTCCACCGGAGGCGCGGGTTTGGTTGATGGCGTCGGCGGTTTCGGGCGGGAGTTCGCACCATTCGGTGTGGATCTTGTGTTCGGCGGGATCGTCTTCGGTGACAGGGGCGAAGGTGTCGAGTCCGACGTGGAGGGTGACGTATGCGAGTTTGACTCCGCTGGCTTGCAACTCGTCGAGCAGGCGCGGGGTGAAGTGGAGTCCGGCAGTGGGCGCGGCGGCGGAACCGGGCTCGCGGGCGTAGACGGTCTGGTAGCGCTCGGGATCGCTAAGTTTTTCATGGATATACGGCGGCAAGGGGACGTGTCCCACTTTGGGGAAGTAGGGTTCGATGGGTTCGGAGAATCGGATAAGACGCTCGGAGCCGTTGAGGATTTCGATGATCTCGGCCTCGGGTCCTTCCTCGACTTTGAGCGGGCTTCCCACTTTCAAGCCCTTGCCCCCCACCAGCGACTCCCACGTCAGCAGGTCGCGGCGACGGAGGAGGAGCAGTTCCACGCGTCCGCCCGTGGGTTTGCGGGCGAAGATGCGCGCCGGGATGACGCGCGTTTGGTTGAGGACGAGGAGATCGTTCGGGCGGAGGAGCCCGCCCAGGTCACGGAAAAGAACGTGTTCCAGTTTTCCCGCGTCACGTTTCAAGACCAGCAGGCGCGAGGAGTCGCGCGGCTCGAGGGGAGTCTGCGCGATGGAGGATTCTGGGAGAGAATAGTTGAAGTCGGAGGTGTTCACTCAATTGCCTTGAATAATGGATAGCAAAATCAGCCCCGCCTGCCAAAGGATCAGCGCGCCGAATGCAAATTGGACGAGAACGGTGAGGATGAAAAAGAAGCGACGCTCGCGCCAGCGGACGCGCGTCCCGGCGGCATTGGCTTCGCCGCGACGAATGGCGCGTAACGCGGAAACGGTCAGCCAGCCGCCGAGGAGGAGCAGGAGAGGCAGGGCGAGGAGGATGCGAAACCAGTGCATGACCGGTTCATTTTATCAGAGCGAGGCGGAGAAGCTGAAGGAAGGCGGGGTGAAGCATGTGTTTTATCCGGCGATGGGGACGAGTGTGGAGTTGTGAGGCGGTAAATGGTAATTGGTGATTGGTAATTTTAAAAGGGCGACTCACGCTGGGATGGACAAGCCATGCAAAGCGTGAGTCTCTTTTATATTTGCCTGAACGCCTTCACCCCAGCCCGCCTTCACCGCCCATTGATGAAAGCGGAAAACGCCCAGTCAGGATTCAGCCGCACTTTCTCTCCTGTTTTGCCTCGGCTTACGTCTCGTGGACGGGGAGCATTTCTGGCCTGGTAAACCTCACAGGTCTCTGAGACCTGTGAGGTTTTTCAACCTTCCTCCAGCCGCCCAAAATCTTCCCGATCTCCACCGTCATTTTGGCGACGTGTTCGTATTGACCGACCGTGATGAACTTCAGGTTGAGGCTCATGCGAATATACACCTGCAACTGGCGCAGGCGGATATCGGCCTCCTGCAAATGCCGCGCTTTTTCTATTCCCAGCCCTGCCGCGATGATCTCCTCCTGGAATTCAAAGGCTTTGTCCTGGATCCGTTTTGCTAA
>CAZVAX010000078.1:0-19017 GCA_964625215.1 uncultured Anaerolineaceae bacterium | reverse complement strand
GAGCGGGAACGTGGTCAAGACCTATCCGCTCGCTTCGGGGGCGCAGGTCATCGGCAGCCCGATGATTGCCGACGGCGTGATTTACGTCGTGGACGCCACCGGCTCACTGACGGTCATCCAGAACACCGGCTTGCAGGGCTATGGCACCGCCGCCTGGCCGCGCTACCGGCACGATAACTACGGAAGCGGAGTTCAATCGCCGTGAAAAAACCGCTTGTCCTCTTTCTTCTACTGTTTGCCCTGCTCGCCTGCCCCCTTTCCCCTCTCCCACCGGGGGAGGGGAAAAGGGTGGGGGTGCAATCCCGCCTCCCGTCCCGACCGAATCGGACTCTCCGTCTGCGCAGTCCCGAGATCGGCGATGTTAGAAAGCGTCTGAAAAGTCGGTTTTTGTTCATGCCCCAAGTGTATTCTGCGCTCTCTAGCGCAGGGCGACGGTAGAGAACGCCGCTTGCGCATCAGGTTTTCAGACACTCTCTTAGAGAATTTCGATTACGTGTAAATCCTGTCAAAAAGACTTCCGAAGTCTCACAGACCTCGGAAGTCTTCTTCTAAAACAGATTTTTATTCTCCCGCACCCACTCGAATAATTTGCGGATGCCATCCTCGACACCGATCTGCGGCTTCCAGCCCAGTTCACGTTCCGCCTTGCGGACATCGGCCACGAAAACGCGCTGGTCGCCGGGCCGCCAGTCGCTGCGCGCCACCGGAATGGGTTGGCCGTGCAGGCGTTCAAGCATCGGGCCGAACTCCGTCCAAATGGAAAGAACATTGCCGCTCCCTCCGCCAACGTTGTACACCTGACCCGCGCAGGTCGCGATGTTCTCGATGGCGAGATCATAAGCATGGAGCAGATCGTCCACGTGCAACACGTCCCGCACCTGTTTGCCGTCCCCATAGACGGTGATCTGTTTTCCCGTCACCGCCGCGATCATCATCCACGCCACCCAACCCTGATCCTCCACGCCAAATTGTCTCGGGCCGTAGATGCAATTGGAAACTTGCACGCCTCCCGCGAGGAAGAGATGAGAATCATCCTCGATTTCCAAATCGTAAACGGGTTCTTCTTCCAGGCGTTCAACGGTTTTCAGGCTATCCCACAGCAGGTGACCATCAGCGCGGCGTAGTGAAACAACCTCTTGATAAAATTCCGGCGTGGTGGATGTGTTTAACCAACACAGCATTTCATTGAGTCGAATGATCCGCTCGGGACTGAACGCATAACCAATTTCCGCCAAGCGGGAGAACATGGATTTTCCGCCCAACAGGCGGACTGTCAATTGAACAGTTGTGCCTCTCTTGTATGTTTCAGGCCTGCCCTCGAAATATGAGGTTTCAATTCCAAATTCTGCGAGCAGTCGCCGCAATTGTTCCATCCAAGCGCGCCCGTTTTCAAGAAAATCCACATCCTTCGATTGGGCGAATGAAGGCGCGAGATATGAGTCCGCCTGTATCTTGCCCAATTCCGCGCCAAAGAAGCCGCGTAAAAAGGCTCGTTTAACTAGGCGGTGGCCGTTTTGTACCCATTGGGGAACGGAGTACGCAACGCGAACTTTATCGCCAACGGGAACGCCCAACATTTCAAAAAGCGTATATACGGGCAGGGATTGTTGTTGAATTCGAAGGGAAGTCCCATCCACAACATGTCCGGTTGGTAATTCCGATGTGGATGAAGAGCGAATGATTCCGCTCGCAGGCAAGCCCAGCCAGGTCAGCCTTTGGCTGATTTCCTTTAATTCCATTTCCGAACCGTAGTATTGCACTTGGTAAGCGGGCGCAACCCTGGTCTTACGATGATGGAGACTTAAATGTCCATCGCCAAATAACCATCCAACAACCTCTGCGATAGCAAGCAGTTTGTCGCCGGTCAAGGGTAGAAGCATTTTTGCGATTTGCCCGGCGTCATTCCAACAACGTTTGTCAGAGGTCCGCTCTCGCACGCGTTGAACATATTCCTCCGAACCCAGAATCCGGTCAGGGACATTCTTCCATTGAGGCATATGACGGGCTTCAGGCAGGACGGCTAGATAATCGCCATAGGCGAAGTCGCGGTTGGTAAACAAACCGTGCGGGCGGACAACTCGATGGTCGGCTGTCAAAGTTACAGAGTGACCCTGCATAGTTGTCAACCGTCGCACAGCTTTGACGCCTGTTTGCCATACGTGTTTGACCGGCTTCCATCCCCAACCGCTGTTGACCAGATCTCCCGCCTTAACATCAGATATTGGCTTTTTCCCGAACGGTGTGATGACCTCTTGTGACGCCGCCAAACAGGATTGTCGCATGACAACAGTGTTCAATCCATAAATGCGATGATAGTCGCGCACGTATTGATCGCCTGTCCCCTTCGAGCAACCGTATGGCGAATGGAAATCCAGCGGCTGGGTCTCGGGCGCGCCGAACGGCAAATCCTTGTAATGCCAGCGGGTGGCATCCTCCGCGACTTCCACGTCGTCCATCCCGCCGTAGACTTTGTTGGTCGAGGCGTAAATGAGGATGGGATTCTTCCCCGAAAGCCGCGCGGCCTCCACCACGTTGAACGTGCCGAGGGCGTTGATCTCGAAATCTTCGCGCGGATTGACCACCGACGTGGTGACCGCGACCTGTCCGGCCAAATGCACGATCACGTCGGACCCCTTGGCGGCTTCGGCCACCGCCGAGGCGTCGCGCACGTCCGCGCGGACCAGGCGGAAGGCGTCGCGCCCGAAGGTTTGCTGGAGCCACTCCAGGTTACGCGGCGCGCCGCCTCGCGAGAGGTTGTCGAAGATGGTCACGTTCTCGCCGCGCATGAGAAGTTGATGCACGTAGTTCGAGCCGATAAACCCGGCCCCGCCGGTGATGAGATAATTTTTAGACATGAAAAAGCCTCCGTAAACGGTAGGGGCAGACCTGCGTGTCTGCCCTTGTCTCCGATGATCAGGGCGGACACATAGGTCCGCCCCAACGAAATTTAAGATTCCTTATTTCGCAGCGCCATCAACTCGCGGTACACGCCGCCGAGGGTTTCGCCTTCGCGCGAGAGACCGATGAAACCGATGACGCCGCTGTTGAGATAGTTGTAGAGGCGCGCCGTCAACGCGACGGTGAGGGCGGTGGAACTGAATTCCTGTCCTACCAGCAGGACGACCGCGCCGGCGAACGCGCCCTCGAAGGCGCCGATCGCCCCGGGGGCGGCGGGAATCGCGCCGCCAAGGGCCACCGCGCCGAGGATGAAGAAGATCCAGATGAATTGCGTGTCGGGGAAGTAAGCCAACATCATCAGGTAGTAGGCGATCAAGGCCACGCCCCAGTTGAGCGTCATCCACAGCAGGAAGCGGACGAAGAGCCAGCCATCTTTCAGAACGCCGAGCCCCTCGAAGAAGGCTTCGAGGAAACCGCCGCCAAACTTTTGCAAGGAGGGCCAGCGCGCCGAGAGTTTGTGGAACAAGTCCAACGCCCATTGGTTGTAATGCGCCAGCACGTAGAGCATGACCAGCCCAAATAACACCACGCCGCCCGCGATATAGCCGATGCGTTCCGCGTTCTGCGCGGTGGCCGCCTCCGTTGCGCCGCCGACGCGCGAGATAACGTAAGGCAGCGAGAAGAGCAGGATGGAGACCGAGATGCCCAAGTCCACCACGCGCTCGATGACGATGGTGGGCAGAACTTCTGCGAATTGCATGCCCGATTTGCGGGCGATGAGAAAGCCGCGTCCCAGTTCGCCGAGACGGAAGGGGAGGAAGTTGTTGAGCAGGTAGCCTTCCCCAGCGGTGAAGAGCGTATCCGTGTAGGTGGGACGGTCGCGCAGGAGCGTCTGCCAGACCTTGGCGCGCACAGCCATCCAAAGGAACGAAAGGACAGTCGCGGCGGCGAGCAGGCGGTAATCGGCTTGACGAACGGCCTCAACCATCGCGTCGAGGTCAACGAATTTGAGAATGACAACGATCAGGACGACGCTGATGATCGCGCCGGGTAGCCAGCGGGGGATTTTTTTCATAGGGGTATATAACGTAGGGGCAGACCTGCGTGTCTGCCCCAGGTGAACAGACAATTAGCAGGGCGGACACATAGGTCCGCCCCAACGGATTTATTCTTCATCGAGCTTCAACACCGCCATAAACGCGTCCTGGGGAATCTCGACATTGCCAACCATCTTCAAACGTCGCTTGCCCTTCTTTTGTTTCTCGAGCAGTTTCTTCTTGCGGGTGATGTCGCCGCCGTAGCACTTTGCCAGCACATCCTTGCGCGTGGCCTTGACGTTGGCGCGCGAGATGATGCGTCCGCCCGCGGCGGCTTGGATGGCCACGTCGAAGAGTTGGCGCGGGATCAGCTCCTTCAGTTTGGTGATGAGGCGCTGACCTTTGTGGTACGCGTCGCGTTCGTGGACGATGGCCGCCAGCGCGTCCACCGGCTCGCCGTTGACGAGGATCTCCAACTTCTGGAGTTTGTCGGCGCGGTATTCGAGGAACTGGTAGTCGAGCGAGGCGTAGCCCTTGGTGCGCGACTTCAAATGATCGAAGAAGTCAATGATGATCTCGGAGAGCGGAATCTCAAAATCGAGTTGGACGCGGTGCGGCGCGGGATATTCCTGCTGCTTGAAGATGCCGCGCCGCTTCGTGACCAGGTCCATGATCGGGCCGTAATAGTCGGTGGGCGTGATGATCTCGATGGTCATCCACGGCTCGCGCACTTCGGCGATCAAACCCTCATCGGGGAGCGCGGCGGGCGAGTCGACGGTGAGGACGGCGCCGTCGTGTTGAACCACTTCGTATTCCACGGAGGGCGCGGTGAAAAGACAATCCAAGTTGTACTCGCGCTCGATGCGTTCCTGGATGATCTCCATATGAAAGAGACCCAGGAAGCCGGCCCGGAATCCAAAACCCAGGGCTTGCGAGGTCTCCGGCTCGAAGGTCAGCGAGGCGTCGTTGAGTTGCAGTTTTTCGAGCGACTCGCGCAGGTCGGAGTGATCGTCCGCGTCCACAGGATAGATGCCGGCGAAGACCATCGGCTTGGGGGTGCGGTAGCCCGGCAGGGGGGCCGAAGCCGGCGCGGAGGTACGCGTGATCGTGTCGCCCACGCGGCATTCGTGGACGGTTTTGAATCCCGTCGCGATGTAACCCACCTCGCCGGAGCCGAGTCGCGGCACGGGTTTCATCCCCGGCGCGAAGATGCCGATCTCGACTGGTCTCATGTCGGCGCGGGTGGCGAAGAGGTGCAACACGTCGGTGGTTTTGAACGAGCCTTCGAAGACGCGCACATAGGCGATGACGCCCTTGTACGAGTCGTAGTGCGAGTCGAAGACGAGCGCGCGCAGGGGCGCGTCGTCGGCGTCTTTGGGAGGTTTGATGCGCGTGACGATGGCCTCGAGGACTTGCTCGACGTTCAGCCCATCCTTGGCGGAGACGCGCAACACCGCTTCGGGCGCGACCCCGAGCAGGCTACCCACGTCCTCAGCCACTTCGTCGGGCCGGGCGGAGGGCAGGTCAATTTTGTTGATGACGGGGATGATGACGAGGTCGGCCTCGAGGGCTTGATAGAGGTTGGCGAGCGTCTGCGCTTCGATGCCCTGTGTGGCGTCCACTACGAGAACCGCGCCCTCGCAGGCCTTGAGCGCGCGTGAGACCTCGTAGCCGAAGTCCACGTGGCCGGGCGTGTCGATCAGGTTGAGCTCGTACTTGAGATTGTCCGTGGCGGTGTAATACATTCTCACCGCCGAGGCCTTAATGGTGACGCCCTTCTCGCGTTCGAGGTCCATCGTGTCGAGGATTTGCGCGGACATGTCGCGCTCGGAGATCGTGCCGGTCAGTTGCAGGAGTCGGTCGGCGAGCGTGGATTTGCCATGGTCAACATGGGCGATGATGCAGAAGTTTCGGATGTGGTCGGTCATAGGCGGGGCAAAGTATAACCGAGTTTAAGAGGAGGAGAGAGCAGAGGAATAGAGAGCAGTCAGATAGTCGAATAGCCGCGTGTTCATTATTCTCTATTCTTTCCTCACCGCCCTTGTTGTCATCTCGCCTTAACGCTTCCCCAAACTCGGCCTGCGCTCCAGCAAATCAGCGAGGTTGCGTTGCCCATCCAGCAGGAGAATCAGGCCATTCAGGATGTTGCGACCGATAACGATCTCATCCCCGTGTTCATCGCCGACGACCAGTACGTTGGGAAGAGTCGCGTCCTCGATGTGAAAATCCACTTCGTACAGATGAACGTCGCGCGTTTCTCCCAAAACTCCGTAGAGAATCGCCTCGCCCACGCCAATCGCTTCGACAGATTCAAGGAGGCGGACGGGAATCAACGTTCCGTCCGAACCAGTGTCGGCGATGCCTGTTAGAAATTCGCCCTGCGGCGCGTCGCCGGGACTCGCCAGACGAATATGCAGGACCGGCGCGGGTGGGACAAATCTCGTATCGTACGGAATACTCATAAGGATGCGAGGCGGGTATTGACGATACGTAATTCGCGGCGGCCCTGTGACGGCGTGATCAGCACGGCGGTTTTTCCATATTTCGCCCGGATCCTCTTCCGAAGAGTGTCTTCGCTCTTGTCGTGATCCACTACCTCATGCAGATGAACCGCCACATATTCCCCGTCATAACGGGCGCGTTTCTCGGGCGCAAGCGCTTCCCACCAGGCCGATTCAGCGCTGATCTTTTCACGCTGGGCCTGGAAGCGATAATGCCGGACAGCGGCCTCGACGAGTTGCTCCACCGCCAAGCCGTACGATTCAGCCTCACGTCGAAGTTGAGAAGCCAAAGGATCGCTCAATGTGATCTGGCTCATGCGAAAATCTCCTTGATCTGTCCCGAATTATAACATTGGGCGCCGCGCTTCCCCGGGCCGCCTTTCGCGGCGTTTTTTTGTTTCTCCATTCACCTTGAAAATCCTCAACCTGCCTGCGGAATTTCAACCTGCCGGTTTTCCCCCATTTCTTTCATCTTTCATCTTTGCAAGAACTTCCTCCGCGTCCACCACCCCCCAGTGATAGCCCATCTCCTGGCTCATGGACAGGGCGCGCTCGGCCTCGACTTTGGCAAACTTGCGCGCGGCTGACCACTGATCACTGTTCACTGATAACCGATCACTGGCTGAAAGCCACGCCTACCCCAACGCCGCACGGATATCCGCCTCGTAAATGCGAACCCACTCTCGACCGCGACCAGCGCAAGCGGGGATGCGCCTCCGGTGAGTTGCAGCAGCGCCATGTCATCGTCGCGCTCGCGGAAACAACCGTCCACTTTGGCGCGGCGATTCTTCGTCTCGCCGCCGCGGGCCTGCTTGGATTTTTTCACCAGTTCCTCGGTCGTGTCGCGGCTGATCGAGCGCACGCCGACCTCCTCGATTTCAACAAGGATCAACTCATCGTCTTCTTCAAATGGAATGGTTGTTATGCTTCCTCCTCGTGATAATTACCGATGGTGTGACTATTCTAACGTGAATGCGGATTTGTTGGAGAAACTTCGTTTGCGGAAGCGGGCCTCCCTCTTACGGCCTCACCTGGATCGTGGCCGAGGCGGTGTTGTTGCCTTCGTCACTTTCTACAACGGTGTTGGCCGAGTCAGCCACCACTTGCGAAGGGTAGTTGGCCCAGCCGGCCGGAGTGTAATCGCATTCCAGGATGCGTCCGCCGCGCGCGTTCATCGAGGGGATGTTCCACGCGCAGGCCGGCGCGGGCGCGCTGACGGAGAGCCACCATTGCACGGTGAACGAACCGGCCGCGGCATTGCCCTGGTTGTAAATGCCGATGCGGATGTGGAACGCCACTCCCATGTGCGGTTGCAGCGGCGACCACATGTACTCGCTCACGTACAGGTCGGGGCGGGCGACGACGGTGGGGGTGAAGGTGGCGGTGGGCAGGGGCGGCGCGGCGACGATTTGCAGGGCGGAGGGAATGCACGCCGCGGTGGTCACGCTGGCGGCCACCCAGGCATATTGACCGGACCCGCTTGGAAACTCGATATACCACCATGTGCGGTCATTGTTCTGACCGTACACGAGCGCGGAGCCTCCCGCGGGAATGTTGCCGACAATGTCGTACGCCATGCCGGGGCCGGAACGCACGTTGACGTTCGATGTGGCGATGGCGGAAGGAAGGCAGGGCGTGGCGGTGGCAGTGTCGAGCAGGGGCGGGGGAAGGGTTGGGGTGGGCTGGCCCGCCGGGGGTGGCTGCGAAGCGGCGGTTGTCGGGCCGGGGGCCAGGGCGGTCAGCGTCTGGGCGACGGCGGTCGCGGCAATATCCTGCGCAGAGAGTCCCGGCGCGGAGGTCGCTTGCGGCGCGGCGGCTGGCGCGTTGCAAGCCAGGGTCAAGATCAGCGCGATCAATGCGATCGTCCACCCCCGATGCGTTCGTTTGTTCATGGGAACCTCCCGAATCAGTCCGCACGCGCGATGCGGCGGTTGTCCTCCGATTGCTCCTCGATTCCATTGTACTGATTTGGAGAATTAAAGCAAGCCTACCGGGGTAACTCTCGACGGCGAAAACAGGACATTCGTCCATTCCGCAAACGCCTCGCGGACAATACAATCAGCCCATGCCGCACGAACGCGACCGCAAAAGCCTGTGGGCTGTGAACCTGGGACTGGGGATCAATATCGTCCTCTCCGCGCTGAAGACCGTCATTGGGGTCGTCGGCCATAGCCCCGCGCTGTTGGCCGAGGGCATCAATTCCACTTCGGATGTGGCTTACTACATCGTGGCCGGCATCTTTGTCCGCATGGCGAATAAGCCCGCCGACACCGAACATCCCTACGGGCATCGCCAATTGGAAAGCATCGCCTCGCTCACCGTCGGCGCGTTCATCGTGGCGACGGCGGTGGCCGTTTTTTGGGACGCGGTGGATAAAATTTGGGATCTGGTGGACGACCAGGTGAAGTCGCAGGGCGCGGCGGACATGGCCCTCTGGATGGCGCTCGGCACGGTGGCGCTGAAAATTTTCCTCTTCTTTTACGTCCGTAAATTGGGACGCGTCACGCGCAACCCCGTGGTGGACGCGCTGGCCTACGATCATCGCAACGACATTTACTCCGCGGCCGCCGCCTCGGTGGGCATCTTCTTCGGTCAGCGCGGACTCCCGTGGCTGGATCCGCTCGCCGGGGCTTTGGTGGCCCTTCTGATTTTACGCACCGGCGTTTTCATCTTGCGCGAGTCCTCTGTCGAGTTGATGGACGCGGTGCCCAGCCGCGAGATCGCCGAACGCGTGGCGGCGCAACTCCAAACCGTGGACGGCGTGATCCAGTTGGAGGAGTTGCAGGCGCATCGCTTCGGTCCGCACATCGTGGTCAACCTCACCATCGGCATTGACGGTTTTCTCACCGTCACCGAGGGCGACGCCATCGCCACGCACGTGGAACGACTCATTTGCGAAAGCCTCCCAAACGTGTTACGCGTCCACGTTCACTATCACCCCGCGGACAAGGATCACGAGAACATGACGATTGACGAGATTCTCAGCGAGGGTCGCCGTCATCTTTCCCCATACCAGCCGGAATATTATGAGTGACTCAATACACATTCACCGCGGCAAGCCACATGGTCTCGAACGTTCCCTGAGGCGAAAGACTTCCAATTGCTACGATCAATTGTTTGCCCGCGGCAAAGCCTGATAAAGGCTTGAGTCCCGGCGGCGGGACCAAGTGCGCGGCGCGCACCGGCTGGATGTTGTCCGCGGCGGTCCAGCGACCCTGATATTCGCGTCCATCCACAATCACGCTGACAGCGGTCGGGCCGGCCGCCGTGCCGAACACATACGTGGAGGCGTCCAACACAAACCCGGCCCCGGCGGGAATCTCGTAGAACAGGTTCGGCGTGAGGAAGTGATCCGCGTCTACCACAAGAATTGGCAGGGACTCCTCGGCCGGGGTCGGCGCGGCGGAGGTGGAATCGCTTCCGCACGCGGAGAGAAGCAAGGTCAACAGGGTGGAAAGAAGAACAAGTCGTTTCATCGGTCAGCCTCATTATTATCAAATTGGAATCCTGAAGTTCTACTTCAGGAAAGGTCGCCGAAAGTGGAACTTTCGGATTCCTGGCTCGAATCAAAAGAGAGACGAAATCAAATCCGGCGGCTCCTCGCCTCCCGCGAGCGACAACCAAACCAAAAACTCCGCGTTGCCTTTCGGCCCCAGCAACGGACTGCGGATCAACCCGCGCGCGCCGAGTCCCTCCGACTGCGCGAAGGCCAATACGTCCGTCAGCGCCTGCTTGTGAATGGCCGGGTCGCGGATCACGCCCTCGCCGCGCGCCACGTCTTTTTTGCCTGCCTCGAATTGGGGTTTGATCAACGCGACGATACCCCCCTCGACCCTTCGGGTCACTCCCCCCATTTTCTCCGAAAATGGGGGGAGACGGAGGGGGGTAAACCACTGCTTTACGACAGGCAGAAGAACTTTCAAGGAAATAAACGACGCGTCAATCGTCGCGAACTCCACCGCCTCCGGCAGGGACTCGACGAAGCGCGCGTTCGTCTCCTCCATGACCACGACGCGCGAGTCGGTGCGGAGTTTCCAGTGCAGGATGCCCTTGCCCACGTCAATGGCGTAGACTTTGGCCGCGCCGCGCTGGAGCAGACAGTCGGTGAAGCCGCCGGTCGAGGCGCCCACGTCCGCGCAGACGAGGCCGCGCACGTCGAGGGAGAAGGCTTCGAGGGCCGCCTCCAGTTTCTCGCCGCCGCGCGAAACGAAACGCGGACCGGAGTCCACCGCGAGGGCCGACTGGTCCGAAACTTGCGCGCCCGCTTTGAGGGCCGTCTGACCGTCGACGCGCACCTGTCCCGCCATGATGAGGGCCTGCGCCTTCGTCCGCGATTCGGCCAGTCCGCGTTCGGTCAGGAGGAGGTCGAGTCGAGTTTTGGGCATGAAGATATTTTAAGCGATATTCGGCCATTCGATATTCGAACATCGAGTATCGAATATCGGTTACTGAATTTCGAGTATCATTAACCCATGCTCCTCCCCCTCCTCAAAACCATGCGCCCGCGCCAGTGGACGAAGAACGGATTCGTTTTCTTCGCGCTGGTGTTCGACAAGCAACTCATCCATGTGCCAGCCTTGCTCGATACCCTGGCCGGGTTCGCGCTCTTCTGCCTCGTTTCGAGCGCGGTCTACATCTTTAACGACCTCGCCGACATCGAAGCCGACCGCCAGCACCCGGAGAAAAAACGCCGCCCGCTTCCCTCGGGTCAACTTTCGCGGGGCGTCGCGCTCGCGGCGGGAATCGTATTGACGCTCCTCGCGGTGGGACTGGGCTGGCGGCTCGCGCCCGACTTCGGCGCGGTGGTGGCGGTGTACTTCGTCATCAACCTGCTCTACTCGCGCTGGCTCAAGCACATTCCCATCCTCGACGTGCTGATCGTGGCGGCGGGCTTCGTGTTGCGCGTCCACGCCGGCACGACGCTCATCACCGTCGAACGCTTCTCGCCCTGGCTGTACGTTGTCACCACGCTCGGCGCGCTCTATCTCGGTTTCGGCAAACGCCGCGCTGAACTGTCCCTGCTGGCGCACGGCGCGGGGTCGCATCGCAAAGTGCTCGACGGTTACACCCTGCCGCTCCTCGATCAATACATCACCATCGTTTCCGCCGCCACCATTTTGGCCTACTCGCTCTACACCTTCTCGGCGCCCAACCTGCCCGAAAACCACAGCATGATGCTCACCATCCCGTTCATGGCCTACATCATCTTTCGCTATCTCTACATTATCCAACTGACGCACAACGCCGGCGCGCCCGAAGAAGTGTTGCTCACCGACCGACCCATGCAGGTCGCCATCGTTTTGTTTGGGCTGGCTATCGTGGCGATCTTCTATCTTTCGTAACGCAAAATTTATTTTGCGTATGGCAACGGCCTCCGCCCCCGGCAAGATCATCCTCTTCGGCGAACACGCGGTTGTGTACGGACGCCCCGCCCTCGCTGTGCCGGTGACTCAAGTCCACGCGGACGTGACTGTGACCGACTCCCCGCGCCCGGGAATCTGGATCACCGCCCCCGCCGTTTCCCTGCACGCCGAACTCGCCTCGCTTCCCGCGGACCATCCCATCGGCGCGGCTGTTTCGAGCATTCTCGCCCGCGCGCGTCCTTCTCCCCTCCCCTCCCTCGACATCACAATCACTTCAACCATCCCTGTCGCCTCCGGCCTCGGTTCTGGAGCCGCCGTCACCGTTGCATTAATCCGCGCGCTTTCATCTTTCACGCAAAGCGCTCATCTTTCATCTTTGGAAGAAACCAACTCCCTCGCCTACGACATCGAAAAACTCCATCACGGGACTCCCTCCGGCATTGACAATACCGTTATCACGTATGCCAAGCCGGTTTACTTCATCAAGGGCCAACCCATCCAAACCTTTAGCGTCGGCCATCCCTTCACCATCGTCATCGCGGACACGGGAGTCAGCGCGCCGACGAAAGAGTCCGTGGGCGACGTGCGCAAACTTTGGGAGGCGGACAAGGCGCGGTGGGAGAGGGCGTTCGATGAAGTGGGAGAAATTGCCAAAGAAGCAAGAAAGAAAATAGAGAATGGAGAATGGAGGGCGCTTGGTCCACTGATGGATGCGAACCACACCCTCCTTCAGGCGTTGACCGTCTCGTCTGCCGCGCTGGATCGGTTGGTCGCGGCCGCACGGAGGCGCGGGGCGAGCGGGGCCAAGATGAGCGGAGGAGGCCGGGGCGGGAATATGATCGCGCTGGTTGAAAAGTCAAACGCCCCGGCGGTGGCCGAGGCGTTGAGGTCCGCGGGAGCGAAGCGAACGATTGTCACGGAAGTCGCGTAATCGCGGGGCGAAATGGAATCCCGCCCTACGTCACTGCGCGGGTTTGAGATATTGATCGAAGAAGGCGATCATCAGCGCGGAGAGTTCTTCGGGAGAGGGGAGGGTGTATTCCGCGGTGGCGACCGGCCGGAGCATGTGATTGGCGTTTTGCACCTTCACCAGTTGGGCCGGCACGCCCGCCGCCGCCAGCGCGTCGTAGAGCAGGATGGATTGTCGCTCGCCGATCACGCGATCCTTTTCGCCGTAGATGATGAGGAAGGGCGGATCGTCGGGGGTAATGTAGGCGGTGGAACTGGCCTGAGTCAACTTGTCGAGGTTGGGGGCCGGGTCGCGCAACAGGTCTTTTGTCACATCTTCCAATGGATTGTAAAAAGAGGGATCGGCCAGGTTGGACGGGCCGTTGATGTTCACCACGGCCTGGACGCGGCTGGAGTATTCAAGGTATTCGCCGGTGTCCCAGCCCGCGCTTGTGTCGGAGGCGCCCATCAGGGAGGCGAGGTGACCGCCCGCGCTTCCGCCGCGCGCGCCGATGTGGTCCGAGTCGAGATTGTAGTCGGTTGCGTGGGCGCGCAGATAACGCGCCGCGCATTTCAGATCCTCGATCATGGCGGGGAAGGGATATTGCGGCGCGAGCCGGTAATTGACCGAAACAACGATGTAACCGGCTTCGAGGAAGGGCGTGATGTCGGTCTCTTCCTCGATGAGCAGTTTACTGCCCGCCACCCACGCGCCCCCATGGACGTTGATGATGACCGGCCAGGGGCCGTACCCGGCGTTCGGGAAAAAGATGTCCATGGTTTGGGGCTGATCGTCGGGCCGGCAGTAGACCACGTCGCGCATCACCATGCCCGAGAGCAAGGGAGTGGGACGCGGCGAAGGCGTGGCCGGCGGCGGGACTGGGGTGGTCGTAGCCGTCGGCGTGCGAGCGCTGGGGAAAGGAATCGACGCGAGCGGGGTGAGCGTGGAAAGGAAACCGGGAAAGAGAAGATCGAGCGGCCGGGTCAGGTTGCAGGCAAGCAGGGCCAGCGCGAGAAGCGCGCCGACCAGAATCGGTTTTTTGGATTTCATGCCGGGAACGATACCATGAAAGAAAACGGCTTATCCCAATTCTAAAGTTTGACTCATTTCCCCTTTCACTGGCCCGCCTTCAAATGCTGGTTGAGAAAGGCGATCATCAACTTCACGATCTCCGCCATGCTCGGCTGAATCGGCGCGCCCATGGGAGCCAGGCCATGCCCGGCGTTTTTCACGGTCACAAACTGCGATGTCACGCCCGCCGCGTCGAGCAAGGCGTCGAGCCGGATGGATTGTTCCAGCGGCACGATCCAATCGCGATTGCCGTGGACGATAAGGAAAGGCGGGTCGTCCGGCGAAACATACGACACCGGGCTGAGCCATGCCAATTGCGACGCGCTCGGATTCGCGTTGCCCAGCAGGGTCTCGTTTACTTTCGGAAGCGCGATGGCTTGCGAGAGGTCCGCCGGGCCAAACAGGTCAATCACCGCCTGAACGCGGCTGGATTGATCGAGCCACTCGCCCACGTCCCAGCCCGCGCTCGCGTCGCTCAACCCCAGCAGGGCCGCCAGGTGTCCGCCCGCGCTCGTCCCCCAAACGCCGACGCGCTGCGCGTCCAGTTCATATTGATCCGCGTGCGCGCGCAGGAATCGCACGGCGCATTTCACATCCTCGATCATCGCCGGGAAAAGATAGTCCGGCGACAGGCGATAATCCACCGAGGCCACCACGTAGCCCGCGCCGGTCAACCCGGGCAGGTCGCGCAGGCCGAGAATTTCGCTTTTGTCGCCGCTGTTCCAACCGCCGCCATGCACGTACAGCAATGCCGGCCAGGGTCCGCTCCCCGAAGCGGGGAAATACAAATCCATGCGAAGCGACACCGAGTCCATCGTGCAGTAGACCACGTCGCGCAGCGCCGGCCCGGGCGTGGATTCGACCGGCGCGGGCGTGGAAAACAGGCTCATCCTCGTCGGCGCGACGGTGGGCGCGCCCGACGCGCTCGCGGTCGCCTCGCTTCGCGCGACCGTCGGAGCGGGCGAGGCCGTCTCGGGCCGGTCGGTCCCGCCGCGGCAGGCAAAGACCGTCGCCAGCATTACCGACAACAGCAGATATTTTTTCATTGAGGCGTTCATAAGCGCACGATACCACCGCTCATGATTCAAGTCCACCCAAAATTTAATAGCGAGTTAAGCATCCAAGAAAAGGAATCCGAAAGTTCTTCTTTCGGAAGCGCCATCATCCCGAAGTAGAACTTCGGGATTCCAAATATGTTTCAAAACAAACTCGGCTGTTCCACCTCGCCTGTATCATCCGACCCCTTCCAGCCGACCTTCTTCAAATCCACGCGGCCCTTCTCATTGAACGCGACTCCCTCCTCCTCCAACAACTGACGCTGCCTCTCCGCCCCCGGCCGCGGACTGATCTCCCCTTTCGAGTTGATCACCCTCTGCCACGGCACATCGTCGGGACAAGCCGCCATCGCCCCACCCACCCAGCGCGGACCGAAAGCGCGGTACGCCTCGATGTCCACGCCCGGAGGCGGCGGGAGCATGAGCGCGATCTGACCGTAGGTGGCCACGCGTCCACGCGGGATGCGGCGGACCAGGTCCCAGACGAGGGATTGGAATTGTTGCGGGTTGGGGGGAGAGGTGAAGGCGGGCATGGAAACTCCGGTCATGGAGGATGGAGAATGGATCATGGTTAATGGGGTGTGTGACCATCCTCCATTCTCCATTAACCATCCTCAACTTTTCAAAATCTTCTCGATGGCCTGCAACTCATCTTCACTGAATTGCAGGTTGTTCAACGCGGCGAGGTTATTTTCCAATTGCTCGACGCTGCTCGCGCCGATCAGGGCGGAGGTCACCGCGGGTTTGCGGAGAGTCCACGCGATGGCCATTTGCGCAAGGGATTGTCCGCGTTCTTTGGCGAGGTCGAAGTGCGTGACGCCCAGGTCGAAGGCGCGGCGGGCAATGGCGCGTCCATTTTCGAGGTGGTCGCGCCCGCCGAAGTTGTACCACCACCCCAGCGAGATGGCCGGGAGTTTGAGTCCACTGCGGCCAACGCGGTTGTAGGTCATGGAAGAGTAGCGAGAGTCAGAGGCGAGGTAGGGCATGTTCATTCCTTTTTTTCAATCATCCATTGCTTGCCAATCCAACAACACGCTGTTCAATTCACAAACTCCTCAAAGTTGGACGGAGAAACCACCTGATACTGACTGTTTTCATACGCGGCCATGAACTCATTGGCGGCTTTCATTTTTCCCTGTCCATCCTTCCACTTGAACTCAAACGCCGTTAATTTTCCATCGCGCTCTTCGATCAGATCAATTTCCTTCTGGTCGTAGGTGCGCCAGAAATAAAAATTTGCGTACTGCCGCCGATGCGAGAACATTTTCATGCGCTCGGTAACGGCAAAATTCTCGAAGAGCGCGCCCACGTCTGAGCGGATGGCAAGCGGATTGAAATTGCGAATTAGCGCGTTGCGGAAGCCAAGATCCCAAAAATAATATTTGGAAGTCTTCGAGATTTCGTTGCGCAGGTTGCGGCTGAAACCGCGCAGGTTCACGATCACGAACATCTTTTCCAGCAGGTCGAGATATTTTTCGACGGAGAGTTTCGACATGGAAAGATGCGAAGCCAGTTCCGCGGTGGACACTTCCGAGCTGACCTGGAGGGCGAGGAGCGCCAGCAGGTCTATCGCCTTTTTGGGCTTGCGCACCTGCTCGAAAGTCAGGATATCGCGAAAAAGATAGTTGTTTATTAAATCGTACAGGTAGTGTTCCTTATCCTCCTGCGAACGGGCAAGGAGCGCTTTCGGGTACATGCCAAAGCGCAAAAACTCCTCCATCCGTTCACTGCTGAAAATAACGGGTGGAACGACAGGCAGTTCGCCATACGAGAAAGGATACAAAGTGAACGTTGTCGCGCGCCCCGTCAGCGGCTCATTGACCTTGTTTGCCAGGTCAAATGACGCCGAACCCGAAGCGATAATGTGGATTTTGTAGTAGTCGAAAATGAGTTTGAGCGTCAGGCCGATGTTTTCGATGCGCTGCGCCTCGTCTATGACCAGCAAGCGATTTTCCCCCACGACGGTTTTCAGCCGATCCAGGTCGGCGCGCCCTAAAAGTTCCTGCGTGCGGAGGTCGTCGCCGTTCAACTGGAGACAGGGCAAATTTGCCTTCGCCAAAACCTGGTGAATGAGCGTCGTCTTCCCAGCCTGACGCGGCCCATACAAGATGATGGTCTTTGGCTCGGCTTGGAGTTCTTTCAAAATAAAGGAAAGTAAACTGCGCTCTATTTCCATAAATTGAGTATAGTATAGTTTACTCAATTTGTCAAAACGGGTTCAAAAGGCGGTTTTTATCCGCGTCCCGCGGAATCAAAACTTCCACTTCTTCAATTCATCCATCATCTTGTGATGAGTCAAATCCAACTGCAACGGCGTGATGGAGACATACCCCGCGCGCAACGCGCCGAAGTCGGTGCCGGGTTCATCCACGCCGGTGGGAGACTGACCGCCGATCCAGTAATAGGGTTTGCCGCGCGGGTCGAGGCGGCGGTCGAGTTCGTCGCGGTAGACGCGCAGTCCCTGGCGGGTGACCATGTAACCCTTGAGTTCGGGTTCCCGCAGATACGGCACGTTGACGTTCAACACTACGCCCTTGGGCAGTCCATCCTTGATGACGCGTTTTACCACGTGGCGCGCCACCGAGGCGGCCACGCTATAGTCCAATTTGCCTTTGTGATTCTCCGGCGAGTCGAGCGAGACCGCGATGCCGGGGATGCCGTCTATCACGGCTTCCATTGCGGCGGTGACGGTGCCGGAGTAGGTCACGTCGTGGCCGAGGTTGGCGTTGGGATTAATGCCCGAAACGACGAGATCCACTTTATCGTCGAGAAGACCGAGCAAAGGTAGGGCCACACAGTCGGAGGGCGCGCCGTCGGAGGTGAAGGCGGGAGTCCCGTCGGCCAGGGTCGTCTCGCGCACGCGCAGGGGACGGTCCATCGTTTTCACGTGCCCCGAAGCCGACCAGTTGCGGTCCGGCGCGAAGACGGTCACTTTGCCGAGTTTTTTCATGGCCTGCGCGAGAGCAAGCAGTCCCGGCGCCTGGACGCCGTCATCGTTGGTTACGAGGATATGCATGGGATAATCCGATTTTAGATTTTGGATTTGCGATTTTCGATTGTGAGGCGATTATAACGCGCCTGTTGACCGCCTTCCGTGTCTTGACAGACTTCGATTCCTGCATATAATCCCAGCCAACAAATACGTTGACGAGGACGAGTACGCGTTGAACGACGGTTCCAGAGAGCAGGCGAAAGGTGAGAGTCCTGCCCGAGACGACAGCGCCGAATGGACCTCCGAGTTGCAAAGCAAAAGACAGTTTGATAGTTTTGTAGTTGGGTAGTTCGATAGTCAAACGGTCGAGTAGCCTAGTCGGGAACTGCACCCGTTATCATCGCAGGGTCACTTAGACGGATGGACTACGTAACTATGAAACAACGTAACCGCCCAACTAGCTGACTAACAGAGTGAAGCTGGCCATCCCGTTGCATCACAACGGGAAAATTTTTTAATAGCCATGAGTCCAGCTTAACTTGGGTGGCACCACGGATTCCACGTCCGTCCCATGATTTGGGACGGACGTTTTTGTTTAAGTCCCGCCCTCACCCACCTCACCCCCGACCCCTCTCCTGAAAGGAGAGGGGAGTAGAAGGAGCAACCATGAACACACAAACCGACACGACCAACACCCTGCAATCCACCGAGGCCTTCCCGCTCGAAGACCACTCCATCCCCGCGCACGAAGTTCTCGCCGAGCAACAATCCGCCCTCGCGGATGAAACCTTCGTTCCGACTTTCATTCCTTGAATAGGTCTCCCCTTTTTCCCATCGAGAAAGAGGAAAGGCGAAGATATATTTGACCTCTTGCATAAGTCATTCGACGTTAGAGAACGTCTCCTACGCAAGGCGTATTGTGCGCTCTCGAGCGCGCTTTTGCAAGAGGTCTATTTTTTTCATCTCTCATCTTTTCTCTTTCATAATTCATCCTTCCGAATTCAAAATTCACCCTCGCTACCGTACAAACCTCCTGAACACCGTCATTGCGAGGAGGGCGCTCTTCCCGACGAAGCAATCTCCTCTCGCAAGCCGGGGGATTGCTTCGGGAAGAACACCCTCGCAATGACAGATGTACAGTAGAGAAAATTCACCTAGAAAGGAGCCTCCCATGACCCTCCCTCGCATCCTCACCGGACACCGTCCCACCG
>CAZVAX010000077.1:0-19071 GCA_964625215.1 uncultured Anaerolineaceae bacterium | reverse complement strand
CCACGTCGTGCGTGATGAACAGGATCGCCTCGAAGCCGGGCAGTTGCAAAATGGCGTCCATGAAGTTCATGTAATTTTGGTAATCCTGCCCGGCGGTCGGCTCGTCCATCGCCAGAATGCGGGAGCGCATGGCCAGGATGGCCGCGATACTGACGCGCTTTTGCTGGCCGAACGACATCGCCAGCGGAGGGTCTTGCTCATACTCGGAAAGGTTCACAATGCATAGCGCCTGTTTCACCTCCTTTTCAATTTCATCTTTGGGATGTTTAAGATTCGTCGGCCCGAACGCCAGTTCCTCGCGCACCGTGGGCGCAAAGAGCATGTGGCTTGGGCTTTGAAAAACATAACCGAGCGTCGCGGCGATCTCTGCCACGCTCGACTCTTTCGTATCTTTTCCGTTCACCAGCACGCGGCCCGACTTGGGCTTGAGCAAACCGATGGCATGCTTGACGAAGGTGGTCTTGCCGGACCCGTTCGGGCCGAGCACCGCGATCACGTCGCCGCGACGAATCTCGATGTTGATGCCGTGCAAAATTTCTACATCCGACTCGTACCCGAACGCGACCTGCTCGAACCTGACCAACGCTTCCTCGCCGACGGTCTGGCGGGCCGCGCCGGGCAGGACTTGAATCTCCGGTGGGGCCGGATCCTCGCGCGCCCGCGCGACCACATCCTCAGCCGGGAGTTTGACTTCGCGAGAGTTCACCGCTTCTGACAACCCCCTCGCCTCCCCCAAGTAACGGACTTCGCCCGCGCTCATGTACATCACGCGCTCCGGGCGGATGCGCAGCACATCTTCCACGCGATGTTCCACCATCAGCACGGTCATGCCTTCGTCAGCCAGGGCGCGCACCGCGTCGAGCGCCTCCATGCCAGAAGCCGGGTCGAGACTCGCCAGCGGTTCGTCGAGCAGCAGGATCGAGGGTCGCATGGCAAGCACGCCGGCAAGCGCCACTTTTTGTTTCTCCCCGCCCGAAAGCAGGAAGGTGTCGCGGTCGCGCAGGTGGGTGATTTTCAAATGCGCCAGCGACTCGTCTACGCGTTGGACGATCTCCTCGCGCGGCAGGCCGAGATTCTCCAACCCGAACGCGACCTCATTCAACACCTTCGTGCCGAGGATTTGCCGCTCCGGGTCTTGCAACACCGTGCCAACCTTTTGTGAAATGGTGGAAAGTTTCCAGCCCGAAGCGTCTTCCCCGTAAATCAACACGCGCCCAGTCATCTCCCCCTTGTAACTGCGCGGAATAAGTCCGTTGACGGCGCGGATGAGCGTGGTCTTGCCGCAACCGCTCGCGCCCGCAATTAAAAGAATTTCGCCTGCGTTCGCCGCGAACGAAATATCATGGATGGCCGCGCCCTTGCGGTCGCGGTAACGGAACGACAGGTTTTCGACGACTAAAGGAAATCCGCTCATCGTGTCCAATTATCAGCGTGGGCGCGATGAATGTCAAGCAGGATATGAAAAAAGAAACCAGGTTTCCGACGAAGGCGGAGAAACCTGGTTTCCTGGTTACGGCAGGTACTGGGCGAAGGCGGCTTCGAACTCCGCTTCCGAAACATAACCGACGAATTTCTTCAGCACGGTTCCATTCCCATCCAAAAGGTAGAATTCCGGCTGGTAGCGAAAACCGAGGGCTTGTTGAAAACCGCGCGTGCGCGAGTCGTCGGCGTCGAGGTAGGTGAAGATGACCTTTCCGAAATACTTCGCTTCGAGTCCATGAACCATGGACGCCATCGAGCGGCACGTGCCTCAGGTGAAGCGGAAGAATTCCACCAACTGGATTTGTCCCGCCGCGAGGTTGACAGCGGTCGGGTCGGTGGCATGGAGTTCCGATCCGCGCGAGGTGGCGATGGGCAGCGCGGGGACTTCGGTGGGGGCGAGGGTGACAGTCGCTTCGGGCTGAACCGCTGAGTGGGTCGGCGCGGACGTGGCGCTCGCGTCGCTTTGGGCCAGGGTAGCCGAGGCGGGAATCGCTTGGAGCGTTGGCGAGGAAAGGGCTGGGGCGCAGGCAGAAAGAGTGAAAACAGCGATCAGGACAAGGGAGGGAAAGAGGCGGGCGGTGTGTTTCATCGAGTTTCCTTTCTAGCATTCCTGATGGGCGGGCCAGGGTCATCTTTACCCCAACATCCCTGAAATTCGGATTAGAAAAGGGAGGATTATCGTCACTTTGACGATTGTGATTTACTACGCTATACTTTGTTTAGTTCGATAGTTCCGTAGTTCCGTAGTTCGGTAGTTGCGTAGTCCCGCCGAACTACAAAACTATGTAACCACAAAACCACGTAATTGATGAAGGAGTCGCTATGGCTTTCAAACTCACGTACGCCACCATGTTCAACCCGCCCGAGGAATTACATAAGGGCTTCGACAAGGCAGTCGCTGTTCTTAAGCAAAACCTGGGCAAGGAATATGGGATGATCATTGACGGCAAGGATGTGTTTGCCGATGAGAAGTTCCAGGACCGCTCGCCCGTGAATACGGAATGGGTGTTGGCGGTGATGCAAAAAGGCAACGCCACACATGCGCAGATGGCGATTGCCGCGGCGCGACGTGCCGCCCCCGCTTGGGGACGCACTCCGTGGCAAAAGCGCGTCGCTCTCGTCCGCAAGGCGGCCGCGAATATCGAGAAGCGCCTATTCGAGTTGGGCGCGGCGATGGCGCTCGAAGTGGGCAAGAACCGCATGGAGTCGTTGGGCGACGTGCAGGAAACCGCCGACCTGATGTATTACTCGGCCAAGATGATGGAAGAAAACAAGGGCTTCATCAAGCCGATGGGCAAAGACCCGCTGGTTGGTTACGACGCGACGAATATCTC
The DNA here is from genome assembly GCA_964625215.1 of uncultured Anaerolineaceae bacterium. GTDB lineage: Bacteria > Chloroflexota > Anaerolineae > Anaerolineales > Villigracilaceae > Denitrolinea. The sequence continues at coordinate 16,255 of CAZVAX010000077.1, read as the reverse complement.
TGTGCTGAAACCCTACGGCGTTTGGCTGATCATCAGCCCGTTCAATTTCCCCTTCGCGTTGACCGGCGGTCCGACCGGCGCAGCGCTCGTGGCCGGCAACACCGTCGTGATCAAGCCCGCCACAGACACGGCCTGGATCGTCCGCCTGTACGCCGAATGTCTGCGAGACGCGGGCTTCCCCGCAGGCGTGGTTAACTTCGTCACCGGCCCCGGCTCGACCCTCGGCCAGGCCCTGGTGGACAGCCCCGAATTCGACGGCGCGACCTTCACCGGCTCCTTCGACGTGGGCATGAAACTCTTCCGCGATTTCGCCCAGCGCAATTACGTCCGACCGGTGGTGCTGGAACTGGGCGGCAAGAATCCGGCCATCGTTTCGCGCAACGCCAATCTCGAAGACGCCGCGACGGGCATCGTCCGCTCGGCCTTCGGCTTGCAGGGACAGAAATGTTCCGCCGCCTCGCGCGTGTTGGTGGAAGAACCGGTCTACGATGAGTTGGTCGCGAAGTTGAAAGAGAAGACCGACAAACTCGTCATCGGCGACCCGACCGAGCGCGCCACCTACACCGGCCCGGTCATCAACAACTCCTCGTACAAAGACTTCAAAGACTTCTGTGAAGAGATCAACCAGGGCGGCGGACGCTTCCTCACCGGCGGCCACGTGAAGACCGGCGGCATGTTCGACAAGGGCTACTTCTGTGAACCGACCTTTGTCACCGACCTGCCCTTTGAGCATCGCTTGTGGCAGTACGAAATGTTCCTGCCCATCACCACCATCGGCAAAGTCAGCAACCTCGACGAGGCCATGAAGATCGCTAACAGCGTCAACTATGGTTTGACGGCTGGTTTCTACGGATCGCTCGCGGAGACCAAGTGGTTCTTCGACAACATCGAAGCCGGCGTCACCTACGCCAACCGCCCGCAAGGCGCGACCACCGGCGCGTGGCCGGGCTTCCAACCCTTCGGCGGCTGGAAAGGCTCCGGCGCGAGCGGCAAGAACGGCGGCGGCTATTACTACGTGCAACTCTACATGCACGAGCAAATCCAGACCCTGATCAAACCCGCCAAGGCCGCGCCCAAAAAGAAAGCAACGAAAAAAGCCGTGAAGAAGACAACAAAAAAAGCCGCGAAGAAGAAGTAAGTTCACCCGAGCGACCGCGCCCCTTCCCCGACAAGGGGAAGGGGTTTCTTTTGTACAGGTATATCGGCCATCACACATGAGTGATTTTATCGCCCGCATCGGTACATTTTTCCTCCTCATCGGAATCGTTCTCGCGTTGCTCTTCATCGCTTCCGACACAGCCACCGCCTACGACCCGGCGTTGAAAACGAATTACAACTATCTCTGTCTCTCGGTCCTGCTGCTCGCGGTCGGGTACTTCTTCCGCAAGCGCGCCGCCCCCCCTCCCGCCGCCGATCGCTTCAAGTTCTTGCGAAAAATGCGCGAAAACGCCAAAAAGAAAAAAGAAGAGAAAGCCAAAGCCCAACAACAAAAGAAGTAACCATGACCAAACTCCTCCTTCTCTCCGAAGCCGTTTCCAAATTCATCAAGGACGGCGATGTCGTCTACGCCGCCGGGTTCACACACCTCATCCCCTTCGCGGCCGGCCACGAGATCATCCGCCAGGGCAGGAAGAATCTCACCCTGGCCCGCGCCACCCCCGACCTGATTTACGACCAGATGGTCGCGGCGGGTTGCGCGCGCAAGGTCATTTTTTCGTACATGGGCAACCCCGGCGTGGGGAGTCTGCGCCTCGTCCGCGCCGCGCTCGAACGCGGCGAATTGGAGTGGGAGGAATATTCCCACTTCGGGATGATCACCCGCCTCCAGGCCGGCGCGTCGGGTTTGCCCTTCCTGCCCATGAAGCAGACCGGAGCCTCCGACCTCGAACGGGCCAACCCCTCCATCAAGCGGATTCCTGACCCCTACGGCGGCCCGGACTTGATCGCCGTCCCCGCCCTCAACCCGGATGTCGCCATCGTCCACGTGCAGCGCGCGGACGCCGAGGGAAACGCGCACCTGTGGGGCATCATCGGCGAGCAGAAGGAAGCTGCCTTCGCCGCGAAGAAAGTCATCCTCACCGCCGAGGAGATCGTGGACGAGTCCGTCATCCGCTCGGACCCGAATCGGACGATGATCCCCGGCATCATCGTCAGCGCGGTGTGCCATGTGCCGTACGCGTGTCATCCGAGTTACGCGCAGGGCTACTACGACCGCGACAATGAGTTTTATCTCGCGTGGGACAAGGTCAGCGAATCCGCCGAGGAAGTGAAGAAGTATCTCGATGAATGGGTCTACGGCGTGAAAGATCGAAACGAGTACTGGCAAAAACTCGGCGCGCAGGAAAGACTAAAAGTTAGACCACAAATGAGCGAGCCGATCAATTATGGGAAGTACTGATGAGGTAGACAGGTACACACGTCAAAGGTTGAAAGTCGAAAGTCATTGTGACCATACGACTACCCAACTACGTAACTACGCAACTACCAAACTACGTAACCAATGACCCTCCCTCACTTCAACCTCAACAGCCCCGGCGCTCCTCTCCACTTTCTCCACGCCAACGGATACCCGCCGGATTGCTACAAGCCGCTGTTTGAACTTTTACAACCCCAATTCCGCGTCTTTGGGATGAAGTTGCGCGCGCTGTGGCCGGACTCGAATCCAAATGAGATCGAGGATTGGCTTCCCTTCGTGGACGACTTGTTGCGCTTTCTCGATGAGACGAATCCCGGCCCGCTCCTCGCGGTGGGACATTCCATCGGCGGGATCGTCACGCTGCGCGCCGCGCTGCGCGAACCGGATCGGTTTCGCGGCATCGTGTTGATTGACCCCGTCCTCTTTCCGCCGCGACGGATCATCGAATGGAACGTGGCGCGTTGGCTGGGTCTGGGTTACAAGGCGCACCCGTTAATTACAGGCGCGTTGCGAAGACGCCGCCGATTCGAGAGCGTTGAGCAGGCATATCGAGCCTACCGTCCGCGCGAGGTGTTTCGCAATTTCACCGATGAAAATTTGCGCGTCTACATCGAAGGGATTCTCCGGCCCGCAGAGGATGGAGGCTACGAGCTGGCCTACTCGCCGGAGTGGGAGGCGCGCGTTTACTACACCGGCATCTGGCGCGACCTGGATCTGTGGCGCAAGATCAAGAGTCTACGCGTCCCGACGATGATCATTCGCGGGGCCGAGTCGGATACGTTTTGGGAGGCCGCGGCGAGTCGGGTGAAGCGCGCCAACCCGAAGGTCCGCGTGGAGGCGGTTGGGGAGGCCGGGCATCTCGTCCCGCTGGAACGTCCGCGCGAGGTCGCGGAGTTGATAATTAATTTCGTAACGCAAAATTAATTTTGCGTTACAAGGAGAACATAATGACTGAATACTCTTCGGCAGAATTGATGATCGTAAACGCGGCGCGACTACTGCGCGACGGCGACGTGGTGTTCGTGGGCGTCGGTCAACCGAACCTGGCCTGCAACCTTGCCAAACGCACGCACGCGCCGAATTTGGTGATGATCTACGAAGCCGGCGTAATCGGCGCGGAGCCGGAGCGACTGCCCCTCTCCATCGGCGACCCGACGCTCGTGAGCGGATCGCTTTCGGTGGTGAGCATGTACGACATTTTTTCGAATTACCTGCAACGCGGCAACGTGGACGTGGGCTTCATGGGCGGCGCGCAGATTGACAAATTTGGCAACATCAACGCCACGGTGATCGGCAAGTACGACAAACCCAAAGTGCGGCTGCCCGGTTCGGGAGGCTCGCAGGAGATCGCGGCCTGGGCGAACCGTTGCTACATTATGACCCCGCACCAGAAGCGGCGCTTCCCCGAACGCTGCGACTTCCGCACCTCGGTGGGCGCGTTGGATGGCGGCGGCGAGCGGCAAAAGATCGGATTGCGCGGACGCGGCATGGAAGCGGTTGTAACCGACATCGGGATTTTGGAGCCGGACGACAACGGCGAACTGATGTTGACCGCGCTACACCCCGGCAAGACAGCGGAGCAGGCCAAAGAAAACACCGGTTGGGAGTTGAAGGTCGCGCCCGAGTTGCGCGTCACCGAGGAAGTGACCGAGCGCGAGTTGAAGATTTTGCGCGAAGAACTCGACCCAACCGGAATCTATTTGAAAGGCGCGGGCTGATTAAGAGGGAGTACAATCGGGAGCGAGCCCAAGATGATCCTGCCTCCCGCCCTCGGATATACTGAACCCAACGGTTCGCTCGACACGCTGGCCGCGCTGCAAATCCGCTTGCGCGACCAGCAGGAGACGGCGCTCGTTCAAGTGTGGGTGAACGAAGCGCGGCGCGTCCTGTACGTGTACGCGCATGGGATCCTCGTCGGTTCGTACGCGCTGGGGGAAGGGGTCAGCCTTCCAATCCTCCAAGCCAACCTATCCTCGTATTGGAATGGGCAGAACGCGGCCATTCAGCGCGTTCCCGTTTCGGGCAAGGTGGGACGCATGGCCTGGCTGGCGCTCGAGTCTTCCTTGCAGGGCCGCTTCGACGTGGGCAATGAGGCGGAATGGAAGAAACTCCTCGAGCAATGGCGCGGGGCTCGCTTCCACGGAGTGGCGCAGATTGTCTCGCAAGGCAATTTGGGATACCTGTTTTGGGAAGGCGGAACGCCGATCGCGGAAGAATCCGCCTGGATGGGCGAACCAGCCCTCGAGTCTATGCTTGGACGCGAACCGGTCAGCCTGACCGCGTTCGTTCCCACGCCCGAGTCGAACGCGTGGGAATGCCTGTCCCTGCGGCGATACACAACCAAGTGGATCAACGGTATTCTTACGCGCTTCGCGCAGGTGGCCGGGGCGCGCTTTGCTCAGATCGCGAGCCGGGAAATCCTCAGCCAGATCCAACCCTGGCAATGGCAGATCAGCGTTGAGAATGAACGCCTGCGCGACGATCATTTCTTCCCGCGCGTCGCGGCGGCCACCCATGCCTACCGCAACATTCTGATGTGTTTGGAAAGCCAGATGGAATTTGTGATCGGCAATACGCTCACGCAACGAATCCTGTCGGAAAAGTATTATGAGCTCGATGGGGAGGAACGCGCCATGCTGGCGTCGAATCGGCTGATCCCCGCCGCTTTTTCGCAATGAAGGTGACGACATGACCCAATCCGCTCTGCCCAATCCAAGCGTCTCCCGTTCCAGCCATACGTATTTCGTCGGCTTCATTTTTTTGGTCATGCTGGCGATTTACACGTGGGTATACTACTTCGAACCGCTCACGCCCATCTCCGAATACCTGAACGACAAGGTGGGCGACAGCCTCGTCTTGATCCCGGCCGTTTTGGCGGCGTGGTGGGGAACCCAACTTACGCGTCAATTCAAACCGTCCGAGCCGCCCCATCGTGTCTGGCTGACCTTTTCCATCGGTTGGTGGGCCTGGGTGGGAGGCGAGATATTGGGCTTCGTATATGATTACTTCTACTGGACAACCGATTATCCAGAATTGACTCTGATTGACTTATGCTGGTCGCTCGGCTACATCTTCTTTGGATTGTCGCTGTATTATCAATTCCGCCTGATCTACAGTTGGAAAACGGGACGAAAGTCCGCTCTTTATTTACTCTTCATCGGACTCGCGTTGGCGGCGGCGTACGGCCTGGCCGAGTGGGCGCGTCGCGCGGGACTCGGGGAGGGCTACTCCTGGTTCCCGCTTTATCTCGCCATCCTCTACCCCGTCTTCGATGTATTCGAGGGTCTGGCCGCTTTATGGTTATTTTTCCTTTTTGGGCGCGGCTACTTGGGCCGTCCGTGGTGGGGACTAATCGCCTTCGCGCTGGCGGACAGCATCAACATTTACTCATGGATGGGCGGATTCGACAGGACGCCGGATAACATCTACAACACTTTCGATCTATTCTCGGCCATCATGTACCTGGCCGGATATATGATCACCGCGTTGGCCTTCTTTTCAGCCATCCGTCATATCCGCGCGGGCCTCACAAAAATCATGGCCGCGCCCGCGCCCGAGGGCTGAACGCGCCCCCATTTTCCCACTTTACGAAAATCCAATCCCACTGTATATGTTGGGCATGGCCGCCATCATCCGCGCCGCGCTTTTCGACCTGGGCGGGACTCTCATGTACTCGCGCAACGCGTGGGAACCCATCCTTGAACGCGGCTACCACGCGCTCGCCGACTCCCTCTGCGAACAAGGCTTCGATCTCTCGTGCGACGACCTGCCGCAAGCCGTCCGTTATCACCTCGACCGCTACTTTGCGCGTCGCGACGAAGACCTCTTCGAAACCACCTACGTTGTCGTCCTGCGCGACATGCTGGCCGAGCGCGGTTACCCCCACGCCGACACAAAAACCATCCGCCGCGCCCTCGACGCTTTTTACGCCCACACCCAATCCAACTGGGCGCTCGAAGAGGACGCCCTGCTCATGCTGCGCGCCCTCGAAGCCGGCGGATACCGCCTCGGCATCATCTCCAACGCCGGCGACAACCAGGATGTGTTCCAACTCGCGGATCATTTTCATATCGAGCCGTTCTTCGATTTCATCCTGACCTCCGCCGCCTGTTCGTATCGCAAACCCCACCCGCGCATCTTCGAACTCGCCCTCGCCCATTGGAGCATCCCGGCGCAAGAGGTGGCCATGGTCGGCGACAGCCTCGAAGCCGACATTGCCGGCGCGCGCCAACTCGGACTCTACAGCGTCTGGATCACGCGCCGCGTCTCGCGTCCCGCCTCCCCCTCCGACCCCCAACCGGACGCGGTCATCCGAACCTTGCACGAACTCCCCGCGCTCCTCAGCCGCCTTTCACTGTAAAACAAGTCTATATACTTGTTCTACAGACTTGTTCCACAAGCGGTATAATCCGCCCATCGTCTGCCGTTCTCACTCGCGAAGGAATCGGAGGAACCCATGGAATTTTTAGTTGAACAAGAACATGGACGCGTAGCGATTACCGTCTTGCGTCCCGAAGGCAACATCGACTCGTCCACCTACGAAGCCTTTCAAGCCAAAGCCCGCGAGTTGATCGAAGCCGGGGCGCGCTATATCTTAATTGACATGACGCGCGTCCCCTACGTCAGTAGCGCCGGCTTGCGCGCCCTGCACAACATCTTCAACCAACTGCGCGCCCTCCACCCCGAAGATGGCGGCGCCGAAGAGGACGTGATCAAGGGCATCAAAGCCGGAACGTACAAATCCCCCCACCTGAAGATTTTCAACTTCACCAAGGAAGCCCGCGCCGCGTTCGACATGGGCGGTTTCGACATGTACATCGAAACCTTCAACGACCGCCACGCCGCCGTCGCCGCCTTCTAACATCGAAGTTCGCGAGCGGTTGAACCCCTGGCGCTGCCCGTGATTTGCCAAGCAAATCAGGCAAGTATGCGAGCCTTCCCAAAATCGGGCGCGTCCTCGCGCCCTTTTTGATTCTCGCCTAGCGCCTCACGCGCGCGTAGCGGAAGTCGCACATCGTTCCGCCGCGCCCGATCGTTTGCGTCCGCTCGAAGCGGATGGCGGGCGCGGCCTCCGCGGCCAGCAGGTCGTCGAGGCGGCAGAAGTGCGGAGTCAGTTCGGGGAAGCCGTACTCCGTCAAACGGTCCAGGTAGAAGCAAGCGCGGCAATTCAATCCCACCAGGTCGCGCGAGGGTTCGATCCACTCCACGTTCCAGCCCTCGGGGAATTGCGCGTCCATCATTGGCCTAAGGGCGGCGCGCAACATGTCGAAGAAAAATGGGAAGCGGCCCCAAAAGCGGTACATGCGCCGCTCGGATTCCAGGCCCGCCTCCAGCAGCGAATCCAACGCGTCTCCCGCCGCGTCGCGATCCATCCCGTCCATCAGCAAAACCGAATAGGCCGCGATGGCGGGCAGGAGGTTATCCTCAAAATGGAATCGCAGGGCCTTCTTCTCGTAACGCCGCGCCCGGCTGAGAAGTTCATCGTAGCGGGCCTGCGCGCGGGCCAGAAAGATCGCCGCCTCGTCGCGCCCGCGCGTCTTCGCAAGTTCTCGTTCCCACCGTTTCAACTTCGGAAGTCGTTTTGTTTTCATCGCGCCTCCTCGCTCACATCGCAATTATAATCAAGATATGACCGACCTCTTCGACCACGCCATGCAGGAACGCATGAAAAGCGAAGCCCCGCTCGCGGCCCGCATGCGCCCGCGCGCCCTCGACGAATTCGTGGGCCAGGAACACATCATCGGCCCCGGCAAACTCCTGCGCCGCGCCATCGAAGCCGACCGGCTCTTCTCCTCCCTCCTGCTCTTCGGCCCGCCCGGCTCCGGCAAGACCACCCTCGCGCAGATCATCGCCAACCGCACGCAGAGTCACTTCGTCACCATCTCGGCCATCCTGGCGGGCAAAGCCGACCTGCGCGAGATCGTCGAGGCCGCGCTCGAACGACGGCGGCTTCACAACGAACGCACGATTCTTTTTGTAGACGAAGTCCATCGCTGGAACAAAGCCCAGCAAGACGCGCTCCTTCCCCACGTCGAGGGCGGCGTCATTACCCTGATCGGCGCCACCACTGAGAATCCCTACTTCGAAGTCATCAGCGCGCTCATCTCGCGCTCGCGCGTTTTTCAACTGCGGAACTTGAACCAACAAGAGACTCGTCTCCTCATTGACCGCGCCCTCGCGGACAAGGAGCGCGGCTACGGAAACCGCCGCATCCTGCTCGACCCCGAAGCGGGCGCGCACCTTTCTGAGGTCGCCTCCGGTGACGCGCGCAACGCGCTCAACGCCCTCGAACTGGCCGTGGAGTCAACGTCTCCAGACGCGGACGGCGTCATCCACATCACCCTCGATGTGGCGCAAGAGTCCATTCAACGCCGCGCGGTACTCTACGACAAGGACGGCGACGCGCACTACGACACGATCAGCGCCTTCATCAAGTCCGTGCGCGGCTCCGACCCCGACGCGGCCCTCTATTGGCTCGCCAAAATGATCTACGCCGGCGAAGACCCGCGCTTCATCCTCCGCCGCCTCATTATTCTCGCGGGCGAAGACATCGGTCTCGCCGACCCGATGGCCCTCGTAGTGACGTCTTCCGCCGCGCAAGCCTTCGACTACATCGGCCTGCCCGAAGGCATCTACCCCCTCGTCGAAGCGACGCTCTACCTCGCCACCGCGCCGAAATCAAACAGCGCCACCTCGTACTTCAAAGCCATGAAACTCCTCGAAGAGCAGGGACAAATCTCCGTGCCGCGGCATCTGATGGACGGTAACCGCGACGCGGCCGCGCTCGGTCACGGCAAGGATTACGTGTACCCCCACGACCAGGAGGGACATTTCATCCCGCAACAATATTTGCCAAAGCGTCTGCTCGGCACATATTTCTACAAACCTTCGGGCGAGGGATATGAATCGCAAGTGGAAGCGCGCCTCGAAATGTGGCGCGAGGCGCAGAGGAAGGCGCTGGGAATCGAAAAGCGCGAGGAGGTCCCCGCATTGAGCGAAGAGAAGATTCTAGAGATGAAGCGTAAGATTAAGTGACAGGTATAATTGACCCATGCAAAAGAGCGCATTTCGTCCCGAAGCCATTGACCGTGAACAGATACGCATGTTGATAAAACTCCCGCCGCACAAACGCGTCCGCGCCATGCTGGAAGCACGCGAACTGGCGGTTGGGTTGATTCGAGGAAGGCTACGAAGGAAATTTCCCAACATTTCGTCTGCCATGCTCAATCTAAAAGTATTGGAGGAACTCGCCCGTGCCAGATGATCGAAAACCCGACTTGAGTCTCTTTCTGGATATCATCAAAACCCTTGAACGCTTGAATATACCCTACATGATTATCGGGGCTTTTGCGGGGACGGTATACGGAATCACGCGCGTCACCTATGACATTGATATAGTTGTAGATTTATCCGACGAGCATGCGCACATACTTTCTGAAGCATATCCCCTGCCGCGCTATTATGCAGATCCAGAAATGATTCGCAATTCCGTTGAAATGGGAATCATGTTCAACATCATAGACACAGAACGGGGCGAAAAAGCCGATTTGGTTCCGTTGAGCGGAACGATAAACTATCGCCCCGCCTTTGAAAGGCGCGTCCGTCAACTGGTCGAAATCCCCGGCGCAGAACCATTCGAGGTCTGGTGCGCTCGTCCCGAAGATGTTATCTACGGTAAATTGATGGCCTGGAAAGAAGGGCGTTCCCGCAAGCACGAATCGGATATTTCCGAAATTATGCGACGACATTATCTTGAAGCAAAAACCGAAAGCACAGAACTGAACGAATTTGAAGTTGACCAGATGGCAAAAAATTTGGGGGGTGAGACAAATGATTTCTGGCAGGAAATCAAAGCAAATGCAAAAAAGGAAGCGGACGAGGAACGATAAGTCCTCGATACAAACATGCCTCTCCTCCTCCTCATTCGCCACGGCGAAAACGACTACACAAAGAAAGGCAAACTCGCGGGACACCTGCCCGGCGTCCACTTGAACGCGCGCGGACAGCAGCAAGCGCAGGCGTTAGCCGAGGCTCTGAAGGACGCGCCGATCCGGGCCGTGTACTCGAGTCCGCTGGAACGCGCGGTGGAGACGGCGACGCCCATCGCGGCCGCGACCCGCACAGAGGTCCGGGTGGAAGCGGGGTTGATCGAGACGGGAGTCGGAAAGTGGCAGGGACGCTCGTGGCGAGTCCTCCGTCTCACGAAGGCGTGGAAAATTGTCCAACATGCGCCCTCGCGTTTTCGTTTCCCAGAAGGCGAGACGTTTTACGAGTGTCAGGCGCGCGTCGCCGCCGCGTTGGACGCGATTTTGAGTCGGCATAAACCACAGGATTTGATCGCCTGCGTCTTTCACGCCGACCCGATCAAACTGGCGGCGGCGCACTACATCGGGATGCCGCTCGATCATTTTCAACGGCTCGGATGCGACACGGGCTCTGTCACCGCCCTGCATGTTGGCGAGGCGGGCGCGATCCTGTTGAAACTGAACCAGCGCCCGCCGTTTTCCTTTTTGAACAAACAGAAATAATTGGAGATGCTCATGGAAACAAAAGAGAAAGTTCGTTCAGAGTTCGACCAAGTCGCCTTATCGCTCACAGAGGGGGGATACCGTGACCGGCCTGCTGTTTTGCAAAGAAGAAAAGAAGCCCTGAAGCGAATTCCGCCTCACTGCGATCAGGTCTTGGAGATCGGATGCGGATGGGGAGACTTTGCGCGCTATCTTGCCGGGCGTTCCTCGCACGTGTTAGCCGTTGACCTTTCCCCTGAAATGATCCGCGTGGCGCGTGAACAAAACGCGGGCTTCCCGAATATCGAATTCCAAGTGGCCGACGCGATGGAATACCCGTATCCTCCCGACACCTTCGATTTGGTCATCTCGTTCATGACCTTCCATCACCTGCCGCTGGAACAGATCATGGAAAAGGCGCGCTACACGCTCAAACCAGGCGGCGTTCTAATCGTGTTCGATGCTTGTACACAGACCGGATTTCGCAACCGGGCTATTAAAACCATTCGGCATTGGATCTACACGGGAAGAAAAGCGGCGCTCCGCTTGATGGGTAAACGCAACAGACATAAAGGCGGGAGGGGCATGCAATCGCATGCAGAAGAGGAAGAACACCCTACTGTGGAATTCATCAGGCAGGTGAGTTCGCGCGTTCTGCCCGGCGCCAGCGTCAAAGAGTACTACGGTCAGGATCGGTATACGCTCGTTTGGAAAAAGCCCAGCCCAACAAAACCGTAATTGACATCCTCCCCGGAAACCGCTATGATGAATTCGGCATAGCGGTTTTTCTTTTGCGGCGGCGCGCGAACTTCATCACACGGAGAACATCATGAAAAAAATCCTCCTCTCCATTTTCCTGACCCTCGCCTTGCTGGCTGGCGGGATGGGCGTGCAGCCGGCCCGCGCCGCCGTCACGTGGACGGTCAATTCGCTCAACGATCCCGGCAACGGATTCTGCGATTTGGTGGAATGCACCCTGCGCGAAGCGCTGGCGGTCGCCGGCCCTTCCGATACCATTAACATTCCCATTTCGGGCGTCATTCAACTGGGCAGCCAGTTGGCGATCAACATCCCCCTCGCCATCTCCGGCCCGGGCGCGTCGAACCTGATCATCAGCGGAAACTTCGCGACGCGCGTCTTCAGCCTCAGTTCGCCCAACTATCCCATTATCATCTCCGGCGTCACGATCGCGGATGGATACGTCAGCGGCGCGCCGGTCAACGACGGGGCGGGCGTCTACAACCTGGGCATTCTCCATCTCGACAACGTCATTCTCGATTACAACACCAGCACGGGAAACAACGGAGGGGGCGCGATCTACAACGGCAGCAAGGCCACCCTAATCGTCACCAACAGCGCGTTCACCGAAAACTATTCGCCCACGCGCGGCGGGGCCATCGCCAACTACGGCTCGGCGAACATTTCCAACAGCGTCTTCTGGAACAACATCGCCGATAACGGCAACGGCGGCGGCATCTTCTCGTTCGGGTATCTCACCGTCAACAACAGCGCCTTTTCCGAAAACGCCTCCACCGCCAACGGAAGCGGCATCTACAACGGCATCGCGCCGCTCACTCTCAAAAACACCATCCTCGCCAACGGCTCCGGCGTGGACTGTTACAACGGGGCCATCACCAAACCGCCAGTCGTAGCGGGAAACCTCATCGAGACCAACGCCTCGGGACAATACGCCTGCGGAACGCCCGTCGCGACCGCCGACCCCAAACTCTCCTCCCTCGACTACTACGGCGGTTCCACCCCGACCTTTGGCCTGCTACCCGGTTCACCGGCCATCGACTCCGGACATGCCCCCTCCTGCGCCGCCACCGACCAACGCGGCCTTTCGCGCGTTGGAACCTGCGACATCGGCCCATTCGAAGTCCAGGGCTTCACCCTTTCCATCTCCGGCGGCGACAACCAATCCGCGCCGGTAAACAATCCCTTCGCCAACCCGCTGACAGTGAGCGTCGCCCCCATCAACCCCGGCGACCCGGTCAATGGCGGCGCGGTCACATTCACGCCTCCGGTCAGCGGGGCCGGCGCGGTCATTAGCGGCAGCCCCGATACGATTGCCGGCGGAGTCGCCAGCGTCACCGCCACGGCCAATGGCACACCCGGCTCCTACACTGTCGCGGCGAGCGCGGCGGGCGCGGCAAGCGTCAACTTCAACTTGACCAACACCACCGCCTTCGTTCTCGACACGCAGATCAACTCACATCCTCCCGCCCTCACCAACAGCGCCAACGCCGCCTTCACCTTCTCCAGCAACGATCCGCTTGCCGCCTTCGAATGTTCCCTGGACGGTTCCGCCTTCGCGGCCTGTCTCACCCCCCTCTCCTACACGGGCCTCAGCGACGGCTCGCACACTTTCCGAGTCCGCGCTAAAGACGCGTCGAACAACGTGGACACAACTCCCGCTTCCTTTACCTGGACCATTGATACGGTCGCGCCCGACACAAACCTTGACTCCTATCCCACCAACCCCAGTTACGGACCCGCCGCAACCTTCACCTTCTCCAGCCCAGACTCATCCGCCGCCTTCGAATGCAGTCTGGAAAGCGCGGCTTTCACGGCCTGCGCCAGTCCGCATAATTATTCCAGCCTCACACAGGGATTGCACACCTTCCGCGTTCGCGCCAAAGACCCCGCCGGCAATGTGGACGCAACGCCTGCGACCTACATGTGGACGGTCTACCTCACCTTTACCTCCACCTTTGTCTCCGCGGGAAGCCAGGATGGTTGGGTTCTCGAGTCCACGGAGACGAGCAACATCGGCGGCGCGTTCAACGCCACTGCCGCCACCCTCGCGGTCGGCGATAGCGCCTCCCGCCAGCAGTATCGTTCCTTCCTCTCCTTCAACACCGGCAGCCTCCCCGACTCGGCGGTGATCGTTTCCGCCAGGATCAAAGTTAAGCAACAATCCATCACCGGCGGCGGCGATCCCTTTGCCATCTTTAACGGCATGATCGTGGACATTCGCAACGGCTACTTCGGCGCATCGGGCGGTTTGCAAGCGGCCGATTTCCAAGCGGCCGCCAGCGACAGCCAATCGCCCCTCTCGCCGGCTCCAGTCGCCGGCTGGTACACGCTCGCTCTATCGAGCAGTCTCTTCCCTCATATCAACCTCTTGCTGGGCTTCCAATCCGGCCTGACTCAATTCCGCCTGCGCTTCAACCTCGACGACAACAACAACGGCGTCGCCAACTACATCAGTTTCTACAGCGGCAACACCTTCGCCGCCGCCGACCGCCCTGTGTTGGAAGTGAATTATTACGTGCCGTAAGACGAAATTAATTTCGTCCCACCCATAACTTTGCCAACTCGTTCAGCGCGTTGTAATACGGCAGAATACTGGGAATAAAATGCCGTTCATCCTTCGCGTGCGGACCGATTCCGGACTGTCCCCACACGACTCCCTGCCCGCCCGGGGCGAATCGCGCGCTCGTGCCTGGTAACTTCTTTCCGACTCTCGCTTCGACTCCACTTCCGGCTTGCTTCACCGCCTCGAGCAGTGACTTTAAGGCCGGGTTGTCCGGGTCACATGCCACGCCGTTCTCCATCAGGTTCATCCGCAACTCAAGTCCGTTCTCCGCGCAATACGCCTCGACCTTCGACTTGAGACCTTCGACATCGTCTTGTGGTATCGGCCTGATCTCAACCCCAAGAATCCCCTCCCCCGCCGTGACGTTATACACGCCCGGCGTCCCCACATTGATGAAGGGGAATTTCGCCTGCGATTGCCAGCCGTCCGCCGATTTCAACGTGAGATGGTTCGCGAATATTTCGTTCAAAGCTGCCCGCGCCGCAATCAACCTCTCACCCAAATCGCCCGCCGCGCCCGCGACTCCTGAGTGTTCTTTCGCCCCGCGAGCGATCACGTCAAAGCGCATGACGCCGCGATTTTCCACGCAGACTTCGCCGAGCAGTTCGTCCCCCTTCTCACCCGTCCGTTCGCCCGCGATGAATAATGCGTAGGGATGACCCTTGCGGTCATCCTGCTGTTCGCCCAACGCATTGAGGACATGCGGCGTACCCCACGCCTCCGCCTCTCCATTTTCTTCGTTGCCGACCAACAGCAATTCCACATTCGGGCGACCGCGAGGGTCGCCCCTACAAATGTCTTTCATCCAAACCAGATAGGTCGCGACAACGGTCTTCATGTCCGCGGAACCGCGACCCCAGAGGTAATCGCCTTCGATGCGCGGGTTGAATTGGGAGTCGTCGGGTTCGGGTTCCACTACATCGAAATGCCCCGTCAACAAGATTGGCGACTTTTGACCTTTGACTTTCGACTCAGGAAATGTTGCATAAACAGCAGGATACTTCCCATCGAAATATTTGACGTCGAGTCCTGCGGCGCGGAGGTAATCGTCAATCAGGGAACCCGCGCGGTGGACTTCATCCAATCTTTCGTTCGGGCAGGCAGTGACCGAGGGGATGCGGATTAACTGTTGAGCGAGATCAAGAATCTCGCTCGCCTTGTCGGGGTAGGAGAGGTCGAGGATGGGCTGCGAGCGGGGACGGAAGGGGATGGGGACGGGTGACGAGTGGCGGGTGGCGTCGCGGGAACGCTGGAGGAATTCGCCGATCTTGGCTGAGTCCGCGCCGAGGGAGGGATGGTCGGCGGCGATGCGCTCGACATCCGATTTTACCTGGGCTTCGCGCTCGTAGAATAATTCTTTGAGGAGACTCAACGGTACTTCGTCGTTCGCGCCGAGTTCGAGTTGCAGGCGGGCGCGGATTTTTTCAGCGGTGTTGCGCCCTCCCTCCGACATTTCCACGAGGGGAGTCAATGTCTCCCATTCGCCAAGGGCGTCGGCCAGCGGCTTGACTTCGCCCAGAGTCCACTTGAGGAAGGCGCGGATGGAGGTAGGCTTGCCCGTCAGCGGATTCTCGATCTCGGCGCGCAGACCGTGTTGTGCGGCGAGCTTCTCGTTGGCGCGGGCGCGGCTGATGTCTTCGCGGTCATAGCGGAAGGAGCGCGCAAATTTGGGGTCAGAGTAGATGCGCAGGAGCAGGAGATGCTTGAGGGTCAGGTTGGCGATGTCGAGGTCGAGGGAGTGACCGCCCTCGTCGGTGCGGACTTCGACGCGTCCCATCGGCAAATTAATTCGCGCCATCAGGTTTTGCTTTTCGATCTGCAGAGCCATCTCCTCGGGTGGAGTCGCTTCGCCAACGGCGAACAAGCCGCGGGCGTAGAGAGAGGCGAGTTGGTCGCTCGTCGTGGAGATGATGCGTTCGACGGGTTCGGCAAAACTGCGTGCGCGGATGGGAGTCCAGTTGTTGTTCCCGAAGCGGACGCCGCGCCGCACGAGGTCGTAGGAGATTTGCA
>CAZVAX010000076.1:0-19131 GCA_964625215.1 uncultured Anaerolineaceae bacterium | reverse complement strand
TGTGTTCATGCTTACATTTTACACTTTACTCAAGGTTTAGAGATAGGTTCTTAGATGATCAGGAAATTACGACTTTAGTTTGGAGAGGAAAGACATTTGCCAGAGTAAGCAGAATTTCTGGTGAAACAATTCAAGGCTTAAATCCTGATGGTGATTGGATAACCCCTCCTAATCCAGTTGACAGTTTCTTGGAAATTGTTTCCTTTGAAGAACACACTTATACGTTCGAGGAGTCAAATGTAAGCATATCATTTACGATAGAAACTGATGTAACTAAAGATGATTATCCAGTAGCCTTAAATGATAATAACAATAAAAGTGAGCGTGTTATTGCAGAAGCATTGAGCGACGCTATATTCTCTTCGGTTTGGAAAAATAATCACAACACTGCGCCAAAAGATGGCGATTATGAAGAGTTTATGAAAAAATGGGGACAATATCAAGCAACAGGCGTTAATGCAGAACAATTGCTTATGAAGTTTAATGCATATTGGAACCTAGATGAATCCCCAACTACGGGGTATATGCAGTTACCAAAAGAACCAATAAGAATTGTGTTCGTAAATCAATTCAAAGCCAATAAATATCCCCCGCCAGTTAATGTTTCTAATTTACAAGAGCCTTTTGTATCTTGGCTTTTTGCTGGCAATGGGGAAATAACAATATTTGTTGGAACTCGATCAACTTCGCGTTTTCCTAACCACCCACTGATCCCTGGTGGTGAAGAACTTGGTTTGAGCCATGCAATTTGCTTGCTATTCGGTGGCAAAGATAGAACAGGGATGCGATATTACGATGTTTTTTTCCCAAACAATTATTACAATTTGGCTAATCATATATTAAAAATATTACCAGCCATAAAGTAAACATAAAAGAAAATAATAATGGAAGGAAAATTGTCCTAACAAAAATGCTCCTCCAAAACAGCGTACATCCAGTACTGTTGATTTGCGGCCATTTCCAAGTATGTTCCTGAACTCATGGGATTCATCACTTCTAATCCCATTTGAATTAGAATTTCCCGTACAATCTAAAAAAACTTCGTGCTCCCTTCGTGATCTTCGTGTTTAAAAAAGAAATCCGCGTACATCCGCGTTTATCCATGTTCTCCGCGTCCCATCTCTCAAACCCAAAAGGAACCCACTCATGTCATCCCTCCCCCTCCGCTCCTCCGTTGACAAGAACTATACCTGGAACGCCGAGTCCGTCTTCGCCACGCCCGAAGCCTGGTCTGCCGAAGTGGACTCCATCCTCGCGTTCCTGCCTGAGATCAAAAAGTTCGAAGGCGGCTTGAAAGACGCCGCGACCCTCCTCTCCGCCTTCGAGACCATTGAAGGACTGATGGCGCGCATGAACCGCGCCTACGTCTACGCGGGATTCTCCTTCGCAGTGGATACCACCGATCAGTCCGCGGCGGCGATGAACGGCAAGGCGCAGGGACTCTACGGTCAGGTCATGGCGGCGGCCGCGTTCCTGAATCCCGAAATCCTCGCCATCGGACAGAAGAAACTCAAAAAGTGGACGAAGGATGAGCCGCGTCTCGCCGTCTATGAACAATTTTTCAACAACCTGTTCCGCAAGCACGAACACGTCCGCTCGGGGGAGGTGGAGGAGATTCTCGGGATGTTGGCCGACCCGTTCGGAGGGGCGGGCGAAGCGTCCTCGATGTTGCGCAACGCCGATATGAAAATCCCCGCAGGCAAAGACAGCGCGGGCAACGTCATCGAACTCTCCGAAGCCGCCATCCTGAAATTAATGGCGGGCGAAGACCGCACCGCCCGTCAGACTGCATGGGAGAATTATCACGAGACCCTCTTGAGTTTCAAGAATACTCTCTCTGCCAATCTCGCCACCTCCATCAAACAAAATGTCTTTCTCAGCCGTGTCCGCAAACACACCAACGCGCTGGAGATGATGTTGTCCGAAAACAATATCCCCGTTTCGGTCTTCCACAATTTGCTCGAGACCTTCCGCAAAAACCTGCCCACCTGGCATCGCTATTTCGAGATCCGCCGCAAAGCGCTCGGCCTCGACACGCTCGAACCCTACGACATCTGGGCGCCGCTGGTCAAAGATCATCCCAAAGTCCCGTTCCATCAAGCCATCGAATGGATCGCCGAAGGATTGCTCCCGATGGGCAAGGATTACGTCGGCATTCTGCGCAACGGCGCGCTCGAAGAACGCTGGGTGGATGTCTACCCCAACAAGGGCAAACGCAGCGGCGCGTTTTCTTGGGGCGCGCCTGGCACGCATCCGTTCATCATGATGTCGTACACCGACGAGGTCTTCAGCGTCTCCACGCTCGCGCACGAACTCGGCCACTCCATGCACTCGTATCTCACATGGCAGAACCAGCCCTTCGTCTACGCTGACTACTCGCTCTTCGCGGCTGAGGTCGCTTCGAACTTCCACCAGGCCATGGTGCGCGCGCACCTGCTCAAGACCAACCCCGACAAGAACTTCCAGATCGCGGTCATCGAAGAAGCCATGTCGAACTTCTTCCGCTACTTCTTCATCATGCCCACCCTCGCCCGCTTCGAACTCGAGACTCACACCCGCGTCGAGAACGGCCAGCCGCTCACCGCCGACACTATGATCAACCTGATGGCCGACCTCTTCACCGAGGGCTACGGCGGCAAGGTCAACGTGAACCGCGAGCACGTCGGCATGACCTGGTCACGCTTCGGCCACCTGTTCAGCGACTACTACGTCTACGCGTACGCCACAGGGATAGCGGGCGCCAACGCCCTCGCCAAACGCGTGCTCAACGGCGAACCCAACGCCGTCGAGGATTACCTCGGCTTCCTCAAAGCGGGCTGCTCCGACTATCCCCTCGATGTGCTCAAAAAAGCAGGCGTAGACTTGACCTCCCCCCAACCCGTCGACGCCGCCTTCGCCGTCATGGCCGATTATGTGGATCGACTGGAGAAATTGCTGGGATAACGGGTAAAATAGGAGCTTCGATACTCGTCAATTCGATATTCGATAATTCGGCGCTCGAAGATCGAGTATCGAATATCGGTTCTCCAAATCTAAAATCAAAAATCGGAAATCCTCATGCCCCAAACCCAAGTCTCCTGCCCGCGCTGTCGCCAGCCCGTTCCCGCCAACGTGGAACAACTCTTCGACGTGACCGCCGACCCAGGCGCGAAACAACGTCTGCTGGGCGGCGTCTCCAACATGGTTCGCTGTCCCTACTGCGGACACGAAGGCCGCCTCGCCACGCCCATCGTCTACCACGACAACGAAAAAGAACTCCTGCTCACCTTCTTCCCGCCCGAGTTGGGACTGCCCGTCAACGAACAGGAAAAATTGTTCGGCCCCCTCATCAAGCAGGTCATGGATCGCCTGCCCGCCGAAAAACGTAAAGCCTACCTGCTCTCGCCGAAAGCCAATCTGACCTTCGAGTCGATGATCGAACTCATTCTCGGCAAGGATGGCATCACGCCCGAGATGATCAAAGGCCAGCAGGAACGCGTCCAGATAATTGACCGCCTGCTCCAGGTCACCAGCGCAGACGTCCGCTCGGAGATCATCAAGCAGAACGCGAAGATCATTGACGAGCAATTCTTCGCGCTGTTCAGCCGACTCGCGCAGAATGCCGCGCAAGCCCAGCCCAAGTTGGCGGAGGCGCTCATGGCGATTCAGGATCAACTCCTGAAGGAGACCGAGTTTGGCCGCGGGTTGGCTGAGTCGGTTGGGGAAATGGAAGCCGCCGCGAAGTCGTTGCAAGAGGCGGGACAGGGTCTCACGCGCGAGAAACTGCTCGACCTGGTCATCGCTTCGCCGAGCGAGGCTCGCATCCGCGCCTACGTCAGTTTGGCGCGCGGCGGCATGGACTATTCCTTCTTCCAAACGCTGACCGACAAAATCGAAAAATCGTCGGGCGAGGAAAAAACGAAACTCGAGCATGTGCGCGAGAAACTGTTGGATTACACCAACGAGGCCGACCGCCAAATCGAAGCGCGCTACAAGCAGGCGCAACAGTTCATCGAGACCCTGCTCAAACAAGAGGACATCGCAGCCGCCACGCAAGCCAACATCCAAAACTTCACGCAGGACGCGGTGGACATTGTCCAGCAGATGTTGCGGCAGGCCTCCGAGAAAAACGACTACGCCACGATGGGCAAACTACAAAAGATGATCGAGGTATTGCAACAGGCCAGCGCGCCCCCGCCCGAAGTAGCCTTCATCGAGCAATTGCTCGAACTCCCCGACGCGGCCGCCATAGAGCAAATGCTCAGCGAAAACGCGGATATGGTGAACGATCAGTTCCTCGAAGCGCTGAACGGCCTGATGGCGCAGATCGAGCAACAAGGACAAGGCAACCCCGAAGCCCAGGCCATCAGCGAAAAACTGAGCGCGGTCTACAAGGTGGCGTTGAAGTTTTCGATGAAGAAGAATATGGGATGACGCGCCCAAAAACCAGGTTTCTGGCAGAAACCTGGTTTTTGGTGTCTGGAGGGATACATGCCCCGCAGAATCACCCCCTTCTTCGACGGCGGCTTTTATCACATCTACAATCGCGGCAACAACCGCCAGCCGATTTTCTTCGAGCGCGAGAATTACTTGTTTTTTCCTCAGGCGAATACGCGAGTATTTCATCCCCGAAGAAATCGAGATTATCGCCTATTGCCTCATGCCCAATCACTTTCACATGCTTATCCGCCTGCTCATTGCCGATGTGTCGGACATCTTTCAGGCGTTCACTCTCTCGTGTGTGAAATCCATCAACAAGCGCTACAAAAGGGTTGGTTCATTATTTCAAGGCCCCTTCGAGTCTCGCCTTGTGGACAAGAATGAATATCTGTTGCATTTGAGTCGATATATTCACCTGAATCCTGTCGCGGCAAATTTAACGAAGCGCGCCGAAGATTGGGAGTTTTCAAGTTACCGCGATTATATTGGATTGAGAAACGGGACGCTGATTTGCCCTGGGATTGTTTTGAATCAATTTGGCATGGAGGGGTATCGCAACTTTGTGGAATCTTATCACTCCAAAGACGAGGACGATATTCGCCATCTCTTCTTCGATGAGTAGCCAGCAGGCACAGAAACCAGGTTTCTTCAAGAAACCTGGTTTCTGAGTCCCTCGAACACATCCGTCTCCACCTTCCGCCCCCCATTCACCAAACTGAACGCTCGATAGAACGCGCCCTGCAAAGCCAGCGCCTGCGCGACTTGTTCTTCGGGCAACTCCACCAGCGGCGCGATGGACGGCAGCTGACTCGCGTGGCATTGGATCGCCCGCAAAGCCGTGACGCAATGCGCCGACATCTCGATGCGCGTCGTCACCATCCAATCTTTCCAGGCGACTTCGCCGCGCGTTTGAGCATCCACATCGAAAGTGATTTCGCCGAAGAAGGGGGCGATGAAGTTGACGAAGTTCTCCGAATCCACCATGTAATACAGTTTCGAGACGCGGTGCGGGGAGAGGGAACGCGCGTCCGCGTAGGACGCGTCGGCGGCGCAGACGATGGCGGCTTGGGTGAATTGTCCGATGGCGATGTGATCGGGGTGGCCGTAGTTGCCGTCAGGCGGGAAGGTCACGATGACCTGCGGACGGATGGCGCGAATATGCATCACGATCTTGGCGATGACTTCGGCGGGATTGGCCTGGTCGAGGTCGCCATCAATGTAATCGAGGAAGTGGACTTCCTTCATGCCGAGCGTTTCGGCGGCACGACGCAACTCCCCCTCGCGGAGTTGGCCGAGCGCGCCCAAGCCAGGATTCTGCTCCTCGGGGCCGAACCAGCCGCGTTCCCCGCGCGTCGCGCAGACGAGGGTGGTTTCGATTCCCTCGGCGGAGTACTTCGCGAGGGTCGCGCCCATGCCCATGGACTCGTCGTCGGGGTGGGCAAACACGCACAGTAATTTTAGAGCGGACATGTTGATCTCCAGAGAATCAAGAAACCCGGTTTCTGGCAGAAACCGGGTTTCTGATGTGCGTTACACAGGCGGATTATCCAACCGCACGCCATGTCCGCGCACGGTGTCTATGTATTGATGCTTCGGGTCGAGGGCCGCGAGACGGTCGCGCAGGCGGCGGATGAGGGCGTCGAGGGCCTGGTCGGAGACTCCCGCCGATTGCTCCTCCCCCCACACCGCGGCGACCAGGTCCGCGCGGTTGATGACTTGTCCCTGGTTTTCGTAGAGCAGCCAGAGCAGCTTGAATTGCTGGGCCGAAAGAGAGGGCGCGACCTGTTGCTGGTTCACCCAGACGCGGCGCGAGCGCAAGTCCATCATCAGGCGGCCGGGCTTCCCCGCGCCGTCGGCGAGAGGCATGGTCGAGTCGGAGGTGAGGAAGAGGAATTCCTGGGCGAGCGAAACCGCAAACGAGTCGCCGTCTTGAAGCACGATGGGCGCGCTCAGTTCCTTGCCGTTGTGATGCGTGCCGTTCTTGCTCCCCATGTCTTCGAGCATGACGCCCTCGTGGGTAGGCGTGATACGCGCGTGATAGCGCGAGATTTGACGGTCCGCGATCACCACATCGCAAGTGGACTCGCGCCCCAACACTAATGTTCGTGAGATGGACCAGCGTTGTCCCTTGAGCGGACCTTCCTGCGCGATCAGCAGAGGATATTCTTCCTTCTTTTCATCGGCAGGGATTTTTTCTTTGGGCATGAAAATAGCCTCGGCGATAAGAGGGTGAACGATTCAGCGATTCAGCGAGTCAACGAAACCGCAAAGCGGCAAAATCGCAAAGACGTTTATAATATAGCAGAAAAGCGCGTTTCTGTGCAGAACCACGCCGAAACAAATTTTTCTGCACCCCGCTTTGGAGACCACAACTGATGTCTTTCCCGGCCCAGCCCGGGGAGACCCTGCGCGGCCGCTACAAGATCCGTGAACGCATCGGGCAAGGCGGCATGGGTAGCATCTACCTCGCCGACGATCTGCGGCTGGAGGGGCGTTTTTGCGCCCTCAAAGAAGTCCAATACGACCGCGCCCTCCCCGACAATGTCATCAAGCAGGCTCGCGAACAATTTTTACGCGAGGCCACCGTGTTGGCGCGCCTGGATCATCCCAACCTTCCCAAAGTCTCCGATTTCTTTTCGATAGAAAAACGCGACTACCTCGTAATGGATTACGTCCCCGGCAAGGACTTGCGCGTCTTGATGATGGAAGCGCGCAAGCAAAAGCGTTTCATCTCCGAGGAAAACGTACTCAACTGGGCCGGCCAATTGGCCGACGCGCTGAACTACTTGCACAGCCAGGAACCGCCCATCGTGCATCGCGACATCAAACCCAGCAACATCAAACTGACTCCCAGCGGCATCGTCAAACTGGTGGACTTTGGCCTGGTCAAAGTGCTCGCGCCCGACGAAGTGACCATCACGATCATTCACGGACAAGGGACGGCCCTCTACACCCCCCTCGAACAATACGGCGGCGACGATTCGCACACCGACATCCGCTCGGACATCTACTCCTTCGGCGCGACCTTTTATCACCTGCTCACCAACGAACCGCCCACCGAGGCCCGCAATCGGTTCCTGCATCCCGACAAGTTGATTCTGCCGCGGCAGATCAATCCCGAAATCAGCGTCCGCACGGAACGCGCCGTCTTGAGCGCCATGTCGCTTCACCCGGATGAACGCCCCCAAACCATGGACGAGTTACGACAATATCTCTTTGGGACGCGCGACATTCCCACCGGCCCCCTCGGACAAACGCGTCAGACTCACCCCGCGCTGGATCTGCAAATTCTGACTCCCGACTCCGCCCTGGCGTGGGGCGCGGCCGGGTTGTTGCTATTGAGTCTGGTAATCACGTTGGCGCGATAGACGACAAGCCGGCGGTCTCGATACGCTTCTACTCGACCACCGGCTTGCACTGACAAAGACGAACTCACCGCGTCTTTCGCCGCATCCAAATCCATGCGGCCAGCGCGCCGGACACTTCCCCTAAAATCGTAAATCCAACCATCGCCCCTCCCCCGCCCGCCGCCAACGCGTCTGCCGCGCCGGGCAGACCGAGCGCGAGATAGTTGTACGCGAGCAATCCGCCGAGCAAAGCGCACAGACCCCAACGCGCGCTCCAGCGACGCGAGCCGATTCGTCCGCCGGCCCAGTAAGCCAGCCAGCCCCCCCCGCCCAGCACGAACAACGTCAACAACCAGCCTCCGAAGAGCGGCCTCCCCTCCGCGTCGACAATGGAATTTTCTTCCGAAGGCATCGGCGTGATCGGAGTGGGAGGGATCGTTTCGGTGGGAAAGGGAGTCGGCGCAAAGACGGTGATCACGATCGGGCCGCCTTCGATCACATCCAATTGCAGGACTTGGGAAACGGTAGCCGGTTCGCTGACGGCGCGAATTTCGAGCAGACCGGGCTTTTCGAGGCGATAGGCAATGCTCGCCACGCCTCCCACCGTTTGGGCGTCCTCCTGTTTGATTAGGCCGCCCGCTTCGCCGCCGAGGGTGATGATGAACCGCACCACGGTCCCGTCGGGAACCAGGTGACCATTGTGATCGAACAACTCTCCCGTGCGGATGGTCACCGTGTCCCCGATGCGTACGGGCGGGACGGCGGTCGGTTCCACTGTGAGGGTGAACAAGTCGGTGGGGACCGGAGCCGCTGGGAGGTCCAGAAAGAGCGAGATGATCTGGGCCGGGTCCGGCGCGGTGACGGAGATCAAGTCGTAGTCGGCGCCGGGAATCGAAACGGGCGAGTTGCCGTCCGGCGTCAATTCTTGAAAGAGGATGCGGGCGGCCACTTCCACAAAGGGGGCGGTTTTGCCATAGAGGGCAAAGTAGGCGGTCAGTTTGGAAATGTCGGTGGAGTCGAAATAGTAGGGCGCGCCGAAGGAGAACAGGATCACTTTTTTGTTGCGGAGGATGTCCTGTCGTTCGGAGAGGAAGCGCCGGATGAGTTGCGGCTGGCCCGAAGCGGATTCGGCGAGCGAGACGACCACCCACTGAGCGCGGCGCAGGTCCGGCTCCACAAACTCGCCTCCCGCGCCATCCAGCAGATTGGACAAATCTTTGAACGTGTACGAAGTGAGGTGACTCGGAATCACCTGCCCGCCAGCGGGAGCGCCGTATAAGCGGAGCGCCGATTGTTGCAGGGCGTCCACTGCCAACGTCGGTTCATCGGGACAGGCGGAGCATTGGCGCGCGACGCCGCTATCGGTTAGAAAGACGATGTAATCGGCGGCGTTGGGAGGCGAAGGGAGGACGGCGTCGAACTCCTGCGCGTCGGGGCTGAGCAATGTGGCCGCGTTGGTCGCCACTTGAAACGTGACCGAACTGGAGGCGTTGAGGTCGGCAAGCGCATCGGGGTTGGACAGGGCGCGCCCATCGTTGAAATTCCCATACATTTGGAACTTGCGCAGCAGAACGCGCGTGACCGCCTCGTCTACGCGTTGGGCGAAGGCCGGGTCTTCGCGATATTTTTGGGCAAAATAGTGGAGAATCTGCGTGACCGTGCTGTACGAATCGGCGGCGTCGCTGGAAACGATATTGCCGAGGTAAAGCATATCGTTCCCCGCCAGAAACGCGTCGCGGGCCACCAAACGCGCGTTGAAAGCCGCCCCGCCCGGCGCGTAGAAATTGAACACGGCGCGGCTTCCGAGATCGTCGCTGACGATCAACCCGCCGTTTTCCCGCCAGACCTTCAGTTCCGGCACGTTCAGAATTTCGGAAAGCGCCTGCGAGTCGAAGCTGAGCGGGCGCGTGGTGGCGCGGATGTTGCCCTGCAAGCCTTGGATTCGCAAATGCGAAACCAGGAGTCCATCCACCGTCGAGGCCGCGTCGGGCGCGTTTCCCGCGACGGCGAAGAACGGCGCGAGTTCGATCTGCTTCAACTGCTCCAACGACTTGCGAATCGTGGACACCTCCTGTTCGGGCAAACGATCCGAACTGCCCTGGCCGGGAAAGTGCTTAGCGATCACCAACAGGCGGTTGTCGCTCCCCGTGTGCAGGCCGCGAATGTAGGCGCGTCCCATCTCGCCGACCCAAAACGGGTCGCCGCCAAAGACGCGCGTTCCCAAGTCGCCGCTGACGGCGGAGGCGGATGGACTATCCACCACATCCAGCGAAGGACCGAGAATCAAATTGAAGCCGAGCGTGGAAAGTTCCCGACCCGCCACGGCTCCCACCTGCTCGGCCAGGCCGGGTTGCCACGTTGCGCCAAGCGCCATTTCGGAAGGCAGGGGCGTCAAGCCGTTCAAGATTTGGTCGGTGGGCGCGCCGTTGCCCTCCTGGATAATTCCCACCCAAAGCGGAATGTATTTGGCGGTTTCGGTTTGGTTCCCGGAGGTTCCATTCAAAGGCTGGCCGGCGCCAGCGCGCTCCAGTTCCTGCAATTGTAAAGTCAAACGCTGGGCTTCCAAAGCCGTATCGGGCGAGGCCGCAAAATTATCATTGGCCGCCATCAACACCAGTCCCCCCACATGGTAATTCGCGATCAAATTGTACGCTTGCGATCCCTCGGCCGCCTCGCGTCCCTGGAACGTGACCAGAAACAACTGCCCCACTCGTTCCTCCGGCGACATGGCAGCGACCATGTTGGTGACGTACAACGGCGGGGTGGGCGTCTGCGCCCGCGCGGGCGCGACCAAGCCGACCAGCAAAAGGAGGACAACGGTCCCAACGAGCAGACGCTTCATGCGCGCGCCTCCTCCGCGTACCGGGCGACGATTCGCGCGTGGACTTCGGGCTGGATGTTGCCCCCCGAAACGACTGCCACCCGTGGAGCGTTAAGCGAAATGGCATTTCGCTCTACATCGCGCAATGCGACGGCCAATGTTGCCGCGCCGGAAGGTTCGATGACTTCGCCGTATTCGCGATACGCGAACGCGACCGCGTGAGCGATCTCATCCTCCGAAACCAAAACAATTTCATCCACAAATTCTTTCACTATCTCGATTGTGATCGCGCCCGCCTCGACCGCGCCAGTGAGACCGTCGGCCAGCGAGGGCAGGTCGGGGATTCCATCCTGTGAGTTGTTGTAAAAGAGTCCGTGCATGAAAGGCGCGGTCTCCGGTTGGACGCCGATTAGTCGCGGGCGAGGCGAGAGGCGCGAGAGGGCCAGGCCGATTCCTGCAATCAATCCCCCTCCGCTGACGGGAACGAGTATCTCCGTCATTGCGAGCGGTTTTTGCGAAGCAATCTCCTCGTCCGCGCGTGGATGGTTTCGTCGGGAAGACCGCCCTCCTCGCAATGAAGACGCCTCAGGGGAATTAAAGTAACTGGTAAGTTGACCGATAATCTCCACCCCCACCGTCCCCTGCCCCGCGATAACTTGTTCATCATTGTAGGGCGAGACCCAAATTTTGTTTTGCTCGCGGGCAAAGGTTAACCCAGCCGTTTCCGCTTCGGGATAGCCTCCCGCCACAGTGACGATCTCCGCGCCGAGGGCGCGAATAGCATTGACCTTCACCGGCACAGCATGGTCGGAGACGAAGCAAGCGACGCGCGCGCCCGTCAGTTGTCCCGCGAGGGCCGCGCCCTGTCCGTGATTCCCCGCCGAGGCGGCGACGATTCCCCGTGCGCGTTCCTCATCTGTGAGCGAGAGGATTTTGTTCAACGCGCCGCGCGCTTTGAAGGAGCCGGTCTTCTGACGGTTTTCCCACTTGAGGTATAAATTGCGCGCCGCGTCGTGCGTCAACGGCGTGCGGAGGATGTGCGGCGCGAGGCGCTCGTTGGCAAGGTCAAGTTCGGCGGGCGTGATCATGCTCAAAGTCCGCGCGCGACGCGAACGGCCAGGGCCGGGTCGTCGGTGATGATGCCGTCCACGCCCCAGGCGAGCAGGCGGCGAATGTCCTCTTCCTTATTGGCTGTCCATACGTTGATCGTCCGCTTCAGGCGGTGAACGCGCTTGACCTCTTGATGGGTCACGTCGGCGAGGTGGGGATGCAGGGCCGCGTAATCGCCGAAGGTGAAACCGAAGGAGCGCGACCAAGCGCCGAGCCAGCCGCCGTGCGCCAGCAAACCGCGCGGGACTTCGGGCAGGAAGCGCGCCGCCTTTTTGAGGTTGCCCGCAAAGAACGAGGAAAAGATGACGCGTTTTTGCAGGCCGTATTTACGGACGAGATCGCAGGTCTTCTCCACGAGCGCGTCGCGCGGCGTGCCGTAATTGGTCAACTCCACGTTGATGATGGCGCGCTGGCCGATGGATTCAAAAACCTCTTCGAGGCTGGGAATTTTTTCGCCGCGAAATTTTTCGGAAAAGAAACCGCCCGCGTCCAACTCGCGCAATTGGGCGAACGAAAGTTGCGCCACCTTTCCCTTTCCATTCGTGGTGCGGTTCACGGTCGCATCGTGGTGAACGATGACTTGGCCGTCGGCGCTGAGTTTGACGTCCAGTTCCACGCCGTCCGCGCCCTGGTCGAGGGCGAGCGTGAAGGCGGCCAGGGTGTTTTCGGGCGCGTAATTCTTCGCGCCGCGATGCCCGAGGAGGAGGGGCGAGGGAAAAAAGTCGGTGGGCATAAGGCGATTATACAATACGCAGTACGTATTGCATATTACGGACTGCGTATCTGGAACAATTATGAAATTATGGGGGCGTGGGAGGCTTACAAATCCACGAAATATGCCAAGGCGGCGCGGTCTATCATTTCGCGTGTCATGGTCGGTTCGGTGGCGAGGTAGGCGGCGATGTCGAGGATTTGGTCGCACAGGTCGCGCGGATGCGAGGCGCGCAGTTTGCGGTTGCGCTTGATGTAGTATTCCTGCAGGAGGTAGGCCAGCCCCTGGTCGTTGTAGGGAATCTTCTTATCCGCCGCGACGCGCTTGAAGATCTCTCGATACTCCTCGTAGGACGGGTCGCCGATCTCGATCTTGTGTCGCAGGCGGCGCAGGAAGGCCTCGTCCACCAGGTCTTTCGGCGGCAGGTTGGTGGAGAAGACCACCAGCACGTCGAAGGGAACCTCGAACTTTCGTCCGGTGTGAAGCGTGAGGAAGTCAATCCGGTTTTCGAGCGGGACGATCCAGCGGTTGAGCAGGTCGCGCGGACGGACTTGCTGGCGGCCAAAGTCGTCAATGAGCAGGATGCCGCCGTTGGCCTTCACCTGGAACGGAGCCTCGTAGAATTTGTGCGTGTCGTCGAAAACCAAGTCGAGGCCCTCGAGGGTCAACTCGCCGCCGACCACGATGAATGGGCGGCGAATCTTCACCCAGCGCGGGTCGCGCCGGATGCTGGGGCGCAGGGAACTGGTCGAGCTATTTTCCGACTCGGGCGCGAGTTTGTGGCTGACCGCGTCGTAGAGTTTGATCACCTGGCCGTCCAGGTAGATGGCGTAGGGAATGTACATGTTCTGGCTCAACACCAGGTTGCCGAAGGCGCGCGCAATGCTGGTTTTGCCGTTGCCGGGAGGGCCGTAGAGGAAAATGGAAGTGCCAGAGTTGAGCGCGGGGCCGAGTCGCTGGAAGGTGGTCTCGGAGATGATCAACTGCGAGAGAATCTGGCGCATTGTGCGCGTGGTGACGGTCAAGCGTCCGCTCTTCTGGCGGCGGATCGAATCGTTATAGACATCGAAGGGGACCGGCGCGGCTCCCGCGTATTGACTCCGCTCCAGCGCTTCGCGGGCGCGCGCAATCCCCGCGCCGGTGATGCCGTAGGTGTAGGCGCCCTCGCCCAGTCCACCCTGCGAGGATTTAACTTCGATCAACTTTTCGGTTTTGAGGCTTTGCAGGATCTGATCCATCACCCCCGCGAAGGGCAGGGCAATCGCCTCGGCGATGCGGTTGCCGTTCAGGTAGCCTTGAAAATAAAGAATCTTGAGAGTCAGGTCTTGCAACCAAAGAGGCGATAGCCCCGTATCGTCCACGCTGTTGATGGCGGGCGGATAAAAAGGCGCGTGGGCGGCGGATGCGGCGACGGAAGCGGCTGTGGGGTGCGCAACAGAAGGCGGTTCCCCTTTTTTGAGGATGGCCATAACGACCTCCAATTTCGGAAATGGGATGGGATAAGCGGCGCCGCGATTATAGCACGTGGAATTCCTCGCAGCGCATTCCGAGCATTACAAATTCGTTTATAATCCCCCGCTATGAACCTATCCGTGATCATCCCTGTCTATAATGAAGTTGGCAACATCGAGGAAATCCTTAAGCGCGTAAAGGCAACCGAACTCCCCTCCGAGATCATCGTGGTGGACGATGGCTCCAAGGATGGCACGCGCGACATTTTGGGCAAACTGGATGGGCGCGAAAAAGTGCGCGTTATTCTGCATGAGAAGAACCAGGGCAAGGGCGCGGCCGTCCGCACCGGACTGGGCGCGGCCACCGGCGACATTTTACTCATCCAGGATGCCGATTTGGAATACGATCCGCGCGACTACCCCCGCCTGCTCCAACCCATCCAGGAGGGCATGGCCGATGTGGTTTATGGCTCCCGCTTCCTCGGCGGGTCGCGGCGGGTCGCCATGTTCTGGCACATGGTCGCCAACTACCTGCTGACCTTTATGACCAACATCCTCTACAACACCATCCTGACCGACATGGAGACCGGCTACAAGGTTTTCCGCCGCAAGGTTGTGGATGGGATGTCGCTCCACGCCAAACGCTTCGACTTCGAGCCGGAATTCACCGCCAAGGCGCTCAAGAGTCGCTACCGAATCTTCGAGGTGGCGATCACGTTCAACCCGCGCGATTATTCGGAGGGAAAGAAGATCAAATTGAAGGATGCCTTCGAAGCGGTGTGGACTTTGTTGAAATATCGCTTTGTGGATTAAGCAATCGGTCACGCGGTTCGCGTGACCGATTTTTTATGTGAACACTCCCAACAGGAGGCTTTCCAGTCCCTCCATCGCAGTGCGGATTTCATACGAGAGTCCCGCGCCAAACTCGGTGGATTTGGGTTGGACGGCCAACACCAGCGCCTCGGGCCGGCGGTTCGCCGGGATGACCTTGAACAGCAGGCCCAGGTTCACCGTGTGCGTGGAAACAGTCTTCCCGTCCAATTGGTCGAGTTCGAGCAAGGCCAGGTCGCCGGGGGAGGCGCGCAGATCCGCCGCGTCGATAACCAGCACCAGGTCCGCGCGGGCCTGTTCGATCGGCCCCAAAAAGTTTTCAGGGACGTCGCCGGCGTCGAGCATGGGCAGATTTAATTTCCCCTTCATCCGGGCGATCATGCGCGAGCCTAATCCGTCGTCCCCTCGCATACGGTTGCCCACGCCCAAAATGAGGACGCGCTTGCCCTCCACACGTTGACGAAATTCTTCGAAGAAATCAGGCGGCATCGTAAATCTATTTTATATGATTCCGGCAACTTGAGGCAAGTGAATTTATTCCTCTTCCAGCGGATGCTCGATCTCGCCTGCCATAAATCGCTCCGGGTCCGACTCGAAGACGCGCAGGCAGGCCTTCCGGCAAAAATAGACGCGCCGCCCTCGATACTCCGCGCTGGGATGATCTTCCGCCTCGCGCAGTTTGCCTCCACAAGCGGTGGGATATTCGGCAGGGCCTTTGGGTTCGTAGAATAGCATGGTTGGAAAAGTCAGTCCGCGTTGCCTTGCACAATAGCCTCGGCTACGGTTAGAAGAATATCATCCAGGGAAAGGACGGTATCTTCATCCACCGGCACGCGCGCGGTCAGCGGGGTTCCCTGCCCCTCCAAAAAAACCGTTCCATCGGGAAGGATGTAACGGCCGGTGGGAAATTGAAACGTAAACCCCTCCGGCAGGAGGAACTGTCCGCGCGACGCATCGGATACCACGCCCGCCGTCGGCG
The DNA here is from genome assembly GCA_964625215.1 of uncultured Anaerolineaceae bacterium. GTDB lineage: Bacteria > Chloroflexota > Anaerolineae > Anaerolineales > Villigracilaceae > Denitrolinea. Next base: position 3,461 of record CAZVAX010000076.1, on the reverse strand, counting down.
AATGCCCAACCACGATCATCCCCGGAACCTGGCTGAGGGCGTAGGCCTCCAGTTCGCAACTGCGCGCGCAAGCGGGACCCACCAGCAAAACATACGCCGGAAATGAATAACGGATTGCGCGCGGTTGGATCGTTTCGGGCGCTCCCTCATTTTCAAAGGCGCCGCCCGCGCCGGCAAACTGCAACTGTCCCAGTGGGATTGGCTCATTCGACAGGAATCCCGCCAAGCCGAGGGACGAAAGCGAGGTTTCGGGCGTCAAGTTGACGACCACGCTCAAATCAATGATGAGGCCGGTCGCTTGCGCGACTTGGAATTGTTGCAACGCGGCCTCGAACTGGGCGAGAATCAACTCACGATTATCGGCGGTGGAGGTAACGCGCACGTAGCCAATACCGGATGGCAGGATTTTGGATTCCACCGGCAAAGCACCCCCCGTGTAACTGACAAACAACGAAGTGACCGCAAACGACTCGCGCTCCGCGACGGCGGTCAACGCGACGGTTTGCGACTCGCCGCCGGGGTTGGCAAACTCCACTGTCGCTTGAGAGCCGACTTTTGCGCGCAGGAGGTAGCGGGATTTCTGGTAACGCGCGGAACCCTCCTGCGAGGGCGGCGCGCCCCACAACTTCACCGCTTCGATCGCGGACGAAATGGGCTGGCCGTTGAACCCCGTCACGATTGCCCCCACCTGAATGCCGGCCTTCTCCGCCGGCCCGCCCGCCAGCGCATACGCGACGATCACGCGGCCATCATCCAATTCGCGAATGGCAAAACCATAGCCGCCCTCCGTCTCGGTTTGGAAGAGACTCACCTGGAGGTCGCCTCCGCCCAGGTTGACGTTGCCATCGCGAAACGCCAGCGAGAAATCGCGCAAGGCCAGGAAAAAGGCTTGCGCGTCGCCGGCGGCTTCAGCTTGCTGGATGCGCGGCTGAATCTCCGCGTAGACCGCGTCCCAGTCGGGTTGTTTGCCATCCACGCCGTTGAAGGCGTATTGACGACGCGCGGCTTCGATGAGTTTGTCGAAGGCCTGGGTGTAGGAGAGATTCGAGAAATCGTTGCCGGCGGGGATGGGCTGGAGCGTGGATTGGTCCGAGACGGTCGCGGCCGGCGCGGGGGAGTCTGTGGCGGCGGGAGTGGGCGGGGAGGCGCATGCGGTGAGAGTCAGAATGAAGAGGAGGAGGGTGGCGCGCAGGAGGTTCATCGAGCGGGATTATACCAATGGGAGGCGAGTCGACGAGTTGGGAGGAGGGTGGATACAAAAAGAGACGACCTTGCGGCCGCCTCTTTTTGTATGAACGGAGTTATCCGCTCCTTCTTCCAAGGAAGTGGAAGAGGGCGCGGGCGAGGGTGATGGTGACCAACATGCCGGAGATGACGCTTCCAAAGACAACAAAGAAGTGACGCCAATTGGAGAGGCGTTCGGCCAGCAGGCGCGGCCCGGGCAGGCGGACGCGGTCGCGCAGGCGTTGGACCAGGCCCGAGGGCGGGCGAACTGGCCGGAGTGTCCCGGCTAGGTGCGCTTCCAGTTCCGTCAGGGATTCTGCATATAGATCGTCGGTCATACTTCGCACCTACTCCGCGGGATACAGCACCAGTCCAACCGTGCCAGGGCCGAGGTTGATGGCAAGCGAGATGGAGAGTTCGGCGGTCACGGATTCTTTCACGTTGAGGCTTTTCTTCGCCTCCTCGAGAAGCGCCTTGGCCGATTCTTCGTCGCGGGCGTGGAGGGCGGCGATGGATACCGGTTTCTCGCCCACGATCTCCTTGCCCATTTCCACCACGCGACTCAGGGCGGCTTTGCGCGTACGGACTTTTTCCACCACGTGCAACAATCCGTCCTGGAGGCGGACAACCGGCTTGACGTTCAAGACGGAGGCGAGGGCCGCGGAGAGCGCGCCGACTCGTCCGCTACGCTTGGAAAATTCCAGGTTGTCGAGGGTGAGCAGGATGTGCGTTTGCGCGCGTATCTCTTCGAGGCGCTTCACGATTTGTTCGACGCCTTTTCCAGCCTTCGACATGTTGTAGGCGGTGCGGCACAAGAACGCGCCGCCCACGCTCCCGGCCATGGAGTCGAAGGGAATCACATTGTATTCGCCTTTGAGTTCCTCGGCGGCGGCCACGCAGGAGGCATAGGTTCCCGAAAGTTTGCTGGTGACGTGGATGGAGAGGATGGTTTCGCCCTTCTGGTAGTTGGCGCGGATGAATTCCACGAATTGGTGCGGCGAGGGCTGCGAGGTCTTGGGGTGATTCTTATTGACGCCGATTTCTTTGTAAAAGGCGTCCAGATTCATGTCCACATTTTGGATGTAGGTTTTCTCGCCGAAGTGGATGTTGATGGGAATGACTTTGATGTCGTATTCCTTATCCCATCCGGCGGGAACGTCAATCGCTCCATCGGTCAGTAATCGCAACATGGCTCAATCTCCTTTGAATTGGATGTGGTCGCCGAGTTCGTCTCGCAGGGAGAGCAAGGTGCGATGGTAGAGGCTTTTGACCGCGCCTTCGCTGCGTCCCATGATCTGTCCGATCTCGGCGTTGGATAGATTTTCCACGAATTTAAGGATCAACAGATTTTGACGCTCGGGCGGCAGGCGGCGGATGAGGCGCAGGAGGGCCTCCTGATCCTCGGTGCGGACAATGTTGGCTTCGGGGTGCTCTCCTTTGGACGCCAGGACGGGCAGCTCGTCCAAAGTGATCTCTTGCTTCCGGCTTCGGTCGCGGTGCCAGTTGGCGACGAGGTTATGGGCGATGCGATAGAGCCAAGCCGAAAACGGGACGCCGCGGTCGGTGTAATTTTTGATGTGGTTCATCGCCCGTTGGAAGACGCGCGCCGTCAGGTCTTCCGCGTCATGGACATTCCCCGTCCGATAGTAAACGTAGTTGAAGATACGCTCGGCATAGCGCGCGTAGAGTTGACCAAACGAGTCGCGGTCGCCTTGCGATGCGCGTTCGAGAATCTCTTCTTCGTTGTAATCCTGTTCCGGCAAGTCAATAAAATCCTACCGGCGGGGTTTGACAACAATAACCCCGCCGGATTTGAGAAGTTGCTTGGAAGTATAACGCAGTTTGGGATGTTGAAAGTTGAAGGTTGCGGGTTGAAGGTTGAGAGTCCCCAAAACTTTTTCTTCCTGAAACATTTGTGCTATAATCCCGATTCGCTTTCCAACTTTCCAAAAGGGTAACTATGTCCTCCAATGTCATCCGCGTCGTGGGCGCGCGCGTCCACAACCTGAAGAATATCACCGTCGAGATTCCGCGCGACAAGTTCGTCGTCATCACGGGACTCTCCGGCTCGGGCAAATCGTCACTCGCCTTCGACACCATCTTCGCCGAGGGACAACGCCGCTACGTCGAGTCGCTTTCGGCGTACGCGCGTCAGTTCATCGGCCAGATGGACAAGCCGGATGTGGACTACATCGAAGGCCTCTCCCCCGCCGTCAGCATTGACCAGAAGTCCACGA
>CAZVAX010000075.1:0-19334 GCA_964625215.1 uncultured Anaerolineaceae bacterium | reverse complement strand
TTTTCCACACTGCAAGCCACCATGCAGGCGCGGCAGTCAATACAGCGCGTGGCGTCGAAGAGATAGGCGTGATGTTTGATGTCAGTCATGGTTCACCTGTAACGCAAAATTTATTTTGCGACGAGTGCGAAATGAATTTCGCATTACGCCCTCCTCACCGTGACAAAAGTCTGGCTCAATGCTTGTCCACCGCTGATGGGGTCGGTGTATGTCATGTGGACAGCCGAGTCGCTCGCGCCGACGCCGAAGGCTGTTTTCAAGCCTTTGGAGATATGTCCATAGCCTGGGGTCATGTACACGCAGTCGGGGCGGATGGCTTCGGTGGCGAGCAGTTTGGTGTGGATCTGTCCGACGGCGCTCGTCACTTCGACCCAGTCGTCCGTTTCCAGTCCAAGCTGCGAAGCGGTTTTGGCGTTCATCCACAGGCGCGGCTCTTCGGAATATTTGTGGAGCAGTTGATTGTTCTGCGTCCCAAATTGGGTTTGTTGCGCCACCTTGCCAGTCAGCAGGTAGAACTCGTCCTCTTTGGGCATGGGCGGTTCTTCCCAGGTCGGCCAGGCCGAGAAGCCTGCGTTCTTCAACGTCTCGCAATAGACTTCGATCTTGCCAGAGGGCGTATTGAAGGTGATTTCGCCATCATCTTCCTCCTCAGGCATATCGGCATAGCCTTTTTCCTTAACCTCTTCAAGGCTGGCGCCCAACGGTTTCAGTTGCTGGCGGATGTAATCTTCCTCGTCGGCGTATTGGAAGAAGTCACCGAGTCCGAGTCGCTCGCCCAATTGTTTGTAGATCCACAGCGCGGATTTGGCTTCGCCCTGCGGCTCGACCACGGGCTGGCGGATAAAGGCCTTGCCGTCAACGGGCAGGAGCGGATCGTAGCGTTCGAGATACGAGGCTTCGGGCAGGACGACATCCGAGAACCAGGCCGTGTCGTTCATAATGATGTCTACAGTCGCGATGAAATCCATTTTGCCAAAAGCTTGAATGGTTTTGGCGCGGTCAGGCAGGGACTGGATCGGATTTTGGCGCGAGATGAACCAGCCGTGCGCTTGATACGGTTCGCCTGTGATGATCGCGTCGCGCAATTCCTGAAAGACGCCCAACTTCAGCGGAACGAGCGGATACTTCCATGGTGTACCGTCCAAACGCAACGCGGACACGCGCGGGTACGGAGGCTGGGGCGGCGCGCCCAATCCCGCGCCCTCCGCCACAAGTTCCGCGGAGAGACATCCGCCAGGCCTGAGGACATTTCCGCTGATGGCGTTCAATGTAGCAATCGCCCGCTCGGTCTGAAACGAGTTGATGAAATTGGAGGTGCGCCAGCCAGGATGCGCCAGCACGTTATGTTTCGCGGCGGCATATTCACGCGCGATCCGCTCAATGGTCGCGGCAGGCACGCCCGTGATTTTCTCCGCCCACTCCGTCGTGTATTTTTTCATCTCCGCCTGGATGCCGTCACACCCGACCACATATTGCTTGACGAACTCGCAGTCCGCCAGTTCATTTGAAACGATCACGTTGATCATCGCCAGCAGGAAAGCAGAGTCTGTGCCAGGGCGGATGGGAATCCATTCGGTCGCTTTGGAGGCGGTCTTTGTGTAGCGTGGGTCGAGATAGACCAGTTTCGCGCCGCGGTCAATCGCATGAGCCAGTTCACCCGTCTCGGAGGTCGAGATAGCCTCCATCATGTTGCGCCCCACCATCAGGATGTATTCCACGTTATCGTAATTACGCGACGGCTCTTCGATGCCGTAAGTCAGCTGGAAGGCGGTAATCATCGCGTTGAAACACAGCGAGCGTTGCGTCCCGTAATTCGGCGAGCCGAAAGCATAGAGCAAGTTCTCGAACTGCACCTGACTCAGATTATGCGTGGACGAAAAGACCATCGCTTCGGGACCATACTTCTCTTTGATCTTGAGCATGTTCGCCGCGACGATGTCCAACGCTTCATCCCACGACGTTTTGCGGAAGAGGCCCTCGCCGCGTTTTCCCACCCGCACGAGCGGAGTCAGGACGCGGTCTGGGTCGTACGTGTTCATTAATCCAGCCTGCCCGCGCGGACATAAATTCCCGCGTGAATGCGGATGTTCAGGATTGCCGTCCAGTTTGACGACGCGACCATCCACTACTTTCGCGATCACGCCGCAGCGCCACACGCACATCTCGCACATGCTATGGACGAAGCCATCACCTTCTGCGTTGATGTGTCCTGCCGCGCGCGCGGCCTGCGCCACTTTGGGCGGGAGCATTTGGCCGACTGCCAGCGCTCCCATCATCGCCGCGCCCATTTTGAGAAAATCGCGTCTTGAATTTTGATTCGTCATAGATTCTCCGAAGGTGGAGAGTAGTGAAGACACGTGCCGCTCACTACTATCTGCTCTCTAATCTCTATTCTTTTTCTTTCCTCTGCCATCCTGCGCGATCGATCAAGTAAAACAGCAGGAGCGACATCAGCCCAAACATCAGAATGAACAGGAAAGGACTGAGGTTCCAAAGTTCAGGAATGATGGTATTGCCGTAACTCGCAAGGGCCGAGATTTGGGGGAACACCTGTTGATAGGTTAAGCCGTAAATTACGGCGCCGGTCAAAAAGCCGAGCAGACCAGGGACGATGTAATCCAATTTACCTTCGCCGCCACCGGCGGCGCAAGTGCCTGGTCAGTACCCTGTGAGCGCCATGCCCACGCCAAATAGTAGTCCGCCGATAATATTTCCGACAATATACGTGGATGGAACATTCGGGAACTCAATCAATCCCAGTCCGCGCAGGGCGTACAAGCCGCTCATCGAAACGACCAACGCCGTCATCATGAATTTCAACACGGCCATGTCGGTGAAGCGGAACACATTTACGATTTTGTGGTATTTTGTCAGCCCGGCCTTGTTCAATGAGAACCCGAAGAACACGCCGAGGAAAAGGGAAAGCAGATAGTTTGTCATATCAATCTCCTCGCAATCCTAATAATTCTTGCGGTAGATTATGAGCGCTGTGAGAATGCCCGAAGCGAACATTCCCATGATGAACAGGAATGCCGCGGGGGCCAGCAACATGCCGCCCGAGATGGCCAGTCCGCTCGTACAGCCGCCCGCGATGCCCGCCGAATATTCCAGGATGATCGCGCCGAAGAAACCCAGCGCCCAGCGCTTCCACGTTTGCGGACCAAAAATGCGCTTCCATTGTGCATCCGAATTGGCGGAGCCTTTCTTTCCCCACATCAGCGTTCCGCTTGTCGCCGCGCCGATCATCCCGCCAAAGAATATGCCGATCACCAGAACCACGCCCCAGGTGATGCCAGGCGGCATGATGAAATTGAAATACATATTGTCGAAGGCCGCAGGCGCAACCGCTTTGCCGATCATGCCCGCGATATTTTCGAACGCGCCCGACGCGCCCAGCAAACTGTCGCTTGCCCAGACGGCCGCAATTCCCACCAGTCCGAGCAAAACGCCCGCCACATACGGCGACCATTCTTCCTTGCGGATGTAATTCAAAATGAACTTCATGGCTACTCCTCATCCTTCGAGACAACGGTCTCCATCAGGTCGAGCACTTTGTCTGCCTTTTTATTTTCCAAAACATTTTTCAACGACTTGCGCGCGTCCGCCTTCAACCCCGCAATCTTCGGTAGCATCTCAACCACGTCCGCGGGATACTCCTCATCCACTTTGCGCGTGTCGCCAAATTTCACATTGACCAGTTTCTCGCGCGTGACAACAAACCCGCCGCCGCCCACTACCAGCAGGCCGATCATCCCAAGCAGGATCATGTTGCCCCAATTGGTTGGCGTTTTGCCCAACACGATCTCATCGTAATTCTGGGCATAGTCGACTGCATTCGGATCATCTACCACGATCTCATTGCACTGATCCGATACGATCCTGGGAGCGGACTCCGCGCTGACAGAAGCCGCTTCCCCCGTTGACCCCGCAGCGGGCGCGGCCGCCCCCGAACCGACTTCCACCCCCAGCGCGTCCGCGTAGACTTTCGCGCGCGCGTCCAAATCCGCGACGTGACATTGCTGGCAGGCCGCTTTCACGTCCGAAAGCGGAGCCACCATCCCCTCGTGCGCGGCGGCTTTTTCCTTCGCCTGATTGTTGCCCGCGTGGCAGATGTAACAGAAGTCGCCAAAGGCATGGGATTGGTGCCAGCCTGTCCCATCCGCGTTAACGGACATTTCGCCTTGCACTTCATGACAGTTCTTGCAGGACGACGCCTGCGAGCCGCACTGCGCGCGGACGGGCGTCGCGGTCATCAAATAAATGCCGGCGGTAATGACGAACGCCAACCCGGCAAAGAGGAAAGTAAAGGCAATCTTCTTGTGGTGCATATTTTCTCCTCAAATAAGTAGGCCGCGTCAAATGCGCGCCCTACAAAGTTTCATTGACCAGATTGGCCTTGATTATGATACCGTCCCTCAACACACCGTGCAGAATGTTGAGCGCTTCGATGAGTCGACTGTCGGCTAATTCGTAAGTAATGGTCACGCCTTGCCGTTTCGAACGGACCAGCCCCAAGTCACGTAAAACTTTGAGGTGCCTGGAAACTTTGGGTTGAGATGCTCCAAGTTGGTGGGTGAGTTCCGTAACATTGCGGGGGCGTTCGTTGAGTGTATACAAGATGAGAATACGCGTTGGGTCCACAAAGGCATTACACAAGTTCGCCTCAAGTTGGGAAATATCCTGGGTTGGAGTTTGCAAGAACATCTCGTTTCTCTCTTACGCTCGCATAATCGTATATGGTCATATGTATTGTAGCGGCGCGATAGGTGGGTAGGTAGTGAGAACTGTCATTTATATTGTGATGAATGTAACAAAATAATTGTTTTATTGCCAGATTGTTAGCAGTTTCGCACAATATATTGGTTCACATTGCCCGATTGGTCTAATCTAGACCAATCGGGCAAGGCATTGAGCGCTAGGGTTTTTGTGGCGAGAATAGGACCAGCATGAGCCACAATCCGAAGAAAACCACCCCGCCTACCGCCCATGGAAGTTTTTCAAGCGCCTGGTTTGGCTCCGAAATAGTAGGCGGGCCTGCTGAAATGGTTTCGGAAGGCGTGTAAGGAGCAACTTCTGCTGCCGGCTTATAGCCTCCTATTGAATCGAATTTGGTCAGCCGCGCCTGGAAATCCTGTGGGTGGCATTCCAGGCATTTTTCCCCGTTATTCCGCTGTGGATGAGCGATCAATCCTCGATGCGACTCTTCCTTGTTCAGCGTTGTAAGATCGCCCTCGTGACAATTGATACAGCGATCCTTGTGCTCCGTGATGCAATACCATTTTCCTGTGTCATGGAGATAGTACAGGTCTTCGTGACAGGTGAGGCAGGAATTGGAAACGGGTTCATCCGTCGTCTGTGCCGCGGAGACTTGCACAGGGTGGATAGCCAGGGCGGCTACAAACATGGCGGCCAGCAAAAGGAAGATCCAGGGATTGCGTCTGGGAAACATCATTCACCTCCGAGTGGATTGAGTCGGCGCGGGCTTACGGCATGAAAACCCGTTTGGAAGATTCATCGGGAGAATCGACGGGGCATAGCACCAGCAAGGCGCGCGAACTTGTGGGCGCGGTATTGCGCCAGCCGTGAGGGATATAAGCGTCGAAAATCAGGCTATCGCCGGGCGCGAGAGGGTAAACATCCCCGTCCACCGTGTAGGTGATGTGGCCCTCAAGGCAATAGATAAATTCGCGGCCCGCGTAAATAATGGGAGCCGCGCCGCTACTGGCTTCCGGTTCCAATTTTGTAACGAAGGGTTCACTTCCCAGCCCCGGCATGCCCTCGTTCAGTTTTTCCATGTGACCCTGTGAAAAAACAATTTGTCGCCGTTCCCCGGCTTTTTGGTAGACAACTCGTTTATCCTGATGTTCGTTCTCAAAAAAGGCGGTGATGGAAACATTCAGGGTTTGAGCCAGTTGATGCAGGGTGCTGACGCTGGGGGAGGTCTTGCCGTTCTCGATCAGACTCAGTGTGTTCACACTCAAGCCGCTTTGTTCCGCCAGGGAGCGAATGGACAGATTGCGGGCTTTTCGTAAAATGCGCAGTCGTTGGCCGACCTGTTCAGTCGCCAGGTGCGCGTCCGCTTTGCGCGAGAGGCGCGGCTCACATGACTTTTCCTGAATGAAAACAACGGCTGAATCGTTTGGGGACATGAATCGACCTAGTGCAGTTTCTCGATGTGATCGATCAGTTCGCCGCGTGAAAAAGCCAGCGCGGCCTCGTCAATCGCTTCCACATCCGTGACGATGGGGCGGATGCCGCGCGCCTTCATGCTTTCGTAGGCTCCCGTTCCCATGCCGCGGCAGAGCAGAGCTTCGCAGTCTGCGATGGCCTCGGACATTTGCACGTGACGGGATTGGGAGGCGGGGTCAAATCCGTGGCGTTGGCCAGGTCCGTGATCGTGCGATTCGTTTGCAAAATGCTGATGCCCGAGTTTGGCGCGTAATTCCCGCTGAACGATTTCTCCATTTTCGATGGTCAACACGGCGTACTGGAGCGCGCGTCCAAAATGCTGGCTAATGGTTTTTCCGTCATCTGTGATCACTGCGATTTTCATTGGCTTCTCCAAGCGAGGGTTGGCGGGATGTAAAGTATTTTGGGTTATCCAACTCCATAACCATTATCACTTAACTCTGTCAATTATATTAGTAATATATGTCACAATTAAATGATTACAATAAATTATACTTGACAGTTGTACAAATACATTGTGGTATTGTTCACAATCAGGCAGATTTCGGAGGCCAGATCACCCTGTCCGAGCGAAAAAATTTCAGAAAACGGTGGCAACTTCACCGTTGGAAAGAGCGGCGTTTTCACTTATCACAAAAAATTGTGTGTTTTACCCGCTTCTGGTATGATTGGAGCAGTCCCATTGAGAATCCAGTTCGAGGTTCGGAAAGGAATCCATGGAAGGCAACTTTTCTCTCGGTGATAAATTGCGCCAGTTGCGAAGCGAACGGAATATCTCCCAGCGTGATCTGGCGCGCGTGGCGGGGCTTTCTCCCAATTCGATCAGCCTGATTGAGCGCGACGAAACTTCGCCGAGCGTGTCCACTCTGCAAAGCCTGGCCGCGGCGTTGAACATCCGCATGAGTTATTTTTTCGAGGAGGAAACGCCCTCCTCGATCCTGCTCATTAAATCCGGCGCGCGCCCGAAGATCGAAAGCGAAGGCGTGATAATCGAAGGCATGGGGAAAACTCTTCCTTTCCAGGAACTGGAACCGTTTTCGATCACCCTGGCGCCCAAGGCGGGAAGCGGCGGAGAACGACAGGTTGTTCATTCAGGACATGAATTTGTGTATTGCCTGCAAGGGCAGATCGAATATGTCATTGACGGCAAGGTGTATTTGATGGAGACGGGGGATATCCTGATCTTCGAAGCCACCCTTCCTCATCTGTGGCGCAACCCATTCGATATCGAGGCGAAATTTATTCTTGTGCTACAGACCCCCAACGCCTCGCGCGAACCGGTCCAGCGGCACTTCTCTAGTCATCCATCTGTCAATCATATTGGGAGATGACGGAAATTTCAGTCACAATAGAGGCTCGGGAGAAAACCCCGAGCGTCTATTATTTTGTTACAAGTTACCTGTCCGCTGGCAACATTAGCTAACGGTTCCCAAAAACCTTTGATTCAAATACCAGAACACATCTTGCGCGGACTTACCTTGCATTGATGGATTTGTCCGCGCTTGTTCGCCTCTTATCTGACAATCCCGCGCGGGGTCGCCAGATAACCGGGGAAAATCTCCTCCAGCGCGGGGTTGTTCAAGCGTTTGACCAGAATCTCCGACAGCACGTCGCGGTAATCGGTGGTGACCGCCAGGTCGCCGGGGCCAACGAGTTGACCTTCGCCCAGCCCGGGCCAGCGACTGTGAACTTTACCCCCATCCACGTTTCCGCCCATGACCATCATCATGCTGCCGTGTCCGTGGTCGGTGCCGAAACTACCGTTCTCTTTGGCGCGCCGCCCAAACTCGGACATGGCGACGATGGTGACGCTGTTCATGCGGTCGCGCAAATCTTTGTGGAACGCGGCGAGGCCGTCGGCGAGTTCGGCCATCAGGCGCGCCATCTGTCCCTCGGCGCCGCCCTGGGCGAAGTGGGTGTCCCAGCCGCCAAGGTCAATCGCGGCGACCTCGAGTCCCACGTCCGCTTTGATGAGCATGGAGACTTGTTGGAGGGCAAACGAGAAATCGGTAATTGGGTAACTGGTCGCTTCGCGTGGTAATTGAGCCGGATCAAGTTTCTGGAGGATGTCGAGGATGGAGAGGGTTTCCTGGCCGAGGGCCGAGAAGGGATCGGGGCCGGAATAGAGGGCGTTGAGGGCGGCGCGCATTTGGTCCACGGCGCGTTCGTCGCCTTTGAGGTGGAAGTCCGCGATGGAGCGCAGGGCCGACACCGGGACCGAGCCGGACAAACTGCGCTGCGGCATTTCGCCGAGTCCGACGGCGCGCAGGGGGGAGCGGTTGCCCGTGTCGAGCGTGGTGAGGTGACGTCCGATCCAACCGGAGGCGGGACCGCGCTCATCTTCGACGCCGCGCTCCATCAACTCCTGAGCCTTGAAGTGACTGCGCGACTCGTCCGGCGCGCCGCAGGCGTGGATGATGGCGAGCTGTTTTTCGTCCCAGGCGTCGAGTAGTCCGCGCATGGAAGGGTGGAAGCCGAAGAAGCCGTCGAGGTCGAGGACGCGGGAATCTGCGTTGGCTTTGCTATCGTCGGGGCGCGGGATGCCGAGGGTGGGACGCAGGGCGTAGTACGCGTCTTCGGCGTGAGGGACGACCATATTCAAGGTGTCGGCGGCGCCACGAAGAAATATCACGACAAGAGTATCGCCGCGCGGGGCGGAGTGTTTGGGGGCGAAAGCGAGGCGGGGGAGGAGTCTCATAGTCGGTTAGTCACATTGTCTGATAGTCGGTAAATGGTGACACCTGCATTTGCGTCAGGTGCAAGTGTTGGTAATTGACATTACTCAGTACCGCAACATTTATGTTGCCTCCGGGGGCGCAAGATGAATCTTGCGGTACTGGTTATCGCCACTGGAAGGCGGGAGAGGACAGGATTCCGGCGGCGATGATCTCGATGGATTCTTCGTCGGTGGCGCCCTGGGAGTGGAGGGTGGCGATCAACGCGTCGCGGTCCGAGGCGGGGAGGGGAGCGCCAAGGAGGAGAGATGAAAGGGAGTCAACAATTTCGGACAGGGAGGTCGCGCCGGAGAGGTTGACGAGTTCGTTCAAATTGATGCGCGTCCCGCCGATCTCGTTGCGCAGGAGGGCAAAGGCGAATTGCCAGCGCGGCATAAGGTTGCCCTGCCAGGGGAGGGCGCGATCGGGGTAGCCGTCGGGGGTGGGCCAGAGGAAGTAGGACTGGCCCATTTGCTGGAGGTAATCCTGTACCGCGTCGCCGTCGGTGTCAGCGTTGAGGAGGCGCAGGGATGAGACCACGAAGTTGACCGGGCGTTTGTATTTCGGTTGAGCGAGGGCGAGTCCGTCGAGGAGGATCGTGCGGAGGACGGCGCGGGTGTCGCCGCGAGTCTGCTGGAAGGTGGCGACCGCCTTCGAGACGACCTCATCCGGCGGATCGTCGGCGAGGAAGCGGCGGGCCAGTTTGACGGAGATGAAGCGCGCGGTGGAGGGATGGTCGGCGAGATGTTCGATGACCGTTTCGGCTTCGGCCTGGCCCGCGTTCGCGAGGTCGAGTCCGAGGACGCGCTTGGAGCCGGCGTCGTGATCCTTTTCGGTGAATTTGAAATCGCCGCGCCAGAAATGATTCTTCACGCCCCAGCCGGTGAGACAGCGGGCGAGTTCCATCACGTCGCTTTGGGTGTAGCCGCCGTCCACGCCGAGGGTGTGGAGTTCCATCAATTCACGGGCGTAATTTTCGTTGGGCGCGCCTTTGACATTGGCCTGGTTGTCGAGGTAGACCAGCATGGCGGGCGAGTGCGCCGAGGCCCAGACAAGGTCGCGGAAGGAACCGAGGGCGTGCTTGCGGATGACTTCGCGGTCGTCCACGGTTTTGAGGTAGAAGCATTCGTTCTTTTCGGTGGTGATGTTGAAGTGGTCTGACCAAAACTCGGTGAGGACTTCGTGCAGTTGTCGGCGGCTGTAGATTTGGCGGAGGAGCGTCCCTTTGCGGAGTTCGTCGGGAACCATGCGGCGATCCATGTTGTCGAAAATTTTGTCGCTCAAGTCGAAGAGGTCGGAGGCGCGCATTTCGAGGGTGGTCAGGTTGCGCGTGCGGAAGTTGCAGGCGCGGTCTTCGATGGAGTCGGGCGCGAGTTGTTCCTCGATCCAATTGGCGAGGCCAATCTCCGCCAGGCGCTGACGTTCCTCGGGACGCGGCCCGAAGGTGAGGCGGTTGAGGGCCGTGAAGTCGGCCGCGTCGAGGTCGGGCCAGGCGGCGGCGCGCGGCGGGGCGAAGGTGCGCGTGATGGGACGCTCCAATCGGTCGCAGGAGGCGAGGGCGGCGGAGGCGGCCACGAGGGCGGAGAGTTTGAGGAAGTCGCGGCGGTTCATAGGCAGTAATCAGTGATCAGTAATCAGTTTTCAGTGACCAGTAATAAGTGATGGGGACGCGGATGAACGCTGATTTACGCGGAGCTTTATTTCCGCGTTTTTCCGCGCTCGTCCGCGTCCCATTTGGTTACGCCTGTGCGGGGACTTCAACGACGGGCGCGACGGTGCGCGGCATCCAATGGAGGATGGCGAAGGCGGCGGCGCCAAGGGACATGAGGGTGGCGATGGGAAAGATGACGAACCAGCCGAGGATGGGGAAGAAGGAGGCCAGTTCGAGAATCACCGCGCCGCGCAGGAAGGCGCCGATCTGGCTGAAGGCGCCGAGGCGGTTGAGTTTCTCAGCGAAGCGCGAGGCTTGTCCCGCCGCGCCGACGCTGGAGAGAACCAGCATCACGCCGAGTCCCACGAAGCCGAGGAACTTGAAGAATCCCGAGGGTAGGTTGAGCAGAATGAGGATCGGGATGATGAAGAAAATCGCTACCACGACGCCCAGCCAGAACGAGGCCCAGGGCGTGCGTTCGAGGCGGGCGCGGGCACGCTCCACGGCGGAGGGGAAGAGCAGCCACCAGGCGGAGAGCAGGGCCGGGTAGGCAATGCCGATGAGCATGAGGATGAAGAAGAGGGCGGTTATGTCGGCCATGGGAAAGACTCCTTGGGTAGTTACATAGTTTGGGTAGTTGGATAGTTTCGTAGTTGGGTGGTTATAAAGAGTCTTACAGGGGTGGGAGGCAAAAGGTTGCAGGCGGGACGATTTCAGTCGCTGGAATCAAAAACGCGCCTGGCGGCGCGCTGGGGAGGAAGAGAGGCCGGTCAGTTTTTGAGCGGCGGCAAGGCCAGATATTTCCTCATCTGCGACCAGCGGATGTTGGGGACGGAGGTTCGCCACTGCGCTTCGAGCAGAGTCACGTACTCCTCCACCAGCGAGCGGACTTGTTCCTCCCGATTCGCGCCGGAGGGAGTGAGCGGCGGGTGGAAGACGATCTCCACATCGCCGTTCGGGGCCAGCGTGGAAAAGACGGGAATCACATCCGCGCCGGCGGTCAACGCGACCTCGGCGAAGCCGGCCCCGAAGGGACGCGAACGACCGAGGAAGGGGAAATCCAATTTTCGCAAGCCGAAGAAGCCGTCCCCCGCTATGAAGAGAATCCCGGCGCGCTCCAGCAGGCGCTTGCCCTTGGCAAGTTGGAACGAAAGACTCGAAATATCATTGACCGTTTCATCGTTGATCGAAAGCATGGACTGGCGGTTCAGCTTGCCGAGTCCGGCCACGCGCAGGGTGCGGGCGCTCCCGCCGATGATCATCGCCTCGTCCGGGTCCATATCCAGGATCGGCACAGTCCCCAGGTGTTGCAAACCAAAATGCGAGTGGAGGACGATCACGCCGCGTCCCTGCGCGCGGGCGCGTTCGATGTGTTCGCGCCCAGTCACGCGCACGCCACGCGCAAACTCACTCTCGCGGTTGAGCGAAGCCACCCGCCAAAGATAGAGCAGGTTCGCCGACACCGTTTGGGCGACCAGGGCCGGCGAGGGAGCGGGATGTCCCATGGAGGCGAGGGTCCGTTTCAGGCGGCGGATTCGCTCCGCGAAAAAGAGACGTTGAACCAACCGCGACGCGCCCAGGCGGCGCGCCAACCCATCGCCCAAGGAATACGGCACAAGCCGGACGAAGAATTTGTTCCACGCCGATTCCAATTTGACCAGACGCCACTTCAAGCGGTTTCGGTCGGGGCGCGCAACCGTCTCGCCGCGCTCCTCATCGCCCAGAACACGCGCCAACGCGCGCACAGACAGTTCCTCCACCGGCCGCTCGAACGGAAGCGTGAGTCCCAGCCGCTCCTCGACCCGCTCCGCGAGTTGCAGGAAGGCCAACGAGTCGCCGCCGCGCTCGAAGAAATTATCCTCCACGCCGACGGGCGAGACTTTGAGAACCTCCGCGAAGATCTCAGCCAGCGCGGCTTCGAGTTCGGTGCGCGGCGCGCTCTCGTCGCGTTGGACTTCACTCATATACGAGGCGTAAACGACCGTGTCGGTCTTGCCGGAGAGAAAGTCCGCGCGCGCGGCGTGATGTTGAATCTTGCCGCTCGATGTTTTGGGAATCGTCCCCTTGCGGATCAACACAACCGCGTGGGTGGCGAGGCTGTGTTGGGCCGCCACGGCCCGCCGAATGCTGGAGGCAATCCGCTCGAACTCGACATCATCCTTCGGCACAGACGCGAGTTCCTGCGTCACCACCAACTGTTCGCCCTGCTCCGCCTCCACCGAAAACGCGGCCACGCCTCCCTTCTGCAACAGCGGGTGACTCTCTTGCACGGTCCATTCGATATCCTGCGGATAAAAATTCTGCCCCTGAAAGATCATGATGTCTTTGATGCGCCCGGCGATGTAAATTTGTCCGTCGTGGAAAAATCCCAGGTCTCCGGTTCGCAAAAACGGACCTTCGCCATTCGCGAGACGCGCCTGGAAGACGCGCGCGTTGTCCTCCTCTTTTTCCCAATACCCAGCCGCGACGCTCGGCCCGCCGACCCAAATCTCGCCGATCTGATTCGGCCCGCAAAGTTTCATCGTCGTCTCGTCCACGATCAACACCGGGACATCCGCGAGGGGTCGGCCGGAACCGACCAGCGCGGTCGCTTCCGGCCCCTCCGTCGCGGGCGTGACGACGCGCCGGGCCAGGTCCGCTTTCGAGAAGGCCGCGACCCTCGGCCCGCCCTGAAGGGGCGTGACCGTCACCGCGAGAGTGGCCTCGGCCAGGCCGTAGCCGGGGATCAGCGCGTCGGGCCGAAATCCATGCGGAGCGAACGTCTCGATGAATTGCCGGACGATGCCGGGATGGATGGGTTCGGCGCCCAGGCAAGCCATGTCGAGGCAACTCAGGTCGAGGGAGGCGCGCTGTTCGGGGGTCAGTTTTTGGGCGCACAGGTCGAATGCGAAGACCGGCGCGGCGGTATGCGAGAGGCGGTAACGCGAAACGGTTTGGAGCCACGTCTCGGGCCGGCGAATGAAGGAGATCGGCGCCATCAAGTAACAGGGAATGGACAGGTAGATCGGAAAGAGGATGCCGCTGAACAGGCCCATGTCGTGGTAATACGGCATCCAACAGGACATGCCGCTGGAGCGACCATCCTTTGTCCACACGCGGGTCAGGTAATCCACCTGATGCATGATATTGCCGTGCGTGATCATCACCCCCTTGGGCGCGGAGGTGGAACCGGAGGTGTATTGCAGGTAGGCCACGTCGCTTGGTTTGGGCGCGGCCGGCGCGAGGTCCGCGCGCGAGGCGGGAATCTGGTCGGTGGCGACCCACTTCAAATTGTAGGCTTGCTGGATGTCGAGGTAGGCTTCCTCCAAATTCGGCAGTTCGTCGGAGGTAGTCAGCGCGAGGGCGGGATGCGCGTCCTGGAAGATGCCTTGCATACGCGCCAGCACGCGCTTGGCGGTGAAGGTGTTCGGCAACGGCGTGGGGATGGCGATCAACCCGGCGCGCAGACAGCCGAGGAAGGCGGTGAGGAAGTCGAAGGGGTGGGCGTAGAGCAACACCACGCGCTCGCCGCGTCCCGCGAGGGTTTGCAAATGCGCGGAGGTGGCGCTCACCGCCTCTTGCAACTGGCGATAAGTGAGACTGGCGTAGGGCTTGAGGCTATCCTTGAGCGCGGCGAAGGCGAGACCGTCCGGTTTTTCGCGGGCGCGATCTTCGAGAACATTCAAAATGGAATGGAATGGTGGCAAGAGAGCGAATCCTTCCAAGAAAATGATGACGGCGGGATTATATCAGTCCCGGGCGAGTGAAATAACGCGGAGATTGAGGAAATGGCTGCGGGGAAAGGAGGGGAAAATGCAAGGGATGAACCACTACCAAAGACCTGACGCCTTGTTTTTGCCCAAATTAGGCTACATCTCGTCGCGAACATTCAAAATCTGTACACGGATGACACGGATTTCACGGACGGACACAGAAAATTTAAAAAAATCCGTGAGAATCCGCGTAATCCGTGAAATCCGTGTACAAAAAGGTTTTCCATGAGCCAATCTCGCAATGACTTGTAGGGTATTTTGCACAAAATTTAGGTGACAGGTCTGCCCTCGACAACCATCCACGAATAAAACCTCCTACGAATACTCGAAACGGAGACCATCAGCATTCGTTTAGTCGTGCCACTATTCGTGAATTCGTGGACGGTCTTCTCCCCAAAGGCGGCAACCATGGCGCGTGACGCAGCATCAGTAGATCACGAAGGTCACGCGTAATTTGCGCTCTCATGCGCAAATACGGCGGTAGAGGCCGCCTAATACGCGCTTTCGTGAAGTACTGAGCATATAAACAAGCCGAACAAAAAATCGGACAGGCCCTGCAATCGGGCGCAACGGAACTTGACCTCCGCGGCATGAAGTTAACCGCCTGTGGCGGAGGCCGCCCCAGCTACACGGACAATGGGAATCCCGGCCACATCAAGGCGATTTTCTTTTACGATGACAATCGCAACGCTCGGATGAATGATGGTGAGTCAAGGGTCCATGCAGAACATATTGTGGGAATATCACAGGATGCCTCGCCCTAAAACCAAAAGCCCCCGAGCGGACCTTCGTCCCTCGGGGGCTTTCACTACCCAACCACCCAACTACAAAACTACGCAACTTTCTTCCTCAAAATCTTATTCCAATCCAACATCGCCTGAATATGCTCCACCGGAACCTGTCCCTCCGGCACGTAGCCCACGAACGAGCGGTTGTATTGATCCTCCGGCCCGTCGGTGAGGTACCAGGCCAGCGGCTTGCGAAAGAGTCCAATGCACGACTTCGCGTCGTCGCCGCCGGGCAGGTCGGTCTCGAAGGTGATGACCATTTGCCCATCGGGGGTCTCGATTGTCTCGACAAAGGTCGCTTCGTGGATCCAACGCAGATACTGTTTCTGGACCGC
Source organism: uncultured Anaerolineaceae bacterium (assembly GCA_964625215.1). Lineage (GTDB taxonomy): Bacteria > Chloroflexota > Anaerolineae > Anaerolineales > Villigracilaceae > Denitrolinea. Next base: position 3,905 of record CAZVAX010000075.1, on the reverse strand, counting down.
GCTGACTCCCGCCGCGTCTGTCACCGACCTGGAGCGGGTCGTCGTCTCACCGACCGCGTAGGTCCACGAGGGGGATCCGCTCGCGCTCGCGGGTTTGCCGGCCTTCCCCCCTCCCTTGGCGCCGCCCCCGCCGCGTCCGCCGCCATATTGCGCCGGCAGCAAACCGACTCCGTCCTTCGTTTGGATCTGTTTCGCGATCTGCCAATCGTTCGGCTGATTATCCACGAAGCGCAGCCAGAGAATGCTCGCGCCCTGGGTATACGCCTCCGCCGCGCTGGGATATTTGTAATACGGGCGCGGCGTTCCCGGAACTTTGCCCTCCGTCTCGTTCTTGAGGTACCAATTGGGTTTGGGAGTCAGGCCGCCGGGAGGCAAATGTCCGCGCAGGTGCTGGATGTGTTCCGCCGTCTCGTTGCAGACCGCGCGCGTGACGATCAACTCGTGCGAGCGTCCGTGCTCCTCGCGCCACGCGGACGGGTCGGCGTTGATCCACGCGTCCATGATGTTGCGGAGTTCGGTGTATTCGGGTTTGAGGCGTTCGGTCTCCTCGGCGGGAGTCAACTTTTCCCAGGCTGCGTCCGTTACCTCGTTCACGCGCAGAGGCGTGAGTTTGACGATCTGTTTCCAGGCCCAGGCGGGGAAGGTCGCCTTTTTAGCGCGCAAGGCGTTCAACGCCTCCTGCGTGGACAGGCTGAACTTTTCATAGGCCGATTCGGCCGCGCGCAGTTTGCTCAGGCCGTCGCGTTTGTAACTGACGCCGTTCGATTTTACGCTCGGCAGGTACCAGCCGATTTGATCCTTCCATTGCTTTTCGGTGGCGGTAGCGAGTTTCGGCTTGGGGGTGGCGGCCCCTTCGTACTCGGCGACCTTTTGATCGCACATCTTGACCACCGCGGCATCGTCCATCTTCTTGACCTCAGCCGCCACGTTCGGCGCGTCGAGGCGGGCCAGCAAGTCTTTCGGGTCGGCCCACGAACTGTGCGCGCTGGCATACCTCATCCCCGAAAAATGGACGACCATGTATTGCAGCCAGAGCGGGAAGCGTTTCGGTTCGGCCTTGAATTTTTGCGAGATTAGTTCGAGCAGCTCGTATTGATTCTTTTTCGCCAGGCCGCCCTTGTATTCCTCGATCTTCCACACCGCCAAGTCGCGCACGGTGACGGGCGTATCGGGCTGGAAGGATTTCATGAACTCGTCTTCGGGCGTCTTGAAGTTCGGGTCGCTCTTCGAGAGTTGATACCACTTGAGTTTGCGGGCTTCGATCTTGTCGTAGGTGGCGAGGAAGGCGCGCAGTTGATCGAGTTCGTTTTGCGCCATCGGCAGAACGGTTCCCACTTTGTATTCCAATTCTTGCTTTTCCGGCAGGTACTTGGGATGGTTGGGATCCATCCCCTCCTGCCTTCGCCTGCGCGTGCTGACCCAATCGCGGATCAGATTGCGATGATTTGTCCACACGGCGAGCAACCCTTCCACATAACTGCGCTCGCCGCGAATGTCCTTCGGCCAACTGTCCGCGAACATGGCGTGCAGGTTGTTGATCTCAGTCATCTCCGGCTCGTCGAGCGGATTGAACTTTTTGGCGACCTCGGCGCGCACGTCGCGGGTGAGGAAGTAGGCGCGCAGGGTTTTGTATTCCGCGTAGGCAACCTCCGCCATTTTGGCCTGCGCGGCCTCGTAGGTTTTCACCTCCGCGCCGAGGGTCGCGATGTCTTTGTCCTTGTAGTGTTTCCAAATATCCGCCTCCGCGTAGAAGCCGAGGAAGTCGCGCAGTTTCACCTCGCGCATCGGATAGATGGTCTTCAACAGGACTTCGTTTTGCCATTGGAAATAAAGCGGTTCGGGCATGGTTGACTCCTTGAAAATAAAAAGCCTCCCGATGGGATTCAAGAGGCTCGTCGGCGCGACACGAATCTAGCTTTTGCGGCTCTCCGCGATCCGCATCGCCACTTTCTGTACGAGCGTGGTCACGCCGCTGGCAGGATTGATGAGGGTGTTGATGGCGATCTCGGCCACGTCCGGCGCGAATTCCACCACGTTCTTGACAATCGCCTCCACGCCCGACTCGTCATCATCGTCTTTCTTGGTTTCGAGGGCTTTCAGGTTTTCGAGCAGTTTGGTCTTCTCATCCGAGTCAGGCAGTTGATTGATCTGCTGGTAGAGACTCGCCAGCATGGTCGCTTGCGCCGCGGCTTGCGCGTCGGGCGTCGCGGTGGAAGTGGCTTCCGCGGTCGGAGCGGGTTGCGCCACCGAAGCAGGCGCGGCCTCGGCAACGGGAGCCGCGACCGGAGCGGATTGCGCGGCTGGGGGCGGGGGAACCGCTTCGGGCGTCGGTTGAACCGTTGGCGCGGGCGCGGCGGACGCTGGTTGGGCCGTCGGAGCAGGAGCGGCCTCCGCCACTGGAGCGGCGGACTGTTCGGCGGCGCGTTTTTCCAGAATCGCCTCACGCGTCAAACCGGCCTCCAAAAATTCCCCACAATGCTTGCATTTCTTGGCGGTGGACTTGATCGTCTCCCCGCAAAACGGGCATGAGACATCGGTAGCGGTCATGTTCGACACTGCTCCAGTACAAAAGGGTGATTGGAAACATTATACTTTCATTGCAATTATTTCGCCCGTCAAAAATGAAAGCCCCCGAGCGACGAGAGTCGTTCAGGGGCTTGACTATCAGACTATCCGACCAGCGGATTAGCAGACTACGCTCACCAACTTCCCCTTCACCACGATCACCTTCTTCGGCTCCTTCCCCTCCAGGAATTTGCGGACGCTCTCGCTCGCCAGCGCGGCGGACTTGACTTCCTCCTCACCCGCCTCCACCGCGACCACGATCCGGTCGCGCACCTTTCCGTTCACCTGCACTGGCAGTTCGATGGAATCTTCTTTCGTAGCGGATTCGTCCACTTGCGGCCATCTCTGCTGGTGGATGGAATAGGGCTTGCCCAGGCGCGACCACAGTTCCTCGGCGATGTGCGGCGCGACAGGCGCCATCATCTTCAGATAGATCTCCTGCGCCTCGCTCCACTCCGCCGAACCGGCCGCGCCGGACTCGCGCGCCTTGTACATCTCGTTCAACAATTCCATCAACGAGGAGATGATGGTGTTGAACTCGAAGTTTTCGTAGTCGCGCGTTACGCGCTTCAACGTCTGGTGAACCTTTCGGCGCAGATTCCGCTTCGCCTCATCCGTTGCCGTCATCCGTTTGTCCGCTTCCCCATCCGCTCCCGAATCCGCTGTGAATAACGACCATGTCCGCCTCACCCACCGGGCGCTGCCTTCAATGCCTTGCGAGTCCCAGGGCGCGCCCATCTCCCAACGCGCGAAGAACATGATGTAGGCGCGCACCGTGTCCGCGCCGTATTTCTTCACCAGCACATCCGGCGCGATGACGTTGCCGCGGCTCTTCGACATTTTCTCGTTGTCCTCGCCCAGCACCATGCCCTGGTTGCGGAGTTGGATCATCGGCTCGCCGCCCTCGGTCACGCCGGCGTCGCGCATTGCCTTGTGGAAAAAGCGCGTGTACAGCAAGTGCATCGTCGCGTGTTCGATCCCGCCGGTGTACGTGTCCACGGGCATCCAGTAGTTGTATTCTTTTTCGTCGAAGGGACCCTGGTCGTAGCGCGGACTCAGGTAACGCAGGTGATACCACGACGAACACATGAAAGTGTCCATCGTGTCGGTCTCGCGTGTGGCGGGTTCGCCGCACATGGGACAGGCCGCGTTCTTCCATGTGGGATGTAACTTCAACGGCGATTCGCCGGTCGGCTTCCACTCCACGTCCTCGGGCAACTCGACGGGCAGTTGATCTTCCGGCACGGGATTCCATCCGTGCTTGTCGCAATGGATCATCGGGATCGGCGCGCCCCAATAACGCTGGCGCGAGATCAGCCAATCGCGGTAACGATAGTTGA
>CAZVAX010000074.1:0-19477 GCA_964625215.1 uncultured Anaerolineaceae bacterium | reverse complement strand
TGACAAGGTCGTGCGCGAAGCGACAAAGAAGGCCGTCATCCACTGGATGCAGATGATCGAGTCGGTCGGCAAGGCGTAAATCTTTTTGTACACGGATTACGCGGATTTGACGGATTTCACGGATTTTTAAAGAAAAAATCCGTGTTCGTCCGTGTAATCCGTGTACCGAATTAAATATTTCAGGAGACAACCAATGACAAAAAAAATCGAAGAATACTATGCCCCGTGGGTCAAGGGCATCCCCATGTACATCTCGGATCACATCGAGAAGGCGTGGCGCGACCCGAAGTTGCACCGCATGATGTCGAACGAGAATCCGCTTCCGCCGTCCGATAAAGTTTTGGAGGCGATGGCGAAATACTCGAAGATGGCGAACCGCTATCCCGATCAGGGACTCGTTGTCCGCACCAAGATCGCCGAGATGAACGGACTCGATGGGCCCTACAACGTCATGATTGGCAACGGGTCGAGCGAAGTCTACGACAACATCTTCCGCATGTTCCTCGAGCCTGGGCAGGAAGTCATCCAGCACACGCCGTGCTTCGGCATCTATCAACTGCGCGGCACATTGCTCGGCGGCAAGATGGTCAACGTGCCGATGGTCTACAAGGACAACTACCTTCATTACGACCCCGACGCGATCATTAAAGCCATCACCGACAAGACCAAGATCATCGTGGTCGCCAACCCGAACAACCCGACGGGCAATTTCATGGCGCCCGAGCATTTCGTCCGCATCGCCGAGACGGGACTGCCGTTCGTGATTGACGAGGCTTACGTGGAATATTCGGGACTCAAGATGTCGCAGGTCGCGCTGACAAAGAAATACGAGAACGTGATCATCACGCGCACCCTCTCGAAGGCCTACGGACTGGCGGGCATGCGCTTCGGGTACGCGATGGCGGCCAAGGAAGTGATTGACCAGATCTCTGGCTCGCTTCTCCCCTGGAACGTCGGGACGATTCCCATGTGGGCGGCGCTCGCGGCCTTCGAAGACCAGGAGGGCCTCGCCGAGCGCGTCAAGTTCAACAACGACGCGGTGGACTTCATCACCGAGTCGCTCAGCGTGATCCCCGGCTTCGTCATCTTCCCCTCCAAGGCGAACTACATCCTCTTCGATTGCGGCGCGACCGGCAAGACCGGCAAGGAAGCGCTCGCCTACGCGGAGACCAAGGGCATCATCTTGCGCGGCGAAAGCAAAAAGTACGGAAGCGACGGCTGGTTCCGCGTCACCATCGGCTCGAAGGAAGAGAACGAGTTGTTCGTGGACACCATGCTGGAGTTCTTTGGAGTGAAGAAGTAACACTATCATCGTCATTGCGAGGGCGTACTCGCCCGAAGCAATCCCCTGTTAGCCGAGGAGATTGCTTCGTCGGGAAGTGCGCCCTCCTCGCAATGACGGGAGGTTCATCAAATGGCACAGATCAAAGCAGTGTTTTTCGACCAAGACGGCGTCATCATTGACACCGAGCGCGACGGTCACCGCGTCTCGTTCAATATGACGTTCAAGGAATTCGGCTTCACCGACGAATGGAGTGTGGAGTACTACCACGAACTGCTACAGGTCGGCGGCGGCAAGGAACGCATGAAGAAACATTGGAGCACGAAAGGCTTCTCCAAGCCGATGAGCGAAGAGGAGATTGACGCCCTCATCAAGGACATGCACAAGCGCAAGACCGCGCTGTTCGTGGAATTGGTTGAGACGGGCAAACTCCCCCTCCGCCCTGGCATCCACCGCTTCATGAAAGAGGCGATGGAGGCGGGCTTGCAGATCGCGGTCTGCACCACGGCCAACGAGCAGGCCGCCAAAGCCATCACCGAGAAGATCCTGTCGGACATCAAGTTCGACCTGGTGCTGGCAGGCGACGTGGTCAGCAAGAAGAAACCCGACCCGGAGATCTACAACCTGGCTCTCTCGAAACTCGGGCTGAAACCCGAGGAGGTCATGGTGGTGGAGGATTCCAAGAACGGCGTGGCCGCCTCGAAGGCCGCGGGCATCCAGACCATCGTCACCACCAACTACTACACCGAGAAGGAAGACGTCAGCGCGGGCGACGTGATCGTCTCCTGCCTGGGCGACCCCGACGGCGAGAAGGCCGCGCTTCGCAAAGGCGACCTCGCCGGGTTCGACGGCGTCGTCCACGTGAAAGATGTGATGGAACTGTTCGGCAAGTAAGCCAAAATCGAAAATCAGTCGAAGGTCAAAGGTTGAAAGTCGCGCGACTTTTGACCTTTGATTTTTAGCAGGAGGTCCATGGAAGAACTTCTCGATGTGATTAACGAAACGGATACGGTCATCGGACAAGCCACGCGGGCCGCCATCCACGCGCAGGGATTGTGGCACCGCGGCGCGCACGTTTTTCTGTTCGACAACGCGGGAAGGTTGCTCGTGCAGAAACGCAGTTCCCGGCGCGCCCAATACCCCTCCCTGTGGGACGGCTCGGTTTCGGAACACGTTCAGGCGGGAGAGACCTATCTGGACGCGGCCCGACGCGGCCTTCGCGAAGAACTGGGCGCGTCTTGCCCGGACCTCGAACCGGTCGCGACCTTTCGGATGGTTTACGGCCCCAACGACAACGAGGTCAGCGCGCTCTTCCAGGGCCAAGTCGAGCCGGCCCAAATAACGTTCGACCCGCAGGAGATCCAGTCCATCGCGTACGCCTCGGTGGAGGAACTGCTGGATCGAATGAAAAACCGCCCGCAGGAATTTTGCGGCTGGTTCGTGGAGATTCTGCGCTGGTATGCCGGCCAACCCTCCGCGCTGACGATCCTGCGCGCGTAGCAGGCTTCCTTTCGCGGCGATTTTGCAAACGCGCGAGGGCCGAGAACGCGCGCGAGGGCCGCGCCCGTTACAGGTCAAGAAGGAAGCGGGCGGAAATCGAATCCAAAACGCATCACAACTTTGTAATTATTCGCGCTCCAGTTGTGGGCTATAATCGGTTCATGCCATCAGGGAATCAGACTTCATGATCCAGGAATTCTTCGAAGCCATTCGCGCAGGCAATCGGGACGAGGTGGAACGCCTCCTGCTTCAAGATCCCAACTTGATTCGCGCCAAAGAGAGGGGACTTAGCCCAACGCTGACCGCGGTCTACCACCGCGAGCAAAATCTTGCCGACTTTTTGGCCGACAAGATCGTCACCTTAACGATCTTCGAAGCCGCCGCGCTGGGTCGCGCTACACATCTCGTGCGCTTGTTGGCGCGCCAACCCGACTTGGTCAACGCCTACGCCGCCGACGGTTTCCAACCGCTCGGCTTGGCCTGTTTCTTTGGGCGACTCGAAGCGGCGGAATATTTGGTGAGAGCCGGCGCGCAGGTGAACAACCCATCCAACAACGAATTGAGCGTCACCCCCCTCCAATCGGCCGCGGCTGGAAATCACGCTTCGATTGTTCGTATGCTCTTGAAGAACGGCGCCAACCCCAACGTTCGCGAACGAAACGGTTTCAGTCCCTTGCATGCCGCCGCGGAAAACGGCAACACCGAGATCATTCACCTGTTGCTCTTCGCGGGCGCGGACTTGCAGGCGCGCAGCGACGACGGCAGGCTGCCTCTCGACCTGGCGACGGCAAAAGGGCAGAAGCAGGCGGTGGATCTCTTGAAGCGCGAGATCACAAAACGCTTTCGTTCCTCGGCAAAGTTGGATTGAGCGATTGTTAGCCCAAAGTGGAAATGTCCCCGCCTCGCGAAGCGGGGGCGTTTTTATTTTGGGATGACGCGCCGGGCTTGCGGCTGGCGCAAGTGTCTTTCCTCCTTTATAATCTGCCCGCCATGTCCAGAAGGAAAGCGCCCGAAGACCTGACCGTTGAGGAACTGCGTCGCCTGTTGATCGAAAAACGACGCGGCGCGCGGCGCGGACGCCTCGAACATTTTCGCCGCACGGGGCGCGTCGTGGCCGTGACGCCCGACCTGCCCCCGCCCTCCCTTTCGGATCTGACCGCCGACCCGGTCGCGGCCGCGCCGGAAGCGACAACCGAGGCCTCCCCTCGCCGCCGTCTCTATGATCGGATTCTGTTGGGCGTCGAGGTGGTCGCCATCCTCGCTTTTGTGGGCATGTTGCTGGTCGGACTAGGGATGTTGCGCGACATCAATCAAGAGGCGCTCGCCTCCTTCAATATCGCCACCGCGCAACCGACGCCCCTCGTCACCGCGGTCATCCTGCCCTCCGGTCACACCCCGCCCGACGCGCAGGGCAATACCAAATTCAACCTGGACGAGATCCCCGAGCATTTGCGCCCGTTGATCCAGTCCATGCCCGAAGTGGCCGCGCCCGCCGCGAGTCCCGAGCAGGCGATCCGCATCCAGATCCCCGCCATCAAAGTGGACGCGCCCATCGTTCAGGGCGACGGTTGGGAGCAGTTGAAGAAAGGCATCGCGCAACACATCGGTTCAGCCGACCCCGGCGAGATCGGAAACGTGGTTCTTTCGGCGCACAATGATGTGTATGGCGAACTCTTCCGCTACCTCGATAAGCTTGCTCCCGGCGACAAGGTGATTCTCTTCACGCAACAACGCCAGTACGTGTACATCGTGACGCAGACCATCATCGTCCAGCCGACTCAAGTGGAAGTGATGGCCGCCACCGCCGAACCGACCGTCACCCTCATCTCGTGCTATCCATACCTCGTGGACAAACAACGCATCGTCGTGTTTGCCACTCTACAAAACTAGGAGTCTCTCATGCAAAAATCACGCCGCCCGAATTCCCGCCGCCCCATCGCCGCGTCCGCCCAAACCGTGACGGAATTCAATCCCGACTACACCTACGTCAAACGCGACCTCAAACGCATCGGCGTTCTGGCCGGGACGTTTTTCGCTTTGCTTGTTATCCTTTCCTTCGTTCTTCCTCTTATCGGTCACTAACGGATATTCCGTCATTGCGAGTAAGGCGCGCTTCCCGATATCATCCCGAATGCTCTTGTCGGGACGAAGCAATCCCCGCGCCGCGCGAGGAGATTGCTTCGCACGATTGCCCTGGCGGGCGGCGTCAGGGACGAGCGCTCGCAATGACGGAGGAACTATGAGGAGTCGCCATGCCCCGCATGTTTGTCCCCGGCCCCGTGGATGTCGCCGACGAAGTTTTACAGGCGCAGACCGCGCCCATGCTGCCGCATCGCAGTAAAGAGTTCGAGACCATTTATCGTCGCGCCAGTGAAAAAGCCAAACAACTTTTTTACACCGACCACCGCGTCTTCCTGACCGCCTCCTCCGGCACCGGATTGCAGGAGGCCGCCATCCGCAACTTCGTGGATAAGCGCGTCCTCTCCTGCGTCAACGGCGCGTTCGCGGAACGCTGGTACGAGGTGGCTATCGCGAACGGCAAGGATGTCAAACAACTTTTCGTGGAATGGGACAAACCGGTTCATCCGGACCTCGTAGCGGTTGCCGTCAAACGCGGCGGATACGACGCCCTGACCATCGTCCACAACGAGACCTCGACGGGAGTGCAGAATCCCATCCAGGAAATCGCGGAGGCTGTCCGCGCCGTCTCACCGGAAACATTGATCCTCGTGGACGCGGTCTCCTCCCTCGCCGGCGCAAAAATCGAAATGGACGCCTGGGGTCTCGACATGGTTCTCACCTCCTCGCAGAAATGCCTGGCCCTGCCGCCCGGCCTGGCCCTCGGCGCCGTCTCGGACCGCGCCATGAAGCGCGCCGAGAAGATCGAAAATCGCGGCTGGTACTTCGACCTTGTCCGCATGGAGAAGCACCGCCTAAAAGACTCCTCCCCCGCCACCCCGGCCATGTCGCTCATCTTCGCCCTCGACTTCCAACTCGACCGCATCCTCGCCGAGGGACTCGAGAACCGCTTCGCCCGTCACTCCGCGATGGCCAAACGCGTCCAAGATTGGGCCGAGGAACACGACTTGAGCATGTACGCGCCTGAAGGCTACCGCTCCCAAACCGTCACCACCATCAAAAATGATCGCGGCTGGGATGTGGGCGCGATCAACGCCTTCCTCAAAGAGCGCGGCATGAGAATCGCCAACGGCTACGGCGCGCTCAAAAATATCACCTTCCGCATCGCGCACATGGGCGAGATTCAAATGAGCGATATTGAGGAGTTGCTGAAGGCGATGGAGGAGTTTTTGAAGAAGAGTTAGTCGCAAGTCAAAGGTCAAAAGTCAGAGAGCCTGAGGGAAAAATCCGCTCAGGCTCTTTTATAATCACATCAACGACTTTCGACCTGCGACCTTTGACCAGTCGCCTATGCAACCTACCATCCACACTATCATCCTCGACAAACTCACCTATGGCGGCGATGCGATGGGGCGACTGCCCGACGGCCGTGCGGTATTTATCCCGTTCGGTCTGCCTGGCGAACGCGTCCGCGTGCGGCTGACGGAGGAGAAAAAGAATTTCGCGCGCGGAGAATTGGTGGGGGTGATCGAGCCATCGCCGAATCGAATCGCGCCACGCTGTAAGCATTTCAGCGTCTGCGGCGGCTGTCACTATCAACATCTCCCCTACTCCAAACAACTCCATGCCAAGACCGACATCCTGCGCGACCAACTCACGCGCATCGGCAAGATCGCGAATCCGCCTGTCGCGCCGACGGTCGCCTCGCCGGAGGAGTGGAATTATCGCAACCACGTGCAATTCCATTTGACGGAGGAGGGAAAGCTGGGCTACATCAACGCCAGCGGGAATGCGGTCATCCCAATCGAGGAGTGTCACCTCCCCGAAACCTCGCTCAACGAACTCTGGCCGCAGTTGGAATTCGACGCGGGCACGGAGGTTGAGCGCGTCTCCCTGCGCGCCGGCGCGGACGACGATCTCCTGCTCGCGCTCGAATCCGACTCGCCCGAACCGCCCGCGCTGGAACTCGAAGCGGGTATCTCGGTGGCGCACATTTACGAGGGGAACTCCGTCGTGCTGGCGGGCGAGGATCACATCCTCATCCGCGTGTTGGGACGCGACTTCAAAGCGTCCGCCGCGTCATTCTTCCAGGTCAACACCGCGATGGCGAAGAAGATGGTGGAACATCTCAGAACCCAGGTTTCTTGGAGAAACCTGGGTTCTAACGACACCCTGCTCGACTTGTACTGCGGCGCGGGGTTGTTCAGCGCGTTCTTCGCGTCACGGGTGGGGAAGGTGATCGGAATAGAATCGTCCCCGTCCGCATGCGAGGATTTCGCGGTCAATTTGGATGAGTTCGAGAACGTGGAGTTGTATGAGGGCGCGGCGGAGGAGATTTTGCCTGCGCTTGTAGAGCAAGTCTCAGACTTGCGCTACGCCATCGCTGACCCTCCCCGCGCGGGATTGGATCGCCGCGTGCTGGACGCGCTGCTGGCGCTCCATCCGCGTGTGATCGCGTACGCCTCGTGCGATCCGTCCACGTTGGCGCGCGACGCGAGGCGATTGATCGAAGGCGGGTACGTGTTGAAGCAGGTCACGCCGTTTGATTTGTTCCCCCAGACGTATCACATTGAGAGCGTTTCGATTTTCGAGAGTCCGTAGCAAAAACCAGGTTTCTCAGAGAAACCTGGTTTTTGCTACGTAGGGCTATCCCTCCGAAATCACGATAACCTTATCCTCCGGGGCGAAGATCACCCGCGCGGATTTCTTCGGGTTGGTGTGGACGCCATAGGCTTTGTCCGCGTCGTGGCTTTCGCTCATCAGTCGGTAGCCGATGGCCGTCTCGTTGCGCTGACGGGCGGCCTCGGCCACTGTGTAGAAATTAACCGGATGCCCGGTCTGCGCGTATTCGCCGACCGGTTTGAGGTAGATTTCCGCGCCTTCGGGGTCGAAGATGTCGGTGAAGACCGGGAGCAGGTCGCGGTTTTCGCTCAGTTGCGCCATCATCAAACTGACGAGATGCTCGCTGACGATGAAGTCGTCCACTTGGGCGGCTTCGGCCAGTTCGCGGTTTCGCAGGTCGAGCATTTCGCTGACGATGGAGAAGGGGGTGTCGTCTTTCTCGGCCATGTCGCGCAGGTGCAGGAGCGTGACGAGGGTCTTGGCGTCAGCCTCTTGCGGCGCGAGGTGCGAGTACGCCAGCGCGATGACGTGATCGTAATCGGGGGCGTTGAGCGATTCGAGCAGGGCGCGGTCGGTGGTGTCGCCTTCTTCCACGTTCACTTTCTGGTTGGTGAGTTTGCCGGCCTGGTCGCGGATCTGCCTATCGAGGTTGGGCAGGTCCGAGACGACCGTGACGAGCGAACCTTTGGCGACGTAGTTATCGAGTTCGCGGATGATGGTGACGCCGGAGCGGTTCCAGCCGAGGATGAGACATTTTTCTGGCGCGGGTTTGGCGCGTTTGCTCGAAGGTTGGATGGCGCTCGTGTCCACCTCGCCCGCTTGGGGGGCGAGTCGAATCGTGTCGTCGTCGGCGGAGAGGGCGATGAGGGAGTCGCCGTCGCGCAGGTCGGTCTCCATCGGCGGGTTGATGAAGGCGGTCCCATCCGCGCGGCGCAGTCCCATGACTGTGGAGTCTTCGTAAGCCAGGAGCGCGTCGCCGTAAGTTTTGCCGGTGAGGGCGGGTTCGGCTTTGAAGTAGATTTCGTCGCCGCCGAAGTTCATCAACTCGGTGTAGACGACGGAGAGGCCGGATTGACGCGAAGTTTGCGCGACAACGCGGGCGATGAGGTCGTTGGTCTCAACGGCTTGCACCACATCGCGTTTGCCGATCATGGCGAGAACATCCATGTTTTTCTTGTCGTGAATTTGCGTGACGATGTGATATGGCTCTTCGCGACGATTGGGGTTGTTGGTGAGCGCGAGAACGGATTTGATGATGTGCGTGTCGGGGTCGTCGCCTTCGGGCAGAAGGATGATGGAGCGCGCCGCGTGCGGGCTGACGATCTCGATGTCGGTCAGGTCAATGGGACTGCCGGAGCGACATATCACGCGCGTGTTTTTCGTGTCGGGGATGCGCTCGGCGACGGCGTCTTCCATCGCGACTTTGTCCTGCTCCGCCATCACGACGATGACCGCGCCCTGTTTGCGATTCGCGTTTGCGATCACGAGCTCGGAAATGACGGTGAAGATTTGCGGATTCCAACCCAAGATGACGGTGTGATCTTGCTCGAGGACGCGCGAGCGCCCTTTGCGGAGTTCACCGAGTTTGTCTTCGAGCCCGTTGTTGAGGACGCCGATCAGCGCGCTGACGATGAAGATGCCGCCGATGGTGACGAGCAGCATGAGGAAGCGGAAGCCCCAGCCCGCGTCGCCGCCCATGGTGCCGGCGTCGAGGGTGCGCATGAGACTGAGCCACATGGCTTCGAACAAGCCGGGCGGGTCGGCGCCTTCGGGGGCGAGCAGATGCCCTCCGATGGTGATGAGCAAACCGGCGAGGACGATGATGGCAAGGGTGAAGACGGCCAACATACCGATCAACGCGCCTGTGCCGCGCGCCATCATGGTATCGAACCAATAGCCGAAGCGTTCGCGAAATGAGTATTTTGTGGGCATGGGGAACTCCGCTAAAAAATTTGGGCAATTATACACGTCAATCGTGTCGCGGAAATTTATCCAACTCTAACAATGGGACGGTAACAAAGCGTCGAGACGCGCTATCCAATGGGTAGTTCAAACCCCGAAATTTCTGGCATAATTCTCAAAACCGAGGCGCAGGAATCCGAAAGTTCTACTTTCGGAAGACGCGGGTCAATCCTGAAGTAGAACTTCAGGATTCCAACTTCAAAACGAGGTGTTTTATGTTCAACATGGATGGTGACCGCCGCAAGGAAGAGGAGCGCGTCCGCAACGAGGGACGCCTGCCGCCGGGTCAATCGCTCACGCTGAAATTCCCCGTGCTGCACTACGGGCCTGTGCCGCACTTCAACGCCGCCACATGGGACTTCCGCGCCTGGGGCGAGGTGGAGCAGGAACGACGCTGGACCTGGGACGAGTTCAATCAATTGCCGCGTACGAAGGTTCAGATGGACATCCATTGCGTGACGCGCTGGAGCAAGTTCGACACAGTGTGGGAGGGCGTCTCGCTTCGCGCCTTGACCGAGGCCGGGCTCCTGCGTATCAAGCCGACCGCCACCCACGTGATGCAACACGCCGAGTACGGCTTCACAGTCAACCTGCCGCTGGAGGTGGCGCTAGCCGACAACTTCCTGCTCGCCACCCACCTGAACGGAATTCCGATTGACGCCGACCACGGTTACCCCCTGCGCGGAGTTGTCGGCTTCATCCCGGGCCGCGAAAATTTGGAGACGCCTTACTTCTGGAAAGGCGCCAAGTGGCTGCGCTCGTTGGAGTTCATGCCGCGCGACCGTCGCGGCTTCTGGGAGCAGGCCGGCTACCACAATCGCGCCGACGTGTGGAAAGAAGAACGCTTCGGATAAAAGTTCGGGCGAGGTGATGAACCTCGCCCGGTTTTTTTCATCTGTTCCCCATCCGTTGGCGGCTACTTCGGCCTCTTCCCCAGCGTCACCGTAATATCCAACGTCTCCTCGCCACGCATGATCGTCAGCACGACCTGATCGCCGGGGGACTTATGCGTGATGAGATAACGCAGGAGGTCATCGAAGGTCTGGATCGGCATTCCGTCCAGTGCAGTGATCAGGTCGCCGCCCGCGAACAGGCCGGGCAGGCTGGTGGGTTTGTCGCCGGCGCGAATGCCCGCCAGGTCCGCCGGGCCGCCGGGAGCCACGCTGGTCACGTACGCGCCGACCTGACTTTTGAGTCCGAGCGCTTCGATCACGGTCAGGCTGAGATTGTCCATCGAACTAACGCCCATGTAGGGGTAATCGTAGAAACCATCCTTGATCAAACCCGGAACCACTTTCTTGACGATATTGATCGAGACCGCGAAGCCGATGCCGGAGTTCAACGGCTCGCCCGTCTCGGTGGCATTGACGGTGCGGATGGCGCGGTTGACCCCGATCACCTCGCCGTTCAAATTGAACAACGGACCGCCGGAGTTACCGGGATTGATCGCCGCGTCGGTTTGGATGATGTCGCCGGCGGTAAAGACACTGCCTGTGGAGGTGGCGTGCATCGAGTCGAGGGTGCGGCCCAGCGCGGAGACAATGCCCACCGTCATGGTACTGTTCAGTCCGAAGGGATTGCCGATGGCTACCACGGTCTGACCCACTTGGAGGAAGTCCGAATCGCCGAGCGGGAGGGGATGTAACTCCGAGGCGGGCGCGTCCACTTTGACGACGGCCAGGTCCGAGTCGAGGTCCGTGCCGACGATGGTCCCGTAGGCCTTGAAGCCGCTGGTGAAGTCCACCTCCACCTGCTTCGAACCTTCCACCACGTGATAGTTCGTGACGATGTGACCTTCCGCGTCATAAACAAAGCCGGAGCCAAGCGACCCGGCCTGGTCGCCGATGGTCTTAATGGCAACCACCCCTGGGTTGACGCGTTGGAAAAGAGCGACCAGGGCCTCTTGTTGTCGCTCAACGTCCAACGCCAACGGTTGAGGGACGATGGTTGGCGCGGCGACAACCTGTGTGACAACCACGGGAGTCTGTCCGCCCGCCTGGCAGGCGAGCAGGGCCAACACAAGAACCGATAAGGCAAGGGAAATTCGTTTCATTTTTTCTCCAAAAGTGGGATCCCGAAGTTCTACTTCGGGGCGATTTGACGGCTCATTCCGAAAATAAAACTTTCGGATTCCCGCTCGTCTCTAAAATTTTATCTTCGCCGCCTCTTCGATCAACTCACGTTGCTTGGGGGAAAGATATTTTGGCACGCTCGCCTTCAACTTTACGTACAGGTCGCCCTTTACATCCTTCTTGTTCAACTGCGGCATCCCGCGCCCCGCGAGTCGAAAGACCTGGTCGGGTTGCGTCCCGGCGGGAATATTCAACTTGACCTTGCCCGCCATCGTCTCCACCTCCGCCTCGCCGCCGAGGATCAGGGTGAACACATCCACGCTCGCGACGGTGGTCAGGTTGTTGCCGTCGCGTTCAAAACGCGGGTCATCGGGAATCTCGACGATGAGATACACATCGCTTCCATCCGGGCCCGCGCCGGGCGCGCGCACCTTCGAACCGTTCTTCACCCCCGCCGGGATATTCACCTGCAATTTGCGCGGCCCGCTTTGAAGTTGGCGCGTCGTTCCGTTATAGGCCTCCGTCAGCGAGATCGAAACCGGTCGCTGAAAACCAGCCGATGGCCGCGCCCGCCCCGAGGTCCGCGGCGAGGCGCCCATTCCCCCAAAAAAGGAACGGAAGAAATCCGAGAACACCCCGTCTTCGCCGCCGAAAAGATCGTTCAGGTCATCCACATTCACGCGTGTCCCCCCTGGCGCGCCGCCCATCCACTGACTCCAATCGAAGTCGCCGGGACGACCGCCGCGCTGTTGCCAGTTGGAATACGCGCTTCCCAGCTGGTCGTAGCGGGCGCGCTTCTCCGAGTCGCTCAACGCCTGGTAGGCCTCGTTGATGTCCTTGAAGCGATCCTCCGCCTGCTTGTTTCCGGGATTGCGGTCGGGGTGATATTGCATTGCCAGTTTGCGATAGGCTTTGCGAATCTCGTCCGCGCTGGCCTTGCGATCCACTCCCAAAATTTTGTAGTAATCCTTGTAGTCCATCGGGCTGATTGTAATCCCGTCAATGAACGCGTCAAGCGATAAAACGCGACAACTTATGGAACTCTAACGTGTGATAAAGTGTAGGACAATTTGCCAAATTGTCCCAAGGAGGCGACATGAATTCCATTTGCGTTTTTTGCGGATCATCCGACTCGGTTCACGCGGACTACCTGGCGGGCGCGCGCGACATGGGCCGCGCGCTGGCCCGGCGCGGGATTCGCGTGGTTTTCGGCGGCGGCAAGACCGGGCTGATGGGCGCGCTGGCAAACGGCGCGCTGGAGGCGGGCGGCGAGGCGATCGGGGTAATTATCCCTTCAATGAATACACCCGCGCTCGCGCACCAGGGACTGACGCGCATGGAAGTGACCCCATCCATGCACGCCCGCAAAGCGCGCATGCACGAACTCTCCGACGCGTTCATCGCCCTGCCCGGCGGCTACGGCACCTTCGACGAATTGTTCGAGGCCGTCACCTGGGCGCAGACCGGCGCGCACGAAAAACCCATCGGCCTGCTCAACCTCCGCAATTACTACGCCCCCCTGCTTGCGGCCATTGACCACGCGGTGGATGAAGGATTCATATTTCGCGAACATCGCGAGTCGCTGTGCTGCGAGTCCGAGCCGGAGAAGTTGTTGGAGACGCTGGCGAAGTACGATCACGATGAAGAGGCGGTGAAGAGGTGGATGCGGGAGGGGTAGTGGGAGAGCCGATAGTCTGATAGTCTGATAGTCGAATAGTCTGAGAGAGTCTATGAAAAGTGGGTTTTCATCCATGCTATAAGCGTATTCTGCGCTCTTCAGCGCAGGGCGACGTTAGAGAACATGGCTTACGCAGTGGGTTTCAGACACTTTCTGATAGTGCGCGTTGCGTAAAAAGCGGCTTCCATGTGGAGGCCGCTTTATATTATCTGCTTCAAGATCGCCAACGTCTCTTCCTTGCCTCCCACCCCGTTCTCCCCGGCGGGACCGACGCAAGACGGACAGCCGTCTTCGCAGGGACATTCGGTTACCAGTTCGAGCGCGCGCGCCAGCAACTCGTCATGCAACTCAAACAACTTCTGGCTGAATCCGATTCCCGCCGGAACCTGGTCGTACAGCGCGATGGCGGGCGCGCCAAAGACGGAACCGGCCGCGTCCACGTGCAGGCCGAGGTCGCCAGGGTCGCACATGAGGAAGAGCGGCGCGAGTTGCGAAAGCACGTAACCGAGTCCGGCGAGTCCGCTTCTCATGCGGACGTTCTGCTCGGCTTTGCGGTGGCAGGAGGGACAGAGCGTGATGAGGTTATCGAGACGATGGGCATGCACGAGGTCAATGCCGTTCGCTGTTTTGAAATTTCGCAACGGAATCTTGTGGTGGACATCGTGCTGTCTCCCGTCTTCCGGCGTCCCGCAAATGCCGCAACGGAATCCATCGCGGGCGCGGACACGGTCGCGGATCTTGGGCCAGTCGGGACCGTAGTCGTTCGGGTCGTTGGACCAATTTCCGGCGTCGCGTAGACGCGTCACAGTCGCCTCGGAGAGGGAGAGCCAGTAGCCGGTTGTTTGCAAATCCGAGGGAGGCAATTCGAGCGGTTCTTCGCCGAGGTTTTCATTGCCGACCCAACTGCGTTTGCGGAAGCCTGTCACTTGGGTGGTGACTTGGAGCTCGCCCCAACTTCGGGTGTCAGGTGTCAGGCGCGAGGTGTCAGGTGAGGAGATGTCGGAGGTGGAGAGAACTTGGATCGTGGTTTCGCGCAAGGGTTCGGTGAAGTAGTCGAGGCCGACGGGGATGAGGGTGGCGGTGTTGCGCGTCAGGTCGAGGTCTTGGACGAAGTATTGTTGGCCCTCGTGCAAATAGACGGCGCGCGGGTGAACCATCCAGACCGCGCTGGCGAGGTCCACTTCACCGATGGTGCGCGGGCCATCCTCATCTTCAGTATGCAAGACAACCCTGGCGGGCGAGGCGGAGCGCAGGGAGATGTTGGCGGCGGGGTAGGCGTCGGCCATCCAGAAAACTTTGTCAACGGAGGCGTGGGCTTCCTGGTTGGCAACCAGCACATCGAGGTAGTCGCGGATCACGTCGGCGGAGAGACTGCCAAAGCCCTCGCCGTCTTTGAAGGGAAGTTCAAACAACGCGCAACGCAAGTGTTCGAGCAAAATCAAAAGGTGATCTGGATTGATGAGGGCCTGCTCGGGCGATTGACCGAAAAAATATTCGGGATGGTGCGCGAGGAATTGGTCGAGCGGGTTGGGCGACGCGACCAACACTGCAACGGCGGGATCGTCCCCGCGGCCGGCGCGACCGGCTTGCTGCCAGGTGGATGAGATGCTGCCCGCATAGCCCACGAGGATGGACGCGCCCAGCCCGCCGATGTCAATGCCCAACTCGAGGGCGTTCGTCGCGACCACGAGGCGGACGCTGCCGTCGCGAAGTCCCTTCTCGATTTCGCGGCGTTGGCTGGGGAGGTAGCCGGAGCGATAGCCGCGAATGGATGAGCCGATATTCGATAATTCGAAATTCGATTTTCGAGTATCGAATATCGAATTTCGATTTTCGCCTTGTAACTGCGTCAACAAAATCTCCACCGTCCGCCGCGAACGGGCGAACATGACTCCTTGCACGCCGTTGTCGAGCAGGTCACCGGCGAGGCGGATGGATTCCTGGATGGAGGATTTTCGCAGGCCGATGGACTCGTCCACGATGGGGGGGTTGAAGAGCAGGAAGTGACGCTCGCCGCGCGAGGAGCCATCCTGGTCAATGAGCGTGACAGGTTCTTCGATGAGTCTCTCGGCGAGTTCTTTGGGGTTGCCGATTGTGGCGGAGGTGAGGATGAATTGCGGATGCGCGCCGTGGAAGTCCGCCACGCGTTTGAGTCGGCGGATCACGTTGGCGACGTGCGAGCCGAAGACGCCGCGGTAGGTGTGCAGTTCGTCAATGACGATGAATTTGAGGTTGCGGAAGAAGTCGTCCCAGTTGGTGTGGTGCGGGAGGATGCCCGTGTGGAGCATGTCGGGGTTGGTGAGGAGGATGTTGGCGGTCTTGCGGATTTGAGGGCGGTGGGATTGAGGGGTGTCGCCGTCGTAAATGCTAGTGATCAGTGACCAGTGATCAGTCATCAGTGACTGAATGACTGACAACTGATAACTGATAACTGATAACTGATCCTGCGTCAGCGATTTGGTGGGGAAAAGATAGAGCGCGCGGGCGTGCGGATTTTCGATGAGCGTGGCGAGAACGGGCAGATTGTATGCGAGGGTCTTGCCGGAGGCGGTGCCGGTGGCGAGGACAACATTTTCGCCGCGACGGGCCGAGTCGAAGGCTTGGGCCTGGTGCGCGTAAAGGGAGTGGATTCCGCGCGAGGCGAGCGCGGCCCGCAAGGGGTCCGGCAGAGGCGGGAGAGGGACGAGGGAGGCGGGCCGGGGCGGGAGAGTCCGCCAGGCGGCGATGTTCGGCCCGGTGGCGGAGTCGGTCTTCCAGCGCGCGAGGAGGGAGGCGAGAGTCATGCAGAGGGGGTCAGGTGCAGGCGGCGGAAGGCCCAGGCGCCGACGGCCAGCAACATCCAAAAGGTGACGGCGCGATACACGAGGGTGACGACAACCGCCGCTTCATACGGGACGCGGAGGCTGGTCAGCGTGAGGGGCATGAGTCCTTCCACCACGCCGATCCCGCTGGGAGTCGGTGAGACGATGAGGAAGAGGTAGCCGATAGCCCAGCCGGCGATGATCGTTCCGGCGGAAAATGGGACGTCGAAGGAGAGGAAGGAACAAAGCAAAATGCCGATGAGCAGGGATTTGTTGAGAAGCGCGTGAAGGAGGGGACGAAGCAGGCGTTGGATGGAATGTTCAGGCAGGTCGGCGAGACCTTCGGCCACTTCGGCGGCAAAGGCGTGGGCGCGGTCTTCGCTCAAATAGTTGTGATGGAGGAAGGGTCGCAGCACACGATTGATGGCATGCGCCATGCGCGCCAGCGCGTTGCCGAGGGCGTCTTGTGAGCGGTAACCGAGATAGAGCAAAAAAGCGGTGATGCAGGCAATGGAAAGCAGAACCAGGCTGGCGAAAATTTCGCCGGCGTTGAGGTCGTTACGGCGGATGAGGACGATCCAGCCGAGGGCCAGGACGCACAGGAAAGCGACCTGGTCAATGAGGAGGAAGAGCGCGCCCGCCAGGGTGGCTTTGCCCGGCGCGTGACCGCGGGCGCGCGCGTCGGCGGCAAAGAGGGCCACGCCTCCCCACCCGGCCGTCGGCGCGACGATGTTGACGAAGGAAGAGGCCGCGGTGAGCAGAACGAGTCGCTCGCGCGTCTCTTCGATGCCGAGCAGGTGGTAGATGGCTTTGTAGGTCAGTCCCACGTTCCAAAGCCAGAGGGCGAAAAGACCAAGCGCAAGAACGAGATAGCCCAAATGGGCGTGTTGCAGGGTGGCTAGGATGGTCTCCAATTCCCCGAAACTGAGGGCGACGACGGCGACGCCGAGGAAGAGGAGGAGAACGGCGATGAATTTTTTCATTGTGGGGGAATTGTAAAGGATGAAAGATGAAAGATGAAGGATGAAAAGTAACGCCTCCCCCAAAGTGAACCGCAGAATAAAACAGGCTCTCCCGTTTCTGACGGGAAAATGGATGAGCGGAAAACCTTTAGCCACAGATTTCGCGGATTTTCACTGATTTTCTTTTCCAATCCGTCTAAATCGGTGAAATCGGTGGTAAGGCTCTTGGGGTTTCCTGATAAATTACGGGAGAGCCATGAAACAAAAGCAAACCACGGACGCTTCGCGCAGAGTTACGGAGTTTTCCTTTTTATGGTTTCTCCGCGTCTTCGCGCGAAGCGTCTGCGGTTAGGAATTTTGGCGTATCTTTGGCTAATCGCGCCGCCGACCCAACCCGCCGACGAGGAGAACGTAGTAGAGGAGTTGCAGAACAGCGGTGAGGAGTCCCGCCACGTATGTGAGGGCGGCGGCGTTTAGCACATGGTTGACGCCGCGTTGTTCGTCCTCGCCCTGAATGATGCCGCTCTCCACGAGCAGTCGCTTGGCGCGCGCCGAGGCGTTGAATTCCACAGGCAGGGTGAGCAGGGCGAAGACCGCGCCCGTCGAGAAGGCGATCACACCCAGCCAGGCGACGGTAACGCCAAAATCGGAGCGGGTGAAGTTATAGAGAAACAGGCCCAGCAGGATCAGAATCCAGCCGAGGTTCGAGCCGATGTTGACCGCCGGGACGAGCGCGCCGCGCAAGCGCATGGGAAAGTATCCCTCCGCGTCCTGCAGGGCATGACCCAGTTCGTGCGCGGCGATGGCAACC
Organism: uncultured Anaerolineaceae bacterium; assembly: GCA_964625215.1. GTDB lineage: Bacteria > Chloroflexota > Anaerolineae > Anaerolineales > Villigracilaceae > Denitrolinea. The sequence continues at coordinate 1,708 of CAZVAX010000074.1, read as the reverse complement.
GAGGCCACCGAAGGGACATTCGCCACGCCGGGCGAAAGTTTGAGGGTTTTGTCGCGCGGGTCGTAGTGATCGCTCAGGTTGCCGCCGATGCCCATGATGCGAACGTCGCGCAGTCCCTCGCCGCCTTCGATGGTGTAGACGGCCGATTGGATCAGTCGTTGCGCGGCTTGCGCGCCGGTGAATCCGCTGCGGTTGCGAACGCGGCTCCATTTGTTGTAGGCCGATTTCACGTACCAGGAGGCCAGCCCCATCAAGAGCAGGCCGGGGATCATGAAACAGAGATACATGGGATCGAAGTAAAACATGGTTCACCTTTCTTAAGGCGTCGGCGTCACGGTGGGCATGGAGGTGGGGATGGGATCGCCGGCAAGTATGGCAAGCAAAGTTTGGATGGCCGCGTCCAGTTGCGGGTCGAGATCGTTGACATAGTCGTTCTCGGTCATCGTCACGTAGACTTCGGGAGTCAGGCCGACTTCATGAATGGTACGCCCGTTGGGTGTCAGCCACTTGGCGACAGTGACGCGCACCGCTCCCTGGTTGTTGGAAAGAGGCGTCCAGATCTGAACCGATCCCTTGCCGTACGAAACGACTCCCACGAGGGTGGCGCGAGCGTGATCCTGCAACGCGCCCGCCACGATCTCGGACGCCGAAGCGGATCCCTCGTTGACGAGCACGATCATCGGAATGTCGGCGGCGAGCCCGCCGCCCAAAGACGAGTAAACCTGCTTTTCACCGTTGCCATAACGCTCGTACAACACAACCTCGTCCTTGGGTAGGAATTGCGAGGCCACTTCCACGGCGGTTTGCAGGTATCCGCCGCCGTTGTTGCGCAGGTCGAGGATCAACCCTTTCGGATTTTCCTCCATCGCCTTTGTCAGCGCGTCTTCGAGTTCCTGGGTGGTCTTGTCGCCGAAGGCGGTGACCTGGATGTAGGCAATATCGTTTTCGAGCATCTTACCGTCGGCGCTTTTGATGGTGATCTTGGCGCGGGTGATCTTCACATCGAACGGAGTCCCCTCGCCGCGCCGAATCGTCAATGTGACTACGGAACCCGCCGGGCCGAGCACCTTCTGGCGCACGAGTTCGGGGTCAATGCCGGTCATATCCTCGCCGTCAATGGCGATGATGGCGTCGCCGGTTCGCAGGCCGGCCTCCTCGGCGGGCGAACCCGGAATGGGGCTGATAACGGTCAGGTAGTCGGCGGTGGTGTCCACGTACGCGCCGATGCCTTCATATTCCCCGGAGAGGGAATCGTTCGCCTGTTGGAATTCCTTCGGATCCATGTAGGAGGTGTGCTGATCGCCTAGGGCGGCCAACATACCGCTGATGGCGCCGCGCATGAGGGCCACATCGTCCACGGGCTGATCCACATAATTCTCGTGGACGATATTCCAAGTTTCCCAGAACGGGGCAAAGAGGGCCTCCGTGTCCGGGGAAACGGATTGCGTTGGGGCCACGCTCGAAATGGGCAGGGACAGTTCCGGTTCGCCCTCGCCCGGCAGTTTCATGTAATGTCCAGCCAGGAACCCGCCGGAGAACGAACCGCCGAGCAGGATCAGGGCGACAACCACAGCCAAACCAATTCGTAAAGACTTATTCACAGGCTACTCCTTAAACGGACAAATCGAGGGCGAGAATATCACGCCCGTATTAAGTACTCCGTAAAATAAGTTCACGAAATTTTTGACAAGATCAGCCTGCTGGATGA
>CAZVAX010000073.1:0-19527 GCA_964625215.1 uncultured Anaerolineaceae bacterium | reverse complement strand
TAAGGCATCAGCCTTCCAAGCTGATATTCGCGGGTTCGAATCCCGTCTCCCGCTCCTTTTTATTTTCCGAAACCGCGAGCGCGGGCCCGTGGCGCAGTGGTTAGCGCAGGCGACTCATAATCGCTTGGTCGCTGGTTCGAATCCAGCCGGGCCCACCACCTCACACATTCCAAAATTCCAGTATGAGAAAGTTGTAAGGTATGTTGTTTGACAGTCGTACGGAGGGTAAAATTCTTCCCCAGACGAATCGACAGTTTCCTGTCATTGAACTTGAAATCGGAGGTACCATGAATTCAAAGAAAGCCCAGTCTCTGCCCCGCGCCATTCTCCAGGGATGGATCGCTTTGGGGCTGATCGTCGCCGCGGCGGTCAACGTCACTTCGGCGCTCGCGGCCACTCCCCCCGCCAATGATAACTTCGCCAACGCGAAGAAGATCACCACCACCACGTTCGGCGCGTCGCTCTCCGATATGACTGGCGCCACCACCGAAGTGGGCGATCCCGCCCTAACGTGCGATGGAGGCGGCCAGGGCCAGGCCTCGATTTGGTATACCTACAGCCCGCTCTTGTCGGGCGAGATGAGCCTCAACACCACGAACAGCGGCTACGACACCATCATCACCGTTTTCATGGCGGAAGTCCCATCCGACATTTCCACCCTGGTCGAAGTCGGATGCAACGATGACGCGAACTTCTCCACTACCACATCCTCCATGACGTTTGCGGTGCGCGGCGGCGTGAAATACTACATCCAGATCGCCCGCAAGACCGGCGCGGCTACAACCCCGCCGGACCCGTTCCGCTTTGCCTTCTCGTTCACCACCAAACCCATCCTCCTGCCCGGAGCGCTTTACGACGGCACCGATGACGAGATCATCTACTCGCCCGTCGGTTGGACGCTGGTTCCCATCCTGCCCGGCACCGTGTACAAGGGAAATATCCACATCGGCAACAATCCCGGCGACTCGGCCACCGTGTTCTTCGACGGCAGCGGCGTTCAATTCTGCTACGTGCTCGGCCCCGAAATGGGCAACATGAACGTGTACATTGACGGCGTATTCATCGGCACGATCGGACAGGGAAGCGGCCTGTATCAATACACCTGTTGGGACACGCCTCCCCTTCCGATCATCGGCTCCGCCTCCCTCGTCGAAGACAACGTTCATAAATTGGTCCTGCAACACGGAGGGCCGGCTGGGAAAAAAGTGAACCTGGACAGTTTCTGGGTTTACTACCACCCCGACATTATTGATCCGGGCGTGATCAGCGACCTGGCCGCCACCACCGGGGCCGGCACCGGCAAGGTCACCCTCACGTGGACCGCCACCGGCGACGACGGCTACATTGGACGCGTCTACGGAAACCAGATCCGCTACTCGCTGAACCCCATTGTGGATGCCGCTTCCTGGGACGCCGCCACCCCCTACGTGATCAACCTGCCCAACCTGCTCCCCGCCGGAAGCAAGCAGACCGTCACCCTCACCGGACTGGTTCCGGGCCTCACATACTTCTTCAATGTACGCGGCGTGGATGAGGTTGGCAACATGGGACCGGTATCCAACAGCCCCAGCGCCATCGCCCAAGCCGGCACGCCGATTGGAATTGGAACTTACGACGACAAGTCCGCCTACTGGACCTACACCGGAACGTGGAGCGTGGTTGGCAGTCCCGGCAACGTTGGCGGCGCTATTCACCTGGCGAACCAGTTGGGAAGCACAGCCTCCTTCTACTTCACGGGAACCCAATTCCGCCTGTATTACAACTCCGGCTTCGGCATGGGCCTGCTGGATGTGATCCTCGACGGCGCGTACCTGACCACGATTGACCAGTATAGCGTCGCCACCCAACGCATGATCTACGTCTCCCCGATGTTGACCAACGGCCCGCACAGCGTTCAATTCATCCAGAAGTCCCTGCCCTACGTCAACATTGACGCCATCGCCATCTTCAACATCATTGATGGCGGACCGCCCGATGCAATCGTGGACCTGGTCGCCACGCCCAACGGCGTCACACCCGGCGCCGTGGACTTGACCTGGACTGCCCAGGGCGACGATCCCGGCGGCGTTGGCACAGCCATGAAGTATGAAATCCGTTACTCCATGCTGCCGATCCTCACCGAATCAGATTGGAACGCGGCGACCACAGTCCCGGGCGTTATTCCTGCGCCGCAACCGGCCGGAACGCCGGAGGGCATGACCGTAACCGGCCTGACCCCCGGCGTGGATTACTGGTTCGTCATCCGCGCCAGCGACAACGCCGGATACTCCAACCTCTCGAACTCCGATAACGCCATCGGCTCGATCGTCGGGTTGGCGTATTGGGGCGCGGGCTTCTACGAAGATAACGACCCGGCCTGGCTGTACAACGGCATCTGGATGATCGGCTCCTTCCCGCAAGCCAGCGGCGGCGGCATGCATACCTCCGGCGCTTCGGGCAGCACAGCCACCTTCCTCTTCAACGGCACAGGTTTCACCGTCACCTTCCAAACCAAGAGCGGACTTGGCACGTTGAAAGTGTACGTGGATGGCATTCAGGTTGGCGCGATCAACCAGAGGACCACCCTCACGTATTGGCAAAGGACGTGGAGTCGCCTGGGCCTGGCCGCAGGGAATCACACCGTCCAGTTCGTAGCCGCGGGAACCGTCACCATTGACGCGCTCGAAATCTTCCCGTAAAAATCGCGGCAATTGAGTTAGAATCGGGCCAGGCCAAAACGGTCTGGCCCGATTGCTTTCGGTAGGGCCGCGCCCGCCCGGCGGTCCGGAATGATGCGGAATGTCGCGCGAGGCGTGTGAGACTTCACCCATTAGTCCTATCCACACCGTCAACTGACAAAAATGTCAGTGAGCCCGACCGTTTTATCCCTTAAAATGAAGTTGGTCGTTGGGTTAGCCTGACTGATTTCGATGTACCCTCCCCCTGCCTATACTCACCAGTGAATTTGGAGAACGTATGAACACAAGAACCTCTTCCATGTGGAAACGCATCGCTATGAACGGGCTGACGGCATTGGCCCTTCTGGCTGTCGCGATTGGAACGCCTTCTCCCGCGCTGGCGGCCGCGCCGGCAAACGATAACTTCGATTTTCCCGTTCCAATCTATTCCTCGCCCGCTACGCAAACCATGAGCGAAGGGAACTTCAACGATGCCACCGTGGCTGGCGACGATCCCGTGGCTTCCTGCACCGGATATCCTTACCTGCATTCTGTGTGGTACAAGTTCGTGCCCAACAGCTATGGAACTGTCACCGTGGACACGGCGGGAAGTTCCTTCGATGCAGTATTGAGCATCTGGCGCGGCGCGCGCGGCGCGCTGACCGAGGTCGGCTGCAACGATGATGATCCGGGTATTTCGCCGCAGGCAAAGGTCACCGCCGATTTGGAACGGGGCGTTACCTACTACATCGAGGTGATGCAATTCACCACCACCGGCCCCATTCCGCAAACCCCCTTCGATGCGGACTCTCCACTGGCGGTCACCGATTACATGACGCTCAATTTGAGTTTCGCGCCGAACAACAGCGTCGCCCTGCCCGGTAAGTACGACGACAAATCCTCTGCCATCGTTTACACCGGCGCTTGGAGCGACACCAACGCCACCTCCGCCTACAACAAAACCTACAAGACCTCCAGGGTGGTGGGCAACTCTGCCAAGATCACCTTCGCCGGAAATCAATTCAAAGTGATCTACACCAAAGGCACATCCTTCGGCAACCTGAACTTGTTCCTGGATGGAGCCGCCTTCGCCACCATCAACGAGAACGCCACCAGTACCGGCTACCAGCAAGTGTATACCAGCCCCACATTCACCGACGGCCTGCACACCCTGGAATTAAAGCATCAATCGAAATACGTCAACATTGACGCCATCGAGATTCTGGCCCCGCCCGACCTGGTGCAACCCGGCACGATCACGGACCTCGCGGCGGCTACCGGTTCCTCCGCGGCCTACGGTCTCGTCAACCTGACGTGGACCGCCACCGGCGATGACGGCTCGGAAGGGGTGGCCTCCTCCTATGACGTGCGCTACTCCGCCAGCCCGATCACCAACGATACCGCCTGGAATTCCGCTACCAAAGTGACTAGCGGTGTGCCGGCCCCGAAAGCCGCCGGCGCCCCTGAAAGCATGACCGTCACCGGCCTGGCCCCGGGCGGAACCTACTATTTCGCCATCCGTGCGGAAGACGACGCCTCTCCCGATGCCACCCCCGGCGGCCTCTCCAACAGCCCGTCGGCGACCGCATCCTTTGTCGGTCCGTTTGGAACCGGCCTGTACGACGACAAAGATACGGCCAAGTGGATGTACATCGGCACGTGGACCTCGACAACCGCTTCGTACGCGCAGGGCGGCAGTTATCGCTACTCGGCCACGCTCAACAACAAGGCCATCTTCGTCTTCGAAGGCACGCAGTTCAAGTTCTACTACACTGCCACCACCTCCGGCGGCACGATGAACATCCTGGTGGACAATGTACTGGTCACTGGGTTGAACCAAAAAGCCACCACCACCAAATACAAACAAATCTACACCAGCCCCACCTACGCGCTGGGACAACACACCGTTGAATTCGTTCACTCCGCCGGCACGCGCGTCTACGTGGACGCCATCGAGATCATCGGCCCACCCGACACCAATCCTCCCGCGGCGATCAGCGACCTGGCCGCGACGCAAGGCGCTGCGAATCTCTCAGTGGCCTTGAGTTGGACCGCTCCCTCGGAGGATGCCACCGGCACGAACCCGGCCACTTCCTACGCCGTCCGCTACTCCACCAGCCCCATCGTGGATGAGTCCACTTGGTCCGCCGCCACCGTTTTCGCCAACAGCCTCGTCCCCAAGACCCCGGGTCAAGCCGAGACCCTGACCGTGACCGGACTCACCTCGGGCGTCACTTACTTCTTCGCGGTACGCGCCCTCGACGAAGCCTCGAACCTCGGCGGACTCAGCAACTCGCCGTCGAGCCAGCCCAAACCAGTCACACCGGTGGGTCCGGGCACCTACCAGAACACAGACTCCAACTGGGCATACTCGGCGGGCTTCGTTCTCTTTACCAACTCCAACTTCGATGGCGGCAGTTGTCATCGCTCCGCCACTCTCGGCAGCATGGCCACCATCATGATCAACGTCACCTCCGCCGCGCCATATGACGGTTTCCAACTCGAATTCGCCACCGGCCCTGGCTACGGCAAATTGGAAATCTATGTGGATGGAGCCCTGAAATACACCCTCAATCAATATGCCACGGCTACCACCGCCAAGTACAAACAAAAACTGGGCGTTTGGGGTCTGGGCGCGGGCGCGCACACCATCGTCTTCAAACACTTCTCCGGAACCTACGTGAACATAGACGCCATCATCGTCCCGTAAGCGTCCGCATCAAAGAGACAGGAGCAGGCTCAATCCCTGCTCCTGTTTTTATTTTCCGCGTACAATCGAGCCATTCCATTTCGCCGGAGGAACGCATGAACAACTGGATCGCAACCGCCCTCACCCTCGCGCTCTGCATCGCCTGGCTGCGCCTGATGGACTTCGCCGCGCATCGCGGCTGGATCGAAAGCCGCCTCAGCCGCAAGATCATCCACATCGGCACCGGCCCTCTCTTCGCGCTCTGCTGGCTGATGTTCAATAACGCGCCCGAAGCGCGCTGGCTGGCCGCGGCCATTCCCTTCCTCATCACCGTCCAATTCGCGCTCATCGGCTTCGGCGTGATCAAAGACGAGGCCTCCGTCCAGGCCATGTCGCGCTCCGGCGACCGCCGCGAAATTCTACGCGGCCCGCTCTACTACGGCATCGCCTTCGTGTCGCTCACCCTCATCTTCTGGAAAGAAACTCCCATCGGCATGACCGCCCTCATGCTCATGTGCGGCGGCGACGGAATCGCCGACGTGGTGGGACGCCGCGTGGCCTCGCCCAAACTTCCGTGGAGCCGCGAAAAATCTGTAGCCGGATCGTTGGCTGTCCTCGTGGGCGGATGGACTCTCGCCGCGCTCATCCTGTTCATCTACGTTTCGCTCGGTTCATTTCCCGGACCCTTCGCCGGGTACCTCGTCCCCCTCCTGATCCTGGCCCTGGCCGCCACCGCCATCGAATCGCTCCCCTTCCGCGACGTGGACAACCTCACCGTTACTCTCGTGGCTGTGCTTGTGGGATATTACGTGTTCCCCTTGTAGCGCGCCGTTTCAGTACCGCAACATTCATGTTGCGCCTTCGAGGGGCAAAATAAATTTTGCGGTACTATCGAATCACAGACAAGATCGCCTCGGCCAGCGCCTGCGTGTACTTCGCCTGCGCCTTGGGTAAGACGTGATAGTTATCAATGAAGTCGTCGAGGGTGAGATTGGCGTTGCTGGATAAATCCACGTACGACGCGCCGTTCGCGTTGACGTAGGCTTCGAGGGCCGCCAGATATTCGGGCAGGCCGCGCGGCTCCGAGGTCCGCGCGAAGCGAGGGGTTTTGGCGCGGACGAGGATCAGGTGGATGTCGTTCTCGCGGCAGAGGCGGATAATTTCAGGGAGGAAGGATTTGTCCACCTGCGCGTCGAAGTCCAGCGCGGCGGGAGAGTAGAGCAGATTCTCTTCCGGGTCGAGCGTGCCGCCCACCTCGTCAGGCGCGGCGTTGTTGCGGAAATTGAACACATCCAGCAGGGCCTTGTCTACGCACTTCTTTCCGCAACGCATGGCGAGGAAGGGCAAAGCGTAGACGTGTTTCTCCGCAATGGAGCCAAAGGACACGCGATACGCGTAGGGTGGGATATACGTTTCGGCAAACACATCCAGCGGATTCATGAATTGCAAATAGGCGCGCTCGATCACGAGGGTATCTTCGGGGGTGGCGTATTCGTCCAGCGCGTTGAATAATTTTCCAGCCACGCGATAGTTGGGCGCGGTCATCTCCGAGTCGCGGAAGAGAATGGCGAGAACCTTGGGGTGATGCGAGGCGGGAACGACATTGTTCTTGATCGCCAGGTACCACATGGCCGAGGCCGAACCGCCGAAGCCCATGCGGTAATTCGTCATGCCGGTTTGCCGGGCGAGCAGGTTCATGTCCACGTTTTCTTCCGCCAGCGAATCGCCGAGCAGGACCAGTTCCGGCTGGAGGGCGTTGAGAGTCTCCTGGTGGACGCGCAAGACTTTGTTGTCGAAGTCCGGGCCGGGTGTGCCGGGGAAGGGGACGCGCGCGAATTTCACTAGCAGGGCCGAAACGGCGAGGAAAGCCAGGAGGAAGAGGATGAGAGTGCGGCGGAAGTTATACATGGAAATACTCACGGCGCAGTATCGCAAAATTTATTTTGCCGCGGCTGGGCAACATGAATGTTGCGGTACTACGTTAACTAGAACTGGAAGTAGATGAACTCCGAGGGCGCGGCGTTGACGTAGAACAGGATGGCGAGCGCGGCGAAAACGAAGTAGAGGTCGAAGAAAATGGATTGGGGCGCGAGGCGGCGGTCCATGTGATGTTTGATGAACAGCGGCAGGCCGTACAATAACACGCTGGAGAGGGTGGCGAGCGCGACCACGATCTCTTGCGACGAGCCGGTCAAACTTCCGCCGCGCAGGACTCCCGCCAGCCAAGCGAAGGAGGGGATGCGGAAGATCATGAACGCGACCAGCAACAGCCCGAACATGACGGCCCACGAAACGAAGCGGGTGAAACCATTGGCCGGCTTCCACTTGCCTCCCATGCCGAGCGCGCGATAGATGACAGACAAGACTCCGAAATACAACCCCCAGATCACGTACGTCCAACCGGCGCCGTGCCACACGCCGCTGAGAAGGAAGGTGAGCAGGATGTTCAGGTACACGCGCCACGTCGCCACGCGACTCCCGCCGAGCGGAATGTAAACGTAATCGCGCAACCACGCGGCGAGGGTGATGTGCCAGCGACTCCAGAAGTCGGTGGGAGTGAGGGCCAGGAAGGGCGCGTTGAAATTTTCGGGCGTCTCGAAGCCGAAGAGGAAGGAAACGCCGCGCGAGATGTCGGTGTAGGCGGCGAAATCGGCGAGGAGTTGGAACATGAAGCCGAGCGAGGCCGCGGCGACCATGAGCGGGGACGGGGATTGCAAGACGAAGATCTTGTCCACTGCGGCGCCGAGCGAGGCGGCGATGACGATCTTTTTGAAGAAGCCCATCACAAGCAGGGGCCAGGCGCGCTGGAAGTTTTCGGATTTCCAAACGCGGTCGGATTGGATTTGGGGCAGGAGGTTTTGGGCGCGGTCAATGGGACCGGCGTTGAGTTGCGGGAAGTATGAAACGAAGAGCGCGAACGCCAGGGGGTCACGCGCCGGTTCGAGCGTCCCGCGCGAAACGTCTATGATGTAGGCGAGTTTCTTGAGGGTGTAGAAGGAGAGTCCGACCGGGAGGAGAATCTGGAGGGCCGTCCCGTCCGAGGTCAGGCCGAGAGCCGAGAGGATGCGTGAAATGTCGGCGGCGAAAAAGTTGGCGTACTTGAAAAAGGCCAACACTCCCACGTTGACGATGAGGCTGAGGATGAGGTAGTTCTTGGCGCGCTCGCGTCGCGCGGACATGGCGAGGGCGAGGAAATAGTCAACGGCGGTGGAGAGGCCGAGCAGCAGCACATACCACGGGTTGACCCAACCGTAGAAGAGGTAACTGGCGATAAGCAAAAGCGCATTCTGCCAGGCTTTGCGTTTGACCAGCCAATAGGCCGCCAGGGAGAGGAGGAAGAGGATGAGAAAACTGTAATCGGTGAACGTCATGGAGAGGCATTCCCAACCGGGGTGGCGGGATTATATCACTTGGTTAATGGATCAATTCCATAAACGCCTCGCCCAAAACTTGCGAGAAGAGGGCTTGACCCTCATCGGTCATGTGGAGCGGATCGTTGAAGAGACTGGGCGGGAAGCGCGTGTCGAAGGAGAAGTCGAGCAGGGGCAGGTTGTGCGCGGCGAGGTAGGTTGCGAGGTCGCGTTTGTAGGCGGCGAGTTCTGCGGGCTGCGACTCGGGGGTGGGATAGGTGAGCGTGCGGGCGTGGACAAAGATCAGTTGAATTTCGTTGGCCTGCGCGAGGCGGATGATCTCCGGCAGGAAGGAGTCGTCAATCTGCGCGTCGAAGTCCATGGCGCGCGGGGTGTAGAGTTTCGTCTCTTCGGACATGAGAAAGCCCTGGCTGAAATTCTGGTCTATGTTTTCGATGTTGTAAAAGACATCCGTCACGACTGCGTTGACGCACTCGCCTTTGCACGAAAGGAAAATATTCGGCAGGAGGGAGCGCGTATAAAACTCGATGGATTCCTTGATGCGTTGGCGCGCGCCGTACAGAGGAAAGTAACGTTCGGCAAAAATCTCCAGCGGATTCATGAATTGGAGGTAGGCGGTCTTCACTACAAAGTCTTCATGCGCGGTGGCGTACTCGTCAATCTCATTCACGCGTCCGCCGCGGACGTGGTAATCGGGCAGGGTGAGGAGCGTGTCGCGGAACATGAGGATGACGTAGCGCGGGCGGTCCTGCGTCCCTTCGATGATGGCGTTCTTCAAGATGAGATACCAGAGCGCGGTACTCGATGCGGGCGTGCTGATGACGTGCGCGGGTTGCCCGATGGCCTGCGAAAAAATTTCCCCGTCCACACTGCGGTCGAGGGTCGAGTCGCCGACCAGGACCACGTCCACGTGGTTGTTGTCAATGATGGTGGAATGTCCCGTGCGGACGGCGGCGCTGAAATGTGGCCCGGCGGAATCGGGGTAGGGCAGGCCGTAGCGCGCCGGGATGAGCCAGGTCAACGCGGCGAGGGAGAGGAGCAGGAGGAGGAGGTATTTCAAGAAGAAGCGCATATCAGATGTGTTTGATTCGGGCAAACACGCAACCGCGTAGTTTGCGCTCTCTAGCGCAAGGCGGCGACGTTAGAGAACGTCTTCTACGCGCGCCCGATTCTAAAACCGGAAGTAGATGAAATCGGGCTGCGCGGCGTTGACGAAGACGAAGGTGACGACCGTGGCCGCGACGTAATAAAGCACTTGCCAATTCGAGTCGGGACGGAGTTTCAAGTCCATGAAGTATTTGACGATCAGCGGCGCGGCGTAACACAGGATGACCGACAAACTGATGAGCGCGGCTATCGCCTCGTCGCTCGAACCGACGAGGGGGCTGGTGCGGAACATCGTCGCGAGCCATTCCACCGAGGGGGAACGGAAGATGAGGAAGGAGAACATCAGCAGGGAGAACATGACGAGCCAGGCGAGGGCGCGCGTCCACCAATGAGTCGGTTTCCAACTCGCGCCCAGGCCGAGGGCTTGATAGATGACGATAAGGACGCCGAAGTATCCACCCCACAGCACGAAGTTCCAGCCCGCGCCGTGCCAGAGTCCGCTGACTAGCATGGTCACCAGGGGAGGCAGGGCGTCGGTCAGCCAGGTGGGGAGGCGGGCGCGCAGGAGGGCGCGGCGAAGCGGAAAGAAGATGTAGTCGCGCAGCCAGGTGGAGAGGGTGAGATGCCAGCGATTCCAAAAGTCGGTGGGGGTGAGGGCCAGGTAGGGCGCGTTGAAATTCTGGGAAGTGTCGAAGCCGAAAAGACGCGCGATGCCGCGCGAGAGGTCGGTGTAGGCGGAGAAGTCCGCGAAGATTTGGATGGTGTAACCCAGCGCGGCCATGGCGAGCAGGAGCAGGGTGGGTTGCTTGAGACTGAAGACGCGGTCCACGGCGACGCCGAGCATGTTTGCGATAACGAGTTTTTTGAAGAAGCCCATCACGATGAGAGGCCAGGCTTGGTAGAAATTGTCGGCGCGCCAAACGCGGTCGGTTTGGATTTGGGGAAGGAGTTTCTGGGCGCGGTCCATGGGGCCGGCGGTGATTTGGGGGAAGAAAGCGACAAAGAGGGCGAAGCCGACCAGGTCGGAGGTCGGAGCGAGGGTCCCGCGCGAAACGTCGAGGAGGTAGGCGAGTTTTTTGAGGGTGTAGAAGGAGAGTCCGGCGGGGAGGAGAATCTGCGCGAGGAGAGGGTCGGCGCGCAGGCCGAGGGAGGTCAGCAGGTTCACCAGTCCGTCGTTGAAGAAGTTGAAGTATTTGAAGAAGGCGAGAACGCCCAGGTTGAGCGCAAGGCTCAACCCTACGTAGAATTTTGTGCGGGCGCGGTTGTGGTCAATGCCGAGGGCGAGGGAATAATCCGCGAGGGTGGAGAGGCCGAGCAACAGCGCGTACCACGGATGAACCCAGGCGTAGAAAACGTAACTCGCAACGAGCAGGAGCGCGTTCTGCCACGCCCTGCGTTTCAACAGCCAATACGCGCTGAAGACGAGGAGGAAGAAGAGGAGGAAGTCGTATTCGGTGAAGGTCATGCTCTGACTTCGGGAAGGATTCCGGAAGTTCTACTTCCGTCGCCCAAAGTAGAACTTTGGGATTTCTAATTTTCCGGCGCTTCATCCTCGTTGATCATCACCTTGAAGGCTTCGGCATATTTCAGTCCCTTTTCCTTGCCTTCCTCGGCGGCCCACTCTTTCAACATTTTGGTCGGGTCCCAATCGCCGAGTTGGCTCTTGTGCTTTTTCAGCGCGCGCAACTTGACGTTCATCGTCGCGGCGATGTCCACCCACGTATCGGGCTTTTCGACTCCGTGGATGTAGACGCGCTTGACCTTGTGCGGTTCGTACCCCGCCCGAAGCAGGTCGGTGAAAATGAGGCGAGTCTCCGACGAGGGGAAGACCGCGTACAGCCCGGCCTGCGCGGCGGCGCGATGATCGGGATGATTGATATACCCGTTCCCGTAGAACACTCCCTGCGGGTCGCCGATGACGACGGCCTCAGGTTTGTGCTGGCGGATGAGGCGCGTCAACTCTTTGCGCAGGGCCAGGGTCGGTTCGAGCTCGCCGTCGGGGTGTCCGAGGAAGATCGTTTCGGCGAGGCCGAGGACTTTGTTGGCGGCGCGCTGTTCCTTCTCGCGCAGGCGCGCCAGGATGGGTTTGTAGGAGTCGTCGTGCTGGGGGTTGTTCGACCCGGCGTCGCCGCTGGTGATGACGACTGAGACGATGCGACAGCCGGCGCGCGCCCACCTAGCCAGGGTCCCTGCAACGGTAAATTCCTGGTCGTCGGGGTGCGCATGAATGGACATGGCGCGCTTTGGGATGTATTCTTTTTTCGTAGACATGCCGGCGATTGTACCCCGTTTGACAGAAGGGTGTTATTGATTTTCGCGTTTCCAGCGCCGGATGGCGTGTTGCAAACAAACCAGGCGCGCGGCTCCCGGTCTTTGCGCGCGCTCGAATTCGATGAGACGATCCACCACGGCGCGATCGCCGCCCACTTTCACAAGCAGATCATCGTACAGCGCTTTTTCTTTCAATGCCGATATGTACACCCCATCAGGGAAGATGTCCCTCTGCCGCGAGTTGCAGGAAGGCGGCCACCACCTTGGGGTCGAACTGTTTTCCGGCTTCGGCTTGAAGGTGATGCATGGCCTCCTCTTTAGAAATGCGTTTGCGGAAGATCCGGTCGCTGGTCATGGCCTCGTAGGCGTCGGCTACGGCAAAGATGCGCGCCGCCGGGGGAATTTCCTCGCCGGCCAGGCCGCGCGGATAGCCGAAACCGTCCCAGCGCTCGTGATGGCAATAGGGAATGTCAAGGGCCTGGCGGAGATAGGCGATGGGCGACAGCATTTCATACGCGAGCGTAGGATGCTTGCGAATGATCTTCCATTCCTCCTCCGTCAGGTCGGACGGTTTCAGCAGGATCGAATCGGGAATTCCCATCTTGCCAATGTCGTGCAGGAGGGCGCCGCGGCGAATGTGAACCATGTCGGCGTCGCGTACGCCCATGTCGCGCGCCAACTCCAGGGTCAGATCGGTGATGCGTTGGGCGTGACCGATCGCCTCGTACTCGCGCAGTTCGAGCGCCCGCGACCAGCCTTCGATGGTTGCGTCGTAGGCGAGGGAGAGTTCAAAATTGGAGCGCTGCAATTCGTTGAACATCTGGGCGTTTTCGATGGCGATGGAAGCCTGGATGGAGAAATTTTGGAACAGGTCCATCCACTGCGCGTCGGCTTCAAAGGGCGTGCGATGATATACCTCCAGCACGCCTTTCAATTCGCCCTTGGCGATCAACGGGATGCCGGTGTAGGAGACAAAGCCCTCGTTCTTCCAGGTTCGTTGAATGTCCCGGTTCGTCAACAATTCGGGCGGATCGGCGAACTGCAACGGACGGCGTTCGAGCGCCACCTTTCCCGCCATGCTGTTCCCCATGGGCATCAGCATGGACTCCAGCAAGCGCGTGCGATATCCGGTTCCCGCCGCGAATTCAAAGGACTGTGAATTGGGGTTGAAGAGCAGGATGCCGGCGGCGTCCACACTCAAGAGCGATTTGATGTAACTCAGCAGGATGTTGAGGGTGGTGCGCAGGTCCATGCTCGAACCGATGGCAAGGTCAATCGAACGCAGGGCTTCCACCTGCCGCAAGCGTTGTTGGGATTCCTGCAATAGGCGGTTGATCTCGTGATCCGCCTGGATGCGCTCGGTGACGTCGCGCAGGATGCCCTCGTGAAAGATCACCTTTCCCTGGCTGTCGTGCACGTAATGACCGTGATCCTCCACCCAAATCTCGCTCCCGTCCTTGCGCTTCATGCGGAAGATATCCACTTTTTCCTGGCCGGTATCGAGGAACAGACTCTCGCGCTCCTCCGGCGCGAAGTACAGATCCCTCTTGATGTCCATCTGCAGCATCTCCTCCCGGCTGTCGTAACCAAACAGTTTCACCATGGCCGGATTCACATCCATGAACTTTCCCTCATGCGTGCTGCGATAGACGCCGTCGAGCATGCCGCTAAACAACGTGCGATAGCGCTCCTCGCTTTCGCGCAGTTCACGTTCGGCCTTGCGGCGTTCGGTGGTATCGCGCACCACCACGAGCAGGGCTTCCTGCCCGCGAAAGGCGATCAGGCTGGCGTTCACCTCCACATCCACCAGCGAGCCGTCCTTGTGACGATGCTTGCGTTCCCCGATCCAGACCCGCTTTTCCCGTCGAATGCGCTCGATGAGCATATCAATGTTCGCGCGGTCGTGCGAAGATAGGTCATACAAGGTGAGATTGTTGATCTCGGCGGCGGTGTAGCCCAACAAAGCCTGGTAGGCCGGATTCGCTTCCAACACCCGGCGGGTGTTGACATCATAGATGATCATGCCTTCCATCGCCTGCTCGATAATGCTGCGATAACGCTCCTCGCTCTCGCGCAGCGCCTGCTCGGACTGCTTGCGCCGAATAGTGACCGCCACCTGCGACGAGACGAATTCCAGGATATGTTGCTCGCGTTGACCATAGGCCTGGGGATCGGAATAATGCTGAACGACCATGACGCCGATGGTCTTGCCTTCCACCACAAGCGGCACCCCCAGCCAGATCTTGGAGGGAACGCCCAGCAAACTCACCGCGCCCTGGCGCACCAGTTCCTCATGCACCTCTCGCGTACACAGCAGGGATTTTCCGGTGCGAAGCACATACGAGGTCAGTCCCTTGCCCGGAGCGATCTGATCCCTATACGGCTCATCCTGCACATCCTTGAAATAAGGAAAACGCAGAATGTTGTTCGGCTCATCGTACAGGGCGATGAAGAAATTCTCGGCCGGCATCACCGAAAAGATGATCTGGTGAATTTGGGGAAAAAGATCGTTCACCGAGAGGGCGGTTTCGGCGGCGCTGGCGATTCGATACACCGCCTCTTGAAGCGCCTCGGCCTGCTTGCGCTCGGTGATGTCGCGCGTGATGCCCAGCAACGATTCCACCTTGCCCTCATCGTCGTAGAGCGGCACGGCATGAGTATCGAGCCAGCGCGTCGTGCCGCGCAGGCCCGTCAGTTGGAATTGAAGCGCTCCCGTCTCGCCGCGCAGGACGCGTTCGATCAATTCCATGAACGCCTGGCGGTGTTCCGGCGCAATGAATGGATACACCGATTTGCCGAACACGGCATTCACATCCTCCACCTCCATCATCGCCAGCCCGGCCGGATTCATGTATCGCAGGATGCCGCCCGGCCCCACGATCTTGACGCATTCCGGCTCATTCTCGACGATGGACCGGGTGAACGACTCGCTGCGGCGAAGCGCGTCCTCAGCCTGCTTGCGCGCGGAAATATCCTCGAAGGTGCCGTCGTAATACAGGACGCGCCCCTGGTTATCGCGCACCGCCGTGGCGCTCTCGCGAACGAACATGATCGAGCCGTCTTTCCTCGTCCAGGCGCTTTCCAATCCGATCACCGTGCCTTCGCGTTCCATCCGTTCGCGAAACTCGGAGCGCGGCGTTCCGGGTTCGTAACCGTTTTGTTCCAGATTGCGCTCGGCCAATTCCTCGAAGGAAGCGTAGCCAAGCATGCGCACCGCCGCCGGATTCGACAACAGGATGCGCCCATCGGGCGTAGTGCGATACATGCCCACGGTGGCATTGTCGAATAGGCTATGGAAACGTTCCTCGCTCTCCCGCAACGCCTGCTCGGCCCGCTTGCGTTCGATGGCGCTAGCCACCTGCGTGGAGACGTAGGTCATCACCTCCATATCCTGCCGGCTAAAGTGGACCGACTCCTCGTACGACTGCACCACCATCACGCCAATCGCCTCCTCTTGGACGATCAACGGGACGCCCAACCACTCGATTGAATCGGCCCCGATCAATTCCACCTCTCCCGCTTCGATCAACCGGCTCCGCTCCTCGCGCGTTGCCAGCAGGGGTTTGCGCGTGCGCAGCACATACTCGGTGAGTCCATGACTGGGCTTGGACGGGGGCGGCGCGAAATCGAACGCGTCTTGAAAGTAGGGGAAAGACACCAGGTTGTGTTCCCGATCGTAGAGGGCGATGTAAAAGTATTGAGTGGGCAGGAGGGTTTGCAACACTTCATGGATCTTTACGTACAGCTCATCCAACGACTGAACGCTCATCGAAGCGCGGGCGATCTCGTAAATCGAGGCCTGTAATTGTTGAGCGCGCTTGCTTTCGGCAATATCCTCCAACAACCCCTGAATATATTTGGGAGCGCCCTGCTCGTCGCGAATCAACACCGAGGTGTCGCGCACCCAAAGGACGCGCCCATCTTTCGCCACAAGCCGGTATTCTTCCACGGCCTCGCCTTGTTCCAGCGTTTTACTGACCGTCGCCCGGGCTTTTTCGTAATCCTCGGGGAAAATCTGCCGATGCCACAGGGTGGGATTCTCCACATACGCGGAAGGGGGATAGCCCAACAAGGTTTCCACCTGGGGACTGATGTAGTAACTGGTCGACGATTCATCCGCCCAATCCAAATATACGACCGCCGGTATTTGTTCAACCAGATTGCGGTAATTTTCCTCCGCCACGCGCAGGGCCGCTTCGACCTGCTTGCGTTCGGATATATCGTGGGCGATCACCATCATGGTCTTCTTGCCGTTGAGCGTCAGGCTGGCCGCGGCTACCTCCACATCCACGATGCTGCCGTCCAGCCGCAAGAATTTTTCCTCGATCATCGGCGCGAGCATTCCCGCTTCGGTGGCGCCGCGAACGCGTTGGGCTACAACCGCGCGATAGTCGGGGTGAACCACATCCAGGATGGGTTTGCCGATCAAATCCTCGGGGCCGGTCGCGCTCAATAGCTTGAGCCCGGCCGGGTTGACGAAAACGAAGCGTCCGTCTTGATGCAAGAAGATGGGGCTGGGCGAGGTGGAAACCAGGAGCCGGTATCGTTCCTCGCTCTCGCGCAGGGCCGCTTCGGTGCGCTTGCGCTCGATGGCGGTAGCCACCTGCGTGGAAACGAAAACCATCATGTCCTTGTCGGCCTCCGTCAGGCGCTGGGAGGCGTTGTAGGTTTGCGTGGCCATCACCCCAATGATGCCTTGCGAGGATTTAAGCGGCACGCCGATGTAATCCACCATACGCCGCATCAAAATTTCCACTTCGCCGGCTTGTTCCAATTGCTCGAAAATTTCCGGCGTGGTGCGAATCGGCTTACCGGTCCGCAAAATATACGCGCCGAGTCCCTTGCCGGGTTTGTACCTTGTCCAGTCGTTAGCGTCCGCGATTTCATCCCGCAAATAGGCCATGTTGAACATGTCTTCCACGGGGTCGTAGAGGGAGATGTAAAAATTGGCGGCCGGCATCAGTCCGCACATGATCTGATGCACGGCTTCGTAAAACGAGGGCAGATCCTCGGATGTCTGCGCGGCCTCGGCGATGCGATAGAGGGCAGACTGGACCTGCTCGGCGCGTTTGCGATCCGTGATGTCCGTCATCACGCCCTGAACGATGGGTTGTCCGCCCGGTTTGGCGGGCAGGATGTGTCCTAAATCGCGCGCCCAAATTTCGCGGCCATCCTTTGTATAAATTCGATACTCCGAGTCGAACGGCTGGCCGGTGGCGCCGGATTGATTCTCCAAAGCCTCCTGCCGAAGCCGATCGTCGGGATGAATCAACCGATACCACAAACTGGAATCGGCCAGCCATTCCTGCACGGTGAATCCCAATAAGGATTGAATCTGCGGGCTGATGTAATACCACACGCCGTTCCAACCCAATTCGGCGGTGTAAACGACGAGCGGCAACCGCTCCACGAGGAGGCGGTATTGCTCTTCGGCGGCGCGCAGGGCATCCTGCGCCTGGATGCGCTCCTCCAGTTCATGTTGGACGCGCGTGAACAGGTTGGCGTTTTGAAGCGCCACCGCGGCCAGGCGCGCAAAATAGGAGAGCAGGTCGAGATCGTTCTCGCTAAAGACCCGGCCGGGTTCGAGATGCGACAGCCCCAGCACGCCGATGACGCGATCGTTGTAGATCAGGGGCACGCCCACCGCGGCATGGAAGGAGGGATCGGCGTATTGCTCCGACCGTCCCTCCCATTCCACGTAATCCCGCACGTTTATGGGTTGGGCCGTTTGCCAGACTTTCCCCGCCAAACCCTCGTTCGGTTTCAACTTCCAACCCTGGTATTTTTCGAACACTCCCACGCCCAGGATGACTTGCATCACATTCTCCTCCGGCTGGACCAGGTAGATATACCCGTGGGAGGCGTTCAAAAGTTGGGTGGCCTGCGCCAAAATGGCCTGGAGCGTTTCCGTCCGTTCGGTCTGTTTCATCAACGCCAAACTGGACTCGTGCAGGGCCGATAAAAGTTGATTACGGCGTTTGATATCCTCGTAGAGTCGCGCCTGGCTGACCGCCATGCCGACATGCTCGCTCAAAGCCGACATGAATTGCATGTCCGCATCGGTCAGCCGGACATCCTTGCTTTCCACATTCAAGACGCCGGCCACTTTTCCGTTCACAAAGAACGGGATGCAAATTTCGGAAAGAACATTTTCGATGGCTTTCAGAAAATCCGGATCGGTGGAGACATCCATCAGGAATTCGGCTTTTCCCGAACTGGCGACGCGTCCGCAGACGCCCTGGGAGAGGGGGATGCGCGGGATGGTGCGTTCATACCCCACCTGGCGCTGGAGGATCAATTCCTCCCCCTCGAGCAAATAGATGCTGACGAGGGTATAGCCGAAGGTCTCCGAAATGGATTGAACCACCCGACGCAGGAGCGCGGTCAGTTCCAGTTCGTTGGCGATGGCCGTGCGCACCTTGTCGAGCAGGGACAGTTCCTGCGCCTGCCTCTGCGCGATGTCGAATAATTCACGCGCCCGTTTTTCGTTTTCGCGCAGGGCTTCCTCGTCGCGTTTGCGTTCGGCCAGTTCCTGTTCCACCGCGCCGTACAGGCGGGCGTTTTCCACTGCTACGGCGGCATGATTGGCGAACATGATCAGGATATCCAAATCCGCCTGGGTGAACGCTTCCTCGCGCAGCACGGTGATGACGCCGGTCACTTCTCCGCGCCAAATCAACGGCGCGCTGATCACGGCCCGAAGGGCCTGTATGTCTGCGTAAATTTTTGCCCTGCCGGGCCAATTGACGTAATCATCCACGATTAAAGGCGCCCCGGTTTCGGCTACACGTCCGGCCGCGCCCTCTCCGTACGCCAGAACGGTTCCGCTGAAATCCTCCACGGTGTTGTAACTGACCACGCATCGGACCGATCGTTTCCCGGCCTCCACCAAGTACAGCCCCCCGCCAGGGGCGTCCAAGAGAGTGGCGGCGCGTTGTACGATGGCCGTCAACAATTCGGGCAGGGAATGATGCGTAACCAGATCGAAGATCGTCTCTTGGATGGCGGTCAGCGTTTTGGCGCGTTGACTGGGCAGGCGGCCGGATCCCCCGGCGCGTGGCGATTTGGTGCGGGGTTTGCGCTCGGCGTTCATGGCAAGACTCCTGAAACGAATAATGAGAGGCGAGTCGGGAGAACATTAAATAGTATAGCGCTACCCTATTCCGCAGGCTATTCCATCTTCGTATGAAAGTATAGCGTTAGATCTATTTGCTCCCCATTTCCTCCTCAAACACACGCGCCTGGCGCGTCAACAAGTTCGTCCGCAGGGCAAATTGCCAATTTACCAAACGCAATTTAGCAAATTCAGTAAATCACGGTTTTGCAAATCACCTCTTGCCCCGTCATTGCGAAGGCGGTCTTCCCGAAGCAATCCCTTCGTGCAACCAGGAGACTGCTTCGTCGGGAAGCGCGCCCTCCTCCATTAGACTTA
>CAZVAX010000072.1:0-20552 GCA_964625215.1 uncultured Anaerolineaceae bacterium | reverse complement strand
GTCTGCGAATGGTATCGAAATTGGTAACTGTTCTCTCCAACTCCGTACCTTCGTAATTGATGTCGTCGGGATCGAGTCCCTTTTCGATCAACGCGTTGCGCTCTTCCTCGGTCAAGTCCACGCCGTGAATACCCTGCCGTTGGAACTTTGTCCGCGCGGCGTAGAGTTCATAATCCACGAGATATTTATCTTCGATGGCTTGTTCGTAGGTATAGAGGTAGGTTGGCTTGCCGTCCGTGCAATCAAAGGCAAGGAAGGTATCACGGTTGATGTAATTGGCAGGCGTGGCGGTCAGTCCCACCTGACGCGCATCGAAATATTCCAGCACTTCGTTGAACTTGTTGAAGATCGAACGATGGACTTCGTCGAAGACGATCAGGTCAAAGAAGGCGGGCGAGAACTGCTCGAAAATATTGCTCAGCGTTTGGAGTGTCACCGCGTACAGGCGCTGTGTGCGCGCATTCGGGTCGTCCCAACTATGCAGGCGGGTGCAGGGTTCATTGGGAATGAATTTCTCAAAGCCATCATCCTTTGCCTGTTCAACCAGTGCATCGCGGTCTGCCACGAACAAAATCCGCCGCGCCTGGTTGGAGCGCATGAACACATCGATCAAGCCCATTGTGGTGCGCGTTTTGCCTGTCCCAGTTGCCATGACGATCAGGGCTTTACGCTTGCCATTGGCAAAAGCCTCTCCCACACGCCGAATCGCTTCGTGCTGGTAGGAACGGTCAACGATTTCGTTATTGATTTCTATGGAACTCAGCGGCTTTGCGTTCTGGCGAATATAAAGCAGGTTCTCCAAGTCATCTCGCGTAAAGAAGCCGAACACTTCACGCTTGTGCGCAATCCCCACATCCACAAAATGGATTTCGAGTCCGTTGGCTAAAAAACCAAACGGGCGGAAACTCTGGCGCTTTTCAATTTCAGTGACGTAATGGGTCAGTTGCGCTTCCGCCAGGCGCACATCCACCGCGGTCTTCTTGGCTTCCACCACCGCCAACACTTCCCCGTTTTCGCGGTACAACGTGTAATCGGAGATTCCGTTCCACGGCTCGGCGTCATAACCATCTACGGGGATTTCAATCTTTACTTTGGAGTGGTCGCGTAAATACCACCCCGCTCTCTCCAACTGCGGGTTAATCCTCTCCTTCCGTGTAACTTCCTCGCTAATTCGGCGCAACGATCCACCTCAAACCAGGGATACTACAATTATAGAACGAATCTCCCCAAACCGCGTCTCGTAATCTTTGTCGCGGCCTTTCCGCCCTTTACCTGAAACCTGAAACACAGAACTTGAAACCCGACGCCTAAAATCCTACGGTATAATAACCGCGCAACGCAAATCCTCCACAAGGCATTTTATGGCAAGCGTCCCTCTTCAACTCCCCGCCGATTACTGGCGCAACCTTCACGTCGCCCCCAAAGACATTGAACTTCTGCAAACCTACCTGTTCGAGCGCGAGACCCCCCTCACGCCGCGCGAACTTGTCTCGGTGTTGATCGCCGAACGGATTCGCGTCGAACAAGAAGCCGCCGCCGCCGCCAAAAAACAGGCCGGCGCCAAAGCCTACCTTCCGAAGGAAAAATATTCCATCGGCGACGAACTGATCCTCCCCGCCTTCCAAGCGCGCGGCAAAGTGACCGCCATCCGCGCGGGCGTCAACCCCGAGCTCGGCGCGTTCGACGTGCTGACCGTGGACTTGGAAAACGGCTCGCAAAAAATGCTTGCCGCCGGATTGGAGACTCATCGGTTGAACGAACCGACCGAGGCGGACAATTCCGCTTCGGGCCTGGACCCCGAAACGGTCGCGCGCGAACACGGCGCGGACCTCGAAGCCAAGCTGGATTCCGCCTTCGCCTCCGACGACTCCCTCGTTCGAATCGCCGGTCGCTGGTTCCCGCGCGCGCTCCTGCTGGACGTGAACGCCGGTCACCTCAATCTGGCCGAGGCCGCGCTGGATATGACCGCCGGCGAGCCGCTTCCGACCGAAGCGTTAATGAAAGACATCGAATTGCATGCGGGCGCGAATCCCAAGTTGGCCGAGTTCTCGCTGAATTACAAATTGCAAGAGGACGACCGTTTCGATGAAGTCGGCCCGGCGGGACAGGTGTTGTGGTGCCTCAAACGACTCGAACCCGATGGCGTGCGGACCATCCCTGCGCCGTTGCAGTATATCGAAATCGAACACGACCGCGCCGACCTCACCAGTCAAATGCTCGCCATCGAAGCGCAACTGGACGACGAACTCAGCCCCATCTCCGCCTCGCCCGTCGAGGAAGTGACCATCAACCTGCTCTACCCACACTGGCGCGCCGGCGCCCTGCCTGTTTCGGCCCGCGCCAAAAAATTATTCCCCACCGCCTACGAGTCGCCGCGCGTCCGCTTTATCGTAGTGGACGCCAAATCGGGGAAGAAAATGCCCGCGTGGGTTGTCCGCGAGCACGGATACATCTACGGTCTCGCGGATTGGTACAAGGCGCAGGAGTTGATGCCCGGCGGGATGATCCGCGTCTCGCGGGGGAGCCGGCCCGGGGAAGTCAAGATCGAGGCGCTCACGAAGCGGCCGGTCCGCGATTGGGTGCGGACGGTCCTGGTCGGCGCGGACGGCGGCATCGTCTTCGCGTTGCTCAAGCAACAGATCGGCGCGGAGTTGAACGATCGCATGGCGATCGCCGTCCCCGATCCCGCGGGCGTGGACGCGGCCCGCGAACAGATTGCGAAGTCGCGCGTCTCCTTTCGCGACCTGACGAAGAATTTGATGCGCGAGTTGATGAAGCTCAGCCCACAGGGACACGTCCACGTGCAGGAACTGTACGCAGGCATCAACATTTTACGCCGCGTCCCGCCCGCGCCGCTGATGGCCCTATTGGCAAGCGACCCCGAATTCATTCACGTCGGCGATCTGCATTTTCGCCTGGATGAATAATTGAGAATCCGATGACTGAACCGAATCTTTCCAATCCCCCGCAGGCCAAACGTCCAAGCCTGCTCAAGCCCACCGTCAAGACCCCCTTCCACGTTGACTTCGATTGGTGGAAGCAAAATGAACGCGACTGGCACGTGTTCTTGCGCTCGTTGTTGTGCGCCGAACACCAGGCTTCTCTTGCCCCCCTGGAGGAAGGCCAGATGATCGACTGGGTGGACGAGAACACCGCCGAAGTCAAACCGGTGGACGGGATTCAGCACGCCTTGATGAGTCATTGCGCGCGCCTGCCCGATTTTGTCACGCCGCAGACCGCGCTGGTGGAGGCGGTGTTCCGACTCTTTCTCGTCAGCGGCAACCAACCCATGACCGCCGAAGACCTTGCCAGGCGCTTGAGCCGTCCGGCGAACATCATTCTAACTACGCTGGCCGGCCCGCGCATCTACAAGGGCCTGAGGCCGGTGTAACAACCTTGTAGCGCAAATTGCCAATTTGCGCTGCGTTCTGCCCCCGTAGCACAATGGACAGTGCAACTGCCTTCTAAGCAGGAGGTTGTGGGTTCGAATCCCGCCGGGGGCGCTCGTACGTAAACGCGTACACACAGGAATAATTGACCTCTTGCATGTGGGTTTGGAATCCTGAAGTTCTACTTCAGAAGGCGTTACGAAAGTAGCGCTTTCGGAATCCTACGCTCACTTATCGGACTTTTGCAAGAGGTCTGATATCGGTAGAAGGAGATAGATAATGACAACCGAACGATTTGGGATCATCAAAGTCGGCGGCAAGGACGCGACCGTCATCGGCGACGATCTGACAGTAGGACAACCCGCCCCGGAATTTACGGCTCACGCGCTGGACTGGTCCGTGGTGAACGGGTTGGCCGACACCAAGGGCAAAGTGCGCATCATTGCCGCCGTCCCCTCGCTGGACACCGACGTATGCGACCGCGAGACGCGCCGCTTCAACCAGGAGGCCGCCGCGTTGGATAAGGATATCGTCATCCAAACCATCAGCGCCGACCTGCCCTATACTCAGAAACGCTGGTGCGGCGCGGCAGGCGTGGATCAGGTGCAGGTGTTGTCGGACCACATGAACGCGGAGTTCGGCGAGAAGTATGGGTGCTTAATCAAGGAACGCCGCATTTTGCGCCGCGCTGTTTTCGTCATTGGCCGCGACGATAAGATCGCCTACGTCGCGTACATGCCCGCCTTCGGCGTGGAGCCGAATTATGAGGAAGTTATCGAAGCCGCGAAGAAGGCGTTGAACGCGTAACGTAACAATAACGTTGTAACGCCGCAAAATTCATCGTGCGCCTCGGGGCGCAACATAAAAGTTGCGGTACAAGGAGCAAGATCATGCCTACCGTGATACGAAAAACCGAGCCGTCCCTTTCCCTGGCGGATCGCCGGCGCGACCTGATGCATGCGGTCACCTGGCAGGTGCAGGTGCGCTCCAGCGCCTGGAGTCCTCCTACGGATGTGTATGAGACCGAGGCGGAGTACGTTGTCCGCTTGGAGGTGGCGGGAATGCGCGACGCTGATTTCGAGGTGACGCTCGAGGATGGATTCCTCGTCATTACGGGAAACCGGCCCGACGTTCAGGAGCGACGCGCCTATCACCAGATGGAAATCCGATTCGGGCGATTCTCCAGCACGGTCAGTTTGCCCGGCCCGGTGAATGTCGAAGAATCGCGCGCGGAATATTTGGACGGGTTCCTGACCGTCACCTTGCCGAAGATCCAATCGAGATTTGTGGAAATCAAAGAGTAACATGGGCGCTACACGCTGGGTGTCTGGGGTGAACGAATATGTGGAATGGATGTGGGAGAACGACCCCGTTCGGGCCGATCTCTTCCTGCCGTCCCTCTTTTCGCGCAACAAAAAAAATGAGGATGAAGCCCCCGCGCAGGCGGAGGCGAAACCGGTCGAACAGCCCAAGTATCCCGCCGTCCTGCCGATCCTGCCGTTGCGCGGCGTGGTGGTGTATCCGACCACCGCCGTCCCGTTGACGGTCGGACAGCCGCGCTCGGTTCGCCTGGTGGACGATGTGACGGCCAGCGAAACCAAATTAGTGGGACTGCTCGCCGCGCGCGACCCCGAGCTGGAGCAACCCGGCCCAAAGGATCTCTACCCCGTAGGGACCATCGCCACCGTCCACCGCCTCCTGCGCGCTCCCGATGGGACGATCCGCCTGCTCGTGCAGGGCATGGACCGATTCCGCGTGGGCGACTTTGTGCAGGAGGAACCCTACCTCAAAGCGCGCATCCACCTCGCGCCCGAGACCGTGGAATCGGACCTCGAACTGGACGCGCTGGCGCGCAACGCCCGCGACCAGTTCCAACAGATCGTGCAGTTGATTCCCTCCTTCCCGGAGGAACTGGCGCAATCCATTCTGCAGATCGAGGATCCGCTCCAAACCGTTTACACCATCGCGAACTTTCAGCGCATCGAATTGCCCGACGCCCAAAAACTGCTCGAATTGGATTCGGTTTCGGAAAAACTGCGTAAACTGCTCGGCCTGCTGGTTCGCGAAACCGAGGTGTTGACCCTCGGCCAGAAGATTCAAAACGAAGCGCGCGGCGAGATCGAAAAGGTTCAGCGTGAATATTTCCTGCGCGAGCAGATGAAGGCCATTCAAAAAGAGTTGGGCGAGAAGGACGAGCAGGCCGCCGAGACGGAGGAATTTCGCAAGAAGATCGAAGCCGCCAAAATGTCCGAGGAAGCCGAAAAGATGGCGCGCCGCGAACTGGAGCGTCTCTCGCGCCTCCCAACCGCCGCGGCCGAATACGGCGTGATTCGCACCTACCTGGATTGGCTCGTGTCGCTGCCCTGGTCGGCGCAGACCTCCGACAACCTGGACATTTCCCACGCCCGCGAGGTGCTCAACGCCGACCATTACGGGCTGGAAGACATCAAAGACCGCATCCTGGAATTCCTTGCCATTCGCAAATTGCGGCTGGAGCGCAAGGAAGAGGTCAAACCCGAAAACACGGACAAGATCCGCCGCGAGCGCGAGGGCGTGATTCTGTGCTTCGTCGGCCCGCCCGGCGTGGGCAAGACCTCGCTCGGCCAGTCCATCGCGCGCGCCATGGAGCGCAAGTTCACGCGCATGTCGCTGGGCGGACTGCGCGACGAGGCCGAGATTCGCGGCCACCGCCGCACGTACATCGGCGCCATGCCGGGACGCATCCTGCAAGCCATGCGCCGCGTGGAGAGCCGCAATCCCGTGTTCATGCTCGACGAAATTGACAAACTGGTTTTCGACTTCCACGGCGACCCGGCTTCGGCCCTGCTCGAAGTGCTGGATCCCGAGCAGAACGTGGAGTTTCGCGATAACTACCTCGAAGCCGCCTTTGACCTTTCCCAGGTCATGTTCATCACCACGGCCAATACGCTTGAGACCGTCCCAGGTCCGTTGCGCGACCGCATGGAGGTCATCTCGCTTTCGGGCTACACCGACCGCGAAAAGATCGCCATCGCGCGCGGCTACCTCATTCCGCGCCAACTGCGTGAGAACGGCCTGCGCCCGAAGGAAGTCAAGTTTACCGACGCGGCCCTGCAGAAGATCATACGCGAGTACACGCGCGAGGCGGGCGTCCGTAACCTGGAGCGCAAGATCGGCGCGGTCTGTCGCAAGGTCGGCACGCTGATCGCGGAGGGGAAGAAGACTCAAAAAGAGATCAACCCCAATGCCCTGGAGGAACTGCTCGATCGGCCCATCTTCCTCGGGCCGGATGAGATGAGCCTGCGCACCTCGGTTCCGGGAGTCGTTCCCGGCTTGGCGTGGACCTCCTTCGGCGGCGACATCCTCTACGTTGAGTCCACGCGCATGCCCGGAAGCAAAGGTTTCCAGATCACCGGTTCGCTCGGCAACGTGATGCAAGAATCGGCGCGGGCGGCGCTTTCCTTCGTCCGTTCGCGGGCCGAGGAACTTGGCCTCGCCGGCGATTTCTTCGACAAGTCCGACATCCACCTGCATGTCCCGGCTGGCGCCACGCCCAAAGACGGTCCCTCCGCGGGCGTGACGATGGCGACCGCCCTCGTATCGCTGGCAACCGGCCGCAAGGTCAAGCCGCGCGTCGGCATGACCGGCGAGATCACCCTGCGCGGACAAGTCCTGCCGGTGGGCGGGATCAAGGAAAAGGTGCTGGCGGCCCATCGCAACGGAATCCGGACCGTGGTCCTGCCGAAGCGCAACAAACCGGATCTCGAGGATGTTCCCGCGGAAGTCAAGGAGTCCATGAAATTTATCTTTGCCGACACCGTGGACGATGTGCTTACCGCCGCGTTGGAAGCCCGCAAACCGGAAAAGAAAAAATCCAAGCAGCAGAAAGATAAGCCAAATGCAAAGAGTGATGCTGGCTGAAGACGATTTGACCATGGTGGCCCTGCTCAAAACCCTGCTACAGATGGAGGGATTTGAAGCAGTTCCTTTGGATTCCGACCAGGATGTTGTTCAATCCGTGTTGAAGGAACACCCCGATATTCTTTTGATGGATGTGCACCTGCTCAACCAAAATGGAATGGACGTGCTGACCGCCTTACGCGCCGACAAAACCTTGCGCCTGCGCATCGTCATGTTCTCCGGCATGGACGTGCGGGAGCAATGCCTTAAGCGCGGCGCCGACGCCTTCCTGCTCAAACCGTTCATGCCCGACGATCTGATCGCCGCCCTGCGCGGCCGCGCCTCGAAATGACCGAAGGCGTGACGATCCGGGAATTTCGCTATCCCGAAGATTACCCGCAGGCCGCGCGCTTATGGCAATCGCAAACCAAAGGGGTGCGTTTTGGCCGCTCGGATGTCCCCGAAGAGATCGAAAAAAAGGTTCAACGCGACCCCGACCTCTTCCTCGTCGCGGAAGCGGAAGGCCGGCTAATCGCAACCGTCATCGGCGCGTATGACGGGCGGCGCGGCTTCGTTTATCACCTGGTTGTCGCCGAGGCGCATCGGCGGCGCGGCATCGCCGAAGCGCTGATGGCCGAGTTGGAAAAACGTCTTGTCGCCAAGGGAGCCATCCGCGTCTACCTGCTCGTCGCCACAGACAATCTCGAAGCCCGCGCTTTCTACGAAAAAAACAACTGGATCTGGCTCGACTACGACGTGATCTACGCAAAGGATATCGCATGACCCTGCGTTTCGGAATCCTCACCGTTTCGGACCGCTCCTCTCGCGGCGAACGCGCCGACCTGAGCGGCCCGGCCCTCGCCGACTATGTGACCGCGCGCGGCTGGCTCGCCTCCGCGCGTGACCTCGTGCCGGATGACCGCGAACGCATCGCCTCGGTCCTTCGGGCCTGGTGCGCGCGCGGCGACATTGACGTGATCCTCACCACTGGCGGCACCGGCTTCGCCCCCCGCGACGTGACCCCCGAGGCCACGCGTGACGTGATCGAACGCGACGCGCCCGGTCTCGCCGAGGCCATCCGCGCCGCCTCGCTCAAAATTACTCTTCACGCCATGCTTTCGCGCGCCGTCTCCGGCCTCCGCGGTCGGACGCTCATCCTCAATCTGCCCGGCAGTCCCAAAGGCGCGGTCGAGAGTCTGCAAGTGGCGGCGGAGGTGTTGGAACACGCGGTACAACTTTTGCGCGAAGATTCAAATGCCGAGGCGGGACACAAACCTCGGTGAGTCTTCGTATTTCATCTTTCATCTTTCATCTTTCTTGGTTATAATCCCGCCGCTTCAAGCAAATCCACATAAAAGAAAGTGTACGAAATGATTGACGTCAACGAACTCCGCAAAGGCGTGACCTTCGAAATGGACGGCGCGCTCTTCAAAGTGCTGGATTACAGCCACAACAAATCCGGGCGCGGCAACGCCTCCATCCGCATCAAGGCGCGCAACCTGCTCACCGGCTCCAATATCGAGCGCACCTTCAGTTCCGGTCAGAGCGTACAAGACGTGCGCCTCGACTTCCACAACGTCTCCTACCTCTACTCGGACGGCGAACTCTTCCACTTCATGGACAACGAAACCTTCGACCAGCCCGCCCTCGAAAAGGACATGCTCGGCGAAACTGCCCTTTATCTCATGCCCAACATGGAAGCCAAACTCACCTTCTACAACGGCAAGCCGCTTGACATCGAACTTCCCACCTCCGTGGACATGGAAGTCGTCGAGGCCGAAATGGCCATCCGCGGCGACACGGCCACCGGCGTCACCAAAAAGGTCAAGACCGAGACCGGCCTCACCGTGCAATGCCCCAACTTCGTCAACGTGGGCGACAAGATCCGCGTCGACACGCGGACGGGCGAATACGTAACGCGCGTCTAAATTCAGAATTCTGAATTCAAAATTCTGAATTCCCATGCGAACCCCCTCCGGCTCCGACTGCCCCTACTTCTACGGCGACTACGCGCGCGGACGAAACCGCGAGGAGTGTCGCCTGCTCGAACCTGCCGGATTGAGGTGGGAACCGTCGTTGTGCCGCGCGTGTCCCGTCCCCGGCATCAAGCGCGCCAACGCCTGCGACTCCATGCGCCTCAAACCCGAAATCGCCCGCCCGCTCCTCAACGTCTTCCGCAAGCAAGTCAAAGTGACCGCCTACTGCGAAAAGAGTAAACGACCCGTCTCCGAGCCTCACGTCGGTTGCGGCGAATGTCACCCCCTCCCGCCGGTCTTCCAAGTCAAAGCCTAACCCTCCTGCCAGCAGCCCCCCTGCTGGCAAAACTTTTTCCCACCGGGGACACCAATTACCAATTACCAACCGCCAACTACCCACCCACGTAACCATGAAACTAACACTGCTCTTCGACCTCGACGGCACCCTGCTCGACACCAACCTCGACGCCTTCATCCCGGCCTACTTCCAAAAACTAGCCGCGCACATGTCCGCGCGCATCCCGCCGGAGAACCTCCTCAAATATCTCATGCTCGGCACGCGCGCCATGACAACGAACGAAGACCCGGCCATCACCCTCAAATCGGCCTTCGATAAAAACTTCTACCCCTTCCTCGGCTTCACCCACGAAGAACTCCTCCCCGACCTCGAACAATTTTACGATGAAGTTTTTCCCACCCTGCGCGAGATTACCA
Organism: uncultured Anaerolineaceae bacterium; assembly: GCA_964625215.1. GTDB lineage: Bacteria > Chloroflexota > Anaerolineae > Anaerolineales > Villigracilaceae > Denitrolinea. The sequence goes on along the minus strand of CAZVAX010000072.1, from coordinate 10,594 downwards.
AGCCTGTTCCGGGCGCGGTTGAGCTGATTGAGTGGGCCTTCGCCGCTGGGCATCGCGTCGTAATTGCCACCAGCCCTCTATTTCCGTGGAAGGCGGTCCATCATCGGTTGCGCTGGGCCGGCCTGCCGCCCGAAAAATATCCTTTCGCGCTCATTTCCTCCTACGAACATTTTCATTTCTTCAAGCCGCATCCCGCCTACTTTGCTGAAACGCTCGGTCGCCTTGGCTGGCCCGACGGCTCCGTCGTGATGATCGGCAACGATGTGGAAGCCGACCTCAAACCCGCCGCCGCGCTCGGCCTCGCCACCTACCACGCGTTGGACACTTCCTCCGCGGACGGATTCCCCTCCACTGGCCGCGGACTCCTCTCGGGCCTGCGCGCCTGGCTCGAAGCGACGGATCCCGCGACCCTCCAACCGGCTTACACATCTCCGGCCTCTTTCCTCGCCCAACTGCGCGCCACCCCCGCTGCCCTGCGCGGACTCCTCGACCCGCTCGACCCCGCCGCGTGGACCGCGCGCCCCACCGAGGGGGAATGGTCCATCACCGAGATCCTCTGTCACCTGCGCGACGTGGAATGTGAAGTGGACCTGCCGCGCATCGAACTCATCCTCAACCAGGAGGAGCCTTTTATCGCCGGTCAACTGCCCGACGAGTGGACCGTCGAACGCGGCTACCAAAATCAGGATGGCGAGTCGGCCCTGCGCGAGTTCACGCAGACGCGCCTTCGGACGTTGGGCGCGCTCGAAACGCTCGCGCCCGCCCAGTGGTCCAGAAAGGCGCGGCACGCCATCTTCGGCCCGACCACCCTCCAGGAGATGGTCTCTTTCAATGCCGAGCACGATCGCATCCACATCCAGCAAATTTGGAAGAATCTCAATTCATAGGGGTAACCGCAAAGACCGCCGAACTCGCAGAGAACCCCAAAAAAACTCCACGTTCTCTGCGCGCTCCGCGGTTAATTTTTGGCGGTTCGCTCAGATTAGCGGATTTTCATTCCCGTATCGCTTTTAATCCCGCTGTGTTATAACAGCAGAATTCCGTAGAGCGAGATAGTATCTCGCTCTACACCTTTTAGGAGTGTCCATGAATAGACGAGTGGTTGTGACCGGCCTGGGTTGCGTGAGCCCGGTCGGAAATACTGTGACGGATACCTGGCGGGCGCTGTTGGCGGGGACATCGGGCGCCGCGCCCATCACCCGTTTTGACGCCAGTAAGCATAAAACCAAATTCGCGGCCGAAGTGAAAGGCTTCGACGGCGCGGCCCTGTTCGGCGCACGCGAGGCGCGCAAGATGGATCGGTTCACGCAATTCGCGCTGGCCTCCACGTTGGAGGCGATGGCGCAAGCGAACCTGGTCGTTACCGAAGAAAACCGCGACCGCGTTGGCATCATGATCGGCACCGGCATCGGCGGTATTTCCACCCTGCTCGACGAGGTGGAAACCCTGCGTGAACGCGGACCGGAGCGCGTCAGTCCCTTCCTCGTCCCGATGATGATCGCCGACGGCGCGGCCGGGACGATTGCCATTCGCATCGGCGCGCGCGGGCCGAACATGGCCCTGGCCACCGCCTGCGCCACGGGCAACAACACCATCGGCGAGTCGCTCGAAATCATCCGCCGCGGCGCCGCCGACGCGATGATCGCGGGCGGCTCGGAGGCCAGTATCGTTTCGGTTGCGATGGCCGGACTGAACGTGATGGGCGCGCTTTCCACGCGCAACGAATCTCCCCGATCCGCCTCGCGTCCGTTCGACAAGAATCGCGACGGCTTTCTGATGGCTGAAGGCGCGGGCGTTCTGGTTCTGGAGGAACTCGAATACGCGCGGGCGCGCGGCGCGCGGATTCTCTGCGAGCTGAGCGGATACGGCACCTCCGACGACGCCTATCACATCTCGGCTCCCGCGGAAAACGGGGCGGGCGCGGCCATCTCGATGCGGCTTGCCCTGGAGAATGCGGGCCTCTCCATAACAGATGTGGATTACATCAACGCCCACGGCACATCCACCCCGCTCAACGACAAGAGCGAGACGGCCGCCATTAAAATGGTCTTTGGCGAGCGCGCCTACTCCATTCCCATCTCCTCCACCAAGTCCATGACCGGTCATCTGCTGGGCGCGTCGGGCGCGATCGAAGCGGTGGTCTGCGCCAAGGTGTTCGAGGAAAATATCCTGCCGCCGACCATCAACTACGAAACCCCCGATCCCGATTGCGACCTCGACTACGTGCCGAACCAGCCCCGCGCGGCGCGTCCGAATCACATGATGTCCAACTCCTTCGGTTTCGGCGGTCACAACGCCACGTTGATCTTCAGCCGCGTACCGCAAACTTAAGTTTGCGCCACAGAAAGGAACGAATGCCATACGCACACATCACCGGTTGGGGCATGGCTGTCCCGGAGCCGGTGTTGACTAATGATGATATTTCAAAAATCGTTGACACCAACGACGCCTGGATCCGCGAGCGGACGGGCATTCGCGAACGTCACATTGCCAGGGAGGGGGAGCATACCTCCATCCTGGGCGCCAGAGCGGCCATCAAGGCCTTGACGGTTGCCAACCTCTTGCCTTCGGAACTCGACCTGATCATTTGCGCCACCTCCACGCCGGATCATTTATTCCCCGCCACGGCCTGCCTGATCCAGGATGAGATCGGCGCGTCCAAGGCTGGCGCCTTCGATCTTTCCGCCGCGTGTTCCGGTTTCATCTACGCGGTCAACATGGCCGCCCAATCCATTCGGAGCGGGGCGATCAAAAACGCCCTGGTGATCGGCAGCGAAACGCTTTCGCGCTTCATGAACTGGGAGGATCGCGGCACCTGCATCCTGTTCGGCGACGGCGCGGGCGCGTTCGTTTTACAGGCCAGGGCAAACCCTGGAGGCGTATATAACGCAGTCATGCACTCGGACGGATCGGGCGGCGACTCGCTCTCCGTCCCGGCTGGCGGTAGTCGCATGCCCGCCACCGAAGCGACCGTGCGCCAGGGTCAGCATTTCATTTACATGGACGGCAAGGAAGTATTCCGCTTCGCCACCAAAGTGATGGCGCAGGCGACCCACGAGGTGGTCAAATTAACCCATTGGACCTTGGAGGATGTCAACATGATCATCCCTCACCAGGCCAATTTGCGCATCATCGAAGCCGCCGCGCGCGGGTTGAAACTTCCCATGAGCAAATTCTTCGTCAACTTGGACCGATACGGAAACACCTCCACGGCCTCCATACCGATTGCCACCGTCGAAGCCGTGGAAAAAGGCCTCGTCAAGCCCGGCGACAAACTGGTCTTTGTGGGGTTCGGCGCCGGCCTCACTTGGGGCGCGCTGACCGCCGAATGGTCAGGCGCTCAGCCCGCGTTGCATCTCGTCCATCCCGAACGATATCGCATGTGGGCGCGCATCCGCTCCCTTTTGCGCCGCCTCGAACGGTTCGTCGAGGGCATTTTCTGGGGTCGCCGCGCATAGGATAAATCGGAAATTTGTCCTGCAGTCTCGAAACGATACGCGTATAGCCGATTCCTTCCAATTGTGGTAAAGTTGAAAGCGACTTCAAGGAGTAACCATGCCAATCAGATTAGGCCTTCCCGAAATCCTGATCCTGCTCGTTATCGTCCTGATCCTCTTTGGTCCCGGCCGCATTGGAAAGATCGCCGGCGAACTCGGACAGGGAATTCGCAACTTCCGGGATGGATTGGGGGCCAAGAAAGAGGAGACCGAGCAGGAGCCTCCCAAGACGGAAGCGAAATAGGAAGAAAAAAATCGGCGGAGAAGATCCGCCGATTTTGATTCTAAAAACAAGTCGTTTTAGGGGTACGAGAAATAAATGGTCAAGAGCGGCCGGTAGGCGACCACGGTGTGATTTCCGCTGGCAATCGTGATGCCTTGCGAGTACTGATCCTCGTTGTCGTCCCAGAAATAGAGTTTGAACTGGGTCCGCTGGGTGGCGCTGATCTGCCAGACCACCGCCGGGTCCACCTCCAACAATATTCTTTGGTTGGGTTTCGTGGCTGGGGCAACCACGCCTGCATACGCCGCGCTGAACCATTCAAAATCCTGGTTCTCCAGCATCGGGGACATTCCGTAGTACGGGCTGATGAATTCAGCGTACAGGTCGCCGAGCAACAGGTAGGGGTCGCCAAAGAGAGTGTTATATTTCAAAACATACAACTCCAGGTACGCGCCGATGATGTTTGCCGTATCGGGCAGGAGCGATGTATCGAAATCCAGAATGCCCACATTCAATTTCTTGGTGTACTCATCGCCGATCAAAATGGATGCGCTGGTGGAATTGAACTTGCCTCCGACCCAATAATCGTCAGCATACTCGGTCACGAAACCGTCGTATTTGGCGGTTGAACGGAATGATTGCATCACAACCACCGCCTCCGATTTGGCGGGTTGCGCCTGTGTCGCGTTCGACATGGATAACCCGGCCAGCAGGGCCAGAACAATCGCAATCGAAAATCTGCGGAAGATGGATTTCATAGCGTCTCCTCATGTGTGGCTTGCGGTGATTATAAGCCATTTTCCTCAAGTTGATGGACAAGATCTGTCGCATTCGTGACGGGCAACCGGCAGACGAATCCCTCGCACACGTAGGCGGTAGACTCCCCACCCCTCGCCTCGCGCCCGACCAACAAAGCGGGCGCGCCCGTTTCGAGCGACCCCTCGCCCGCGGCGATCACCACGTCTGGCCGATACCCCGACCACACGGCTCGAATCAACTCCCACGTAGAATCCTCCTCCATCTTTCCCACAATCGCCACCTGCTTCACCTTCGTCCGCGCCAACTGACCTGCGCCCAGCCATCTCGCGAACCCGGTTGGATACTGCGCCGCGAATCCCGTCACGAGTTGCAACGACTGCTCTGCCAGATCGCGAAAATCGCCACGCCCGCTGAATGACGCCAGTTTGAGCAGGGCCTCCGCGGCCAGCGCGTTGCCCGAAGGAGTGGCATTGTCTTGAATATCCTTCGGTCGCACCAACAAAGTCTCACCGTCGTTGGGCGTATCAAAGAATCCACCGGCCGGGTCGCTGAATCGCTCGATCATCTCCTCCGCCAACTCCATCGCCGCCACGAACCATCTGTTGTTGAAGTCCGTTTGGTACAACTCGATCAAGCCAAGGATGAGCGCGGCATAATCTTCGAGGAAAACCTCGCTCGTGGTTCTTTCGTCCCGCCACGAGCGATGCAACATCCCGTCATGCCTGAGGTGGGTGAGCAGGAACTCCGCGTTGCGGGTCGCCAGAATGTGATATTGCCTCCGTTGGGGCGAACCTGCGTGTTCGCCCAGACTCCTCGCCGCCTCCGCGCAGGCCGCCAGCATCAGTCCATTCCACGCGGTCAGGATCTTATCGTCCGTCCCCGGGCGGACGCGCGTGGCGCGGACCGATAAAAGTTTGGCATGGCACTCGGCTAGTTTCGGCGCGACCGCTTCGGGGTCGAGTTTGAAGCGGGTCGCCAGGGAGTCGTCGTCGGGGGCGCGCTGTAAAACCGTCTTGCCCTCCCAATTCCCGCGCTCGGTGATCCCATACGCGGCCTCGAATAAGTCGAAGAGCGAGAAACCAGGTTTCTCCAACGCGACGCGAATCTCTTCGCGCGTCCACACGTAGAACTTGCCCTCCACTCCCTCCGAGTCGGCGTCGAGGGAGGAGAAGAAACCGCCTTCGGGATGCGTCAGTTCGCGGGCTACGAAGTCGAGGGTTTCCTCGACGACGCGGCGGAAGGAGGGCTCGCCGGTGATTTGCCAGGCGTGCAGGTAGGCGCGGACGAGCAGCGCGTTGTCGTAGAGCATTTTCTCGAAATGGGGGACGCGCCAGAAGTTGTCGGTGCTGTAGCGCGAGAAGCCGCCGCCGACCACGTCGTACATTCCGCCACGCGCCATCGCCTTGAGCGCATGAACGGAGGCCTTGAGGGCAGGGGAGTCAACCACAGCCCCTATGGGATGCTTCGCGAAGCGCACAGAGTCCACAGAGATTTTTTGGTTTTTCTCCGTGCGCTCTGTGGTCTCTGTGGCAAGAACGGAACGGGCCAGCAAAAAATCAATCGTCATCGCCTGCGGGAATTTGGGCGCGGCGCCCCAACCGCCGTAGCCCCAATCGTACGAAGCGACCAGATTCTGCTCGGCCAGGTCGAGCAGGTCCGCCGTGAACGCGGACGCGCCCGCCTGGGGCGCGGCTTGACGCGTCAGATGTTCCGCGAGTTGCGCGCCGACGCGGTCAATCTCGTCGCGGCGTCTTGTCCACGCCTCGGCGATGGAGGCGAGGAGGTCGCGGAAGGAGGGCAGGTTGTAGCGCGCGACGGGTGGGAAGTATGTGCCGCCGTAAAACGGAACCAGATCCGGCGTGAGAAAGACCGACATCGGCCAGCCGCCTCCGCCCGTCAGCGCGACGACCGCGGCCATGTAGATGCCGTCCAGGTCGGGACGCTCCTCGCGGTCCACTTTGATGCAGATGAAATTCTCGTTCATGGTCGCGGCGGTGACTTCATCTTCAAAGGACTCATGCGCCATGACGTGACACCAGTGGCAAGCGGCATAACCGATGCTGAGGAAGATGGGCTTGTTCTCGGCGCGCGCTTTGGCGAGGGCTTCTTCAGACCAGGGATACCAGTCCACGGGGTTGGAGGCGTGTTGGAGGAGGTAGGGGGAGGTGGAAGTCGCGAGATGATTCATCGGAAAACCTTTAAACAGGAAATCGCACAAAGGAAGCACAAAGGATTCTGTTTGGATGTGGGCGATTATATCGCGAGGGGCGAACGATTAACGCAAAGGCGCGAAGCCGCAAAGAAGACCAAATGAATCCTTGCGCCTTCGCGGCCTTGCGTTGGAAATTCAATCTCTGGATTAGAATTGTCCTCATGTCCCTCCTCGACCACACCCCCCGCTTCACCCTCGACGACGCGACCCAGTTCGCGCAGACCTTCTACTCCCTCCGCGTCCGCGCCAAGTCCCTGCCAAGCGAACGCGACCAGAACTTCCTGCTCGAATCCGAGAGCGGAAAATTCGTCCTCAAGATCGCCAACGCCACTGAGTCGCGCGCCTTGCTCGAAGCGCAGAATCAAGTAATGCGACACCTCGCGCAACGCGTCGACTTTTGTCCGCGCGTGATTCCCGCAACCAACGGCGAGGAGATCGTCACCGTCACTTCCAACGAAGGCGCGCAACACTTCCTCCGCCTCGTCACCTACCTGCCCGGCGTTCCCCTCGGTCACCTCAAGCGTCACTCGCCCGAGCTCCTGCGCGACCTCGGCTTCAAACTCGGTCAACTGAGCCTCGCCCTGCAAGACTTCGACCACCCCGCGCTACACCGCGACTTTCACTGGGACCTCGCAAACGGCCTCGACATCCTCCAAAAATTTTCGCCCCTCGTCCGCGACCCCGACCTGCGCGCCCTCCTCGAAAAACTCCGCGCGCAATTCGAACGTCACGCCGCGCCGCTCCTGCCTTCCCTCCGCACGAGCGTCATCTACAACGACGCCAACGATTTCAACCTCCTCATGGGCGGCGGCTCCGACCTCTACTCCCGCAACCAAAGACTCGTTGGCCTGATTGACTTCGGCGACATGTTGCACAGTTTCACCGTGGGCGATCTCGCCGTCGCCATCGCCTACGCCATCCTCGGCAAGCCCGATCCCCTCGCGGCCGCGGCGCACATCGTCCGCGGGTATCACGCCGCCTTCCCCCTCCTCGAAAACGAACTCGCCGCGCTTTATCACCTCGTCACGTTGCGCCTGTGCATGAGCGTCTGCATCGGCGCGGATCAGCAATCCCGCCAACCCGATAACGCCTACCTCGGCATCAGCCAAGCGCCCATTCGAGACACGCTTCCCAAACTCGCCGCGATCCATCCGCGCTTTGCGGAAATGGTTTTTCGCGATTCCTGCGGACTGACTCCCTCTCCTTCCTCAGACGCTCTGACCCACTGGCTTTCTTCTCCTCCCGAACCGTTCGCATCTCTCCTCGGCCCGGAGTGGATTCCCGAAACGAGCGTTGTCCTCGACCTGAGCGTGTCCAGTCCGCTCCTCCACAGCGACCCGGCCCTCAACGACGCCTCCCACCTCACCCCGCGCATCGAACAAGCAGTACTGCAAGATTCATCTTGCGCCTCGCAAGGCAACACGAATGTTGCGGTACTACCCATCTCCATCGGTCGCTACGACGAGGCGCGCTACCTCTACACTTCTCCCTTCTTCGCCACCGGCCCGAATCCCACCGACGAATATCGCACCCTCCACCTCGGCCTCGACCTCTTCGCGCCCGCCGGGACTCCGGTCTACGCGCCGCTGGAGGGGAGGGTGGTCGCGTTTGCCGATCATGCCGCGGCGCAGGATTACGGTCCGGTGATTGTGTTGGAGCATGAGGCAGGAGAATTAAAGTTTTACACCCTCTACGGCCATCTCAGCCGCGACTCGCTCGCGGGACTCTCCCTCGGGCGTAGATTCGCGCAGGGGGAACTGCTGGCCCGCTTGGGTGAGTCGGACGCGAACGGCGGGTGGACGCATCACCTCCATTTCCAAGTCATCGCCGACTTGCTGGAGCTCGGTTGCGATTTCCCCGGCGTGGCGCGGCCGAGTCAACGCGCGGTCTGGCTAAGTCTGTGTCCCAACCCGAATCTGATCGTCGGGATTCCCGCATCAAATTTTCCGGCGCGTGAACCGACCAAGGCAGAGACGCTCGCGTTGCGTCGCAAACGCATGGGCGGCAACCAGAGCATTTCGTATCGCGAGCCGCTCAAGATCGTGCGCGGTTGGAAGCAATACCTGTTCGACGATGAGGGGCGAAAATACATTGACGCCTACAATAACGTGGCGCACGTGGGACACAACCATCCGCGCGTGGTGGCCGCGGCGACGCGTCAGATCGGCGTGTTGAACACGAACACGCGCTACCTGCACGACAACATTTTGCGCTACGCCGAAAAACTGACCTCGCTCTTCGACGAGTCGTTGAGCGTGTGCTACTTCGTCAACTCGGGCAGTGAGGCGAATGAGTTGGCGCTGAGGCTGGCGCGGGCCAAGACCAACCAGCGCGACATGATCGTGCTGGAGGCGGCCTATCACGGCAACACCAACACGTTGATTGACATCAGCCCCTACAAACACGGCGGCCCGGGCGGAAGAGGCAAACCGGATTGGGTGCACGCCGCGCCCATCCCCGACGATTATCGCGGCGCGTACAAACGCGGCGACCCGCAGGCTGGCGCGAAATATGCCGCGCATGTGTTGCAAATCATCGAGGGATTGAAACAGCAAGGCCGCGGACTGGCGGGTTACATCGCCGAGTCGTTGCCGAGCGTGGGCGGACAGATCGTCATGCCCCCCGGCTATCTGGCGGACGTGTATCGCTACGTGCGCGCCGCGGGCGGCGTGTGTATCGTGGACGAAGTGCAGACCGGCTTCGGGCGCACGGGGACGCATTTTTGGGGCTTCGAAGCGCAGGGCGTGACGCCGGACATCGTGGTGTTGGGTAAACCCATCGGCAACGGACATCCGCTCGGCGCGGTCGTCACGACGCGCGCCATTTGCGAAGCATTCAACAACGGGATGGAATTTTTCTCCACCTTCGGCGGAAATCCCGTCTCGTGCGCGGTGGGACTCGAAGTGTTGAACGTGGTTTTGGAGGAGGGATTACAAGAACACGCCCTGCGCGTGGGTAAACGTCTGCTGGACGGACTGCGTCCCTTCGTAGATCGTTACCCCCTCGTAGGCGACGTGCGCGGCGCGGGTCTCTTCCTCGGCGTGGAACTGGTGCGCGACCGTCTCACCCTCGAACCGGCCGCGGAGGAAGCCGCCTACGTCGCGAACCGCATGCGCGAGCGCGGCATCCTGCTCGGCACGGACGGACCGTATCACAACGTGGTCAAGATCCGCCCGCCCATGCCGTTCGATGAGTCCAATGCGGAGGAGTTGGTGGAGGCGATGGGGGAGGTGATGGGGGAGATGTGAGGCGCTTAACGGCAGTTGTTGGGCGGCGTCAATAACCGATTTCTGTAAAGTAATTTGCAGCATCTTCCCACATTGTTTCGTAAAGATCGCAAATACGATCATACCATGTTGGGTTGTTTCTCTGAGTAACAACAAAATAAGGTGTATGCCCAACGGGAGCTTTATACGCATATATTTGAATAAAGATGATACCGCCATCTTTATGTTGCGGAAAAATATACAAACTAAAAGGTGGTACAAAGTCTAACAACCCCACTTGTACATTGTTTTCGCGATCTGCCTCTTGGCGCAGTATTTTGTATCGTTCGAGGATACCCTCGTACTCGCTTGCGAAGACACTGATTGGATCTTTTCGTGAATAACTTTTAGCGATCATCTCCATATTGATGAATCGACTGTGAGGATTAACTAATAGGGCTTGTATTTTCAAACCATTTTTAACCCGCTCCAAAAAACTCTCATAGTTGTTAATAGTGGTCTTTCGAAGACCTATACCTAACATCCGAATTTCATTTGAATTCTTGCAATATTCATCCAATAAAGGAGGAAATTCGGTAAGAAGTTGTACTGTATTGGTGGTGTCAATTAGTTGACTTGTTTTTAGTATTACAACGAGATTTCGTATTACTACGAGACTTCGAATCGTACTACGAGA
>CAZVAX010000071.1:0-21762 GCA_964625215.1 uncultured Anaerolineaceae bacterium | reverse complement strand
TCTGCCATCCGTCAATGCCCGTTGAACGCAAGGCAATACTGACCGCCTGCATCACGACATAGACCAGGAGGATTTCAACGAAGGCAAGAATTTTGGGTTTCACATTGAACTCCTTTTCATCGCACAAACGTGCCAGCCACGCCGTAATACCAAAGGAGGTAGCCAAACAACATGATCAACACCGCCGCCCAGATTGGAATCTTTTGTATGTGCCGAATTGCCAGCGCGCCCAAAGCAATCGTCCACGCGTCCTTTGCAAGAATATAGATCCCGATCATGTAGATCCACCATAACGTCTGGATTGACGCGCCAAACTCGCCTATCTGCGCGGCGGTGAAGGCGTAGGGATGACCCGTGAGCAGGTTTGGCAAAACTCCAGCCAGCAGGATGTCGTTCAACACGGACGAAATTACTATGGAGGGCACACCCGTTGAAAACACGATCGTACCCAACATCTGCTCGAATGTTCCCGCGCCTCTCCAAATCTTGGCGAGCAATTGCGCCAGTCCAGGGATGAATACCAGTCCAACCATCGCCATCAGCGGATTGATCAAGAAGTTGAAGAGGGTGACGTAATGTTCCGTCCCCACGGTCAATCTGCCGAAGAAACCGATGTAGGTTGGGTTGGGAAGTTCGCGCCGCGTGCCGAGCCAGTCGAAACCAAAAATGGCGTACAGCAAAAGGTTAAACAACGTGAGCGCCAGACCGAAGAGAGCCAGCGTGACTGCGTAGCATATGGAAGTTTCCTGCGCCAGTTCTTCGATTGTTAATTTGGGACGAACGATCATGCCCCAAAAGTAGTGGAAGAATTTTCGCGTCATTGGCGTTCTCCTGTTTTAATTTGCCTGCTCCGCAACGACAGCCAGTCTTTTCTCATCTATGGCTCACGACACAAACAGGACCGCGTAAATGGAAAATACGATCACATCCAGCGGGACCTGAATCGCCCACGACCAGAAGAAGCCTTTTGTCTCGACCATGGCTTTGGCGGAAACCCAGCCGAGGAAGATGGGCAGGATCATACCCGTTCCAGGCGGGAAACCGTAGTAATGCCACATCCCAAAGAAAACGGCAGGCAATAGCAGAGACTGCGCCTTGCCAAACACTGGCAGGAGCTGAGGAAGCAATGAGGCGCGGCTGGCGAAATTCTCGTTGAATGAGTTCAGGGCTGCAAATATCAGAATGGCGGGGAACAAGGGAACGATCTTTCCCAGGCTTTCGAGAGATGGTCGAAACCCCAAGCTGATCACTATCAGAGCGACGATTAACATGCTGACAGCCCATCTGACTCCGTACCGAGTCCACGGTTCGATTTGTTTTTCGCCCAGCCAGGGGATCGGCTCATTCGGCGCGTCGAGTTGACCCACCACGAAGAAGTAATCCCTGCGCTTCATGCCCATCAGAATCAGGGTGATCCACGCGAAGAGGGTCAGGAGCAGGCGCGGCAGTTGCACTCCCAAATTCTGGATGAACCATGATGGACTGGAACTCCAGATGGCTTGCCAGGCAGGCAGTCCTTGCAGGGCGGATGCGGCGATGTCTCCCAAAATCAACGCGAGAATCATCAGCCAGTAGCCGCGCAATGATCGGGCGGTTGACCAAACAAAGGTCAGCAGGAGCAGGCTGAGGGTGAGTCCGAGGCGGATGTAAAATCCAGTTTCGATGTCGCCGCCGAAGATTTCCTTCCAAGTGACGTTGGTCAAAAAACTGGCAAGCAAAGTCCCAAACCAGGCGAGGGTCAGCAGCGATTTTTTAGGTTTCTCCAAAATTGCGGTTGACATGGATAACTCCTTTCCTGGAATATCATTTCCAGGTCATGGCATACGAGAAGAAGATGAACACATCGGGGATGAAGTGCATGATCCACGCCCAGAGCATCCCTTTGGTTTCGAGCATGCTTTTGCCAAGCAGGAATGCGAGAAAGCCTGTCAGCGCGGAACCGATAACTCCAGGAGGCGAACCATACAGCCAATGTGCCAACCCAAAGAAGATGCAACTGAGAAGGAGAGCATGGTTGTTGCCAAGAAAATCTTTGAGCGTGGAAAGCATGGAGGCGCGGTAGTAGGTCTCCTCGGCAAAGGCATTCAGTCCCGCCAACAAGATAGCCAGCGGCAGAAACGGCAGGGCACGCGAGAATGCCTCCACTGTAAGTGGAACGCTAAACGACAGGGGAATCACAATCGCGGCGGCGGCACAGACCGTGAAGATCCAGCCGAAGGTCCGCCATGATTCGCCTTGCTTGATCCCCAGCCAGCGGACGGGTTCGATGGGCGCGTCCATTTGACCTTTGACCAGGAAGAAATCTGCGCGGTTGCGCTTCACGAACCAGAGCGCGGCGATCACCAACAGGGCGCGGAGAATATCGAGGGCATGGAAACTGAGGAACGATGCGGTATACGAAACCGGTTCCTCATAAAAACGGTTCTGCCAGAAGTCGCTTTGGAAAACCCAATCCACAGCGATATTTGCCAGGTAGAATACCAGAAAGACAAAGGCGAATTTCCACAACGGCCCGATAGTTTTTATCGAAAAACAGAGAACCAGGGAAACAACAAGAATTCCGATTTTTGCCCACACAGTCCAGGGAGGGTCAACACCCGCAAATTTAACGATCAGTATGTTCGGCAAATCGGAAATGAGCAGGATCACCGCCCAGGCAAAGATGACCGCGAGGGATTTACTTTTTTTCTCCATGAGTCCTCCTCAAAACTTAGGAAGCAAGGCAATTACAAACCAACTCCATACATCTGGTCGGGCGCGAGCAGTTCGGGGAAGCGCAGCCGGAGCGAAGTCCGCGCTTCGTAGCACAGGTGACAGGCGTCGGCGTAGTCGGAAGCGTGATCGAGGTTGTACTCCGTCACGAGCGCGGCGGGTCCGCCTGAGAGCAAGGGGCCGCAAATCGGGTGCGCGTCGGGATCGTATTCGTCGCAAATTTGCCGCAGCGATTTCTCGAACAAGTTGCCGATGACCACGCCCTGACAGATGTGCAGATTCCCAAACGGATCCACGTGGACGCGACCCGGCTCGCGCAAATCTTCATGCGGACATTCGTTGAACTCCTCCCACGGATGCAACGCGGCGCGCGTGACCAGTTGGCTGGCGCGGCCGCGATACATGACCGAACTTTCATCCTGGATCTGGCCGCGCGTTTCGGGCGCGCTTCCCTCGGGCTGAGCGATGCTGATCATGCCAGTTGGGATGTTGAGCCACTTGGCCGCGACGAGCGCGTTCTGCGGATTCTCGCCGAGACAATCGCCGCAGTGATATTGGTCGCTGCTCACGGTCAGGTCTTCGATGCGGCCCGCGAAGGGCTGGAGGTTTTCGATGGCGTCCGCCACGGTGTTCGCCCAATAGGCGTTCGACACGATGCCGACGGAGAATCCCATTTCGGAGGCGAGGCGCACACCCTTGGCGAGGATGGCGTAATACAGGAAGGGTTCGCCGCCTTCGAAATAGATAGACTCCACTTCCGCCTGCTTGGCCTGGTGGAGGATGTCTTCGATCTGTTCGAGGGTGAGGACGCCCGTTTGACGCGGGCTACCCCACACGAAGCAATGCTCGCATTCGTAGGCGCATTGGTAGGTCAGAAGAATGTGAAGACCGGAAAGTTTCATTGAAACTCCTTTCCTGGTTCGCGCATAATTGGTGCTCTCTTGCGCCAATGCGTTAGGGAGCGCATCAAGGAACGTACGGCGGCAAATCCGCCACGCGCCAAACGCCGTCCACGCCCGCGAGGACGCGGTATTCGAATTCGGAAACAGATGAGCCATCGTCCGCCTGCTGCACGAAGAGACTTCCATCCGGGGCGTTGAAACTCACAAAAAAGACATACCCGCCCTGGTCTGTTTCTTCGCGAAACGAAATCTGGCGAACGGTTAAACACTGAAAGCCGTTGACCTCGCAAGCGTTCTTCCAGAGGGCGGCGCGGTCGGTTGGGTCAAGACCGGGGTTCATGGCGATAAGCGTATCGTAACTTCCCCCGTACAGCTCCTCCGCCTGGTCATATCGCCCCTGGTTCAACGCCTCGAAAAAAGCGGTGACGGAATAAGATTGTTGCAGGCCCTTGTCCAGCGGCTGGAGGCAGGCAAGCGTCAACAACAAAATCGCGGCAAGCCAAAGAACCGACGTTTTCCTTCTCATAGCATCAGTGTACCGATAAACGAACGCGCAGGTCACGTGTCAAATATCACCTCGCGGGCTATAATAAAGTAACCCTTTCGAGGAGGCTGTATGAAAAACGTCTTTGCGTCAAAACACCCACTCGTCGCGCACAAACTCTCGCGCCTGCGCGACAAAAACACCGAGCCGAAGAAATTTCGCGAACTGGTGCGCGAGATCGCCGCCCTGCTGGCCTACGAAGCCACAGCGGACCTCCAAACGGTTCCGCGCGAACTCGAGACGCCGCTCGCCAAAATGACCGGCGCGGAGCTCAAGGAGAAGATCGGACTCGTCCCCATCCTGCGCGCGGGGCTTGGCATGGTGGAGGGATTCTGGGAACTCATGCCCAGCGCCGAGGTCTGGCACATCGGCCTTTACCGAGACGAACACACGCTCCGCCCGGTGGAGTATTACAACAAACTCCCGCTCGAGCCGACCGTCTCGGTCTGCCTCATCCTCGACCCCATGCTGGCCACCGGAGGTTCGGCCACCGCCACCGCGGACGTGTTGAAACGCTGGGGCGTGAAGAAGATCAAATACGTCGGACTCATCGCCGCGCCGGAGGGCATCAAAGCCATGCAGGCCGCGCATCCCGACATCCCCATCTACATCGCCGCGATTGACGATCATCTCAACGAGCGCGCCTACATCGTGCCGGGTCTGGGCGACGCGGGCGACAGGCAGTTTGGGACGGGGTGAGGCCAGTGAGCAGACATCAGTTTTCAGTGTTCAGCGAGGATTGCCGATGAAAGTAATTGCCGAGTTCACTGTGATTCCCATTGGTGTGGGAGTGTCGCTTTCGGAATACGTCGCGGCCTGCGAGCGCGTGTTGGCTGAGACGGGACTCCACTTTGAACTGCACGCCAACGGGACGAACATCGAAGGCGAGTGGGACGAGGTCATGGACGCGATCAAACGCTGCCACGAAACCTTGCACGAGACGGGCGTGCCGCGCATCGCCACCCTCATCAAACTTGGCACGCGCGTGGACCGCGACCAGAAGATGGACGAGAAGGTTGTCAGCGTCAAAGCCGGGTTGAGAGAAAAGAAATAATTTACTACCGTATCGCTTCAGAGGCAACATGACAATTAATTATTCGGTTGAAGTGCGCGAACGCTATATACGCTTCATTGGCGAGGGCGTGGAGGAGGGATTAAACGAAAATATCCGCATCCACGAAATGATCGTGCAAACGCGCAAGGAACACAGTCGCCGGCGCGTTTTGGTGGACGACCGCAACGTGACCTATACCGCGTCCATCCTCTCCATCTACAAATTGGCGCAACGCTACACCCAAGCGGAACTGCCGCGCTACATCGAACGCGCGGCGGCGCTTGTCAACCCAACCAATCCCCGAAACAATCGCTTCTACGAAAACGCCGCGCGGAATCGCGGCGTCAATGTGCGGTTATTTCACGATATGGAAGGCGCGGAACAATGGCTTACAACCTGAAACTCGCAGAACGAATCAAGGCTGAAATGAAAGGACTGCCCTTCGTTGAAAAGAAAATGTTCGGCGGCACAGGCTATCTGATCCACGGAAACATGGCCTGCGGAATCCTCGGCGACGACCTGATCGCGCGCGTGCCCGCCGAAAAATACGAAAGTCTTCTCAAGCGCGCCCATGTCAAGCTCTTCACCATGAAAAGCGGACCGCGCCCGATGAAGGGCTGGCTGATGGTGGAGCCGGAGGGCTACCAGTCCGCCGCGCAACTTGGAACGTGGGTGAAAATGGGAACCGGGGTCGCGCTTTCCCTGCCGCCCAAGTAAGTACGCCATGACCCGCAAACCTGTTTTATATCTTGGCCTCATCGTTCTCGGCCTCGCGTTGGTTTTGACCGCGCTGATGTTGATCGGCCCCACTTCGATGACCGTCACCGACAACGCCGGCAGCGAAATGATCAAGGCCAAACCGGGCGAGACAGTGGAATTCGTCGGTCAGGTGACGGAAATCACCGGCAACATCCTCACCGTGGAAGTTTTACACAGCCCGGACGGCAAAGCGTTCAACCAACGCACCGGACAGTTCATCTACGCGGTGGTCGAGTCCACGCCCGAATACGTGATGGGCTCCGAAATGGACATTCTCGTCGGCGCGCTCTGTCAATTCCACGGGACGAAGATCAACGACCGCCAGATCACCGTGGAACGCATCGTCATCCTGACCAGTTACGTGGAAGGCCCGAGTCAGTGAGAGACATGGCCGATTGGATCATCTTCGCCCTCGGTTCGATAACCCTCGCCGCGATCTCGTGACCGCTGCAACCGTCTTTCTCTTCCTCACCGCCCTCGCCGACGAACGCGAGTGCATCCAATTCTTTGGCGAGGAATATCGAGAGTACATGAAACGATCCAAACGTTTCATCCCCTTCCTCTTTTGAGGCCGACATGAAAGCCATGCTCCTGCGCGGACTCGCTCCGCTGGCCGACAACCCGACTCCCCTCACCTTCGACGACCTCCCCGAGCCGACCCTCCTCCCCGGCGAGACGCTTCTGCGCGTCACCCGTTGCGGCGTCTGCCACACCGAGCTGGACATCCTCGAAGGGCGGACTCCCCCTCCGCGACTGCCAGTCGTTTTGGGGCATCAAGTTGTGGGAACTGTCGAAGAATATGCGGACGTTAGAGAACGTCCGCTACGCGACACGCGTAAGAGGCGTTCTCTAACGCCGCCGCCGAAAATCGGCCAGCGCGTCGGCGTGGCATGGATCGCCTCCGCCTGCGGCCAATGTGACTTCTGCCAATCGGGACAGGAAAATCTCTGCCCCCACTTCCTAGCCACCGGCCGCGACGTGGACGGCGGCTACGCCGAGACCATGAAAGTCCGCGCGGACTTTGTCCACCCGATCCCCGATTCGCTGTCCGATTCCGAAGCCGCGCCGTTATTGTGCGCGGGGGCAATCGGATATCGGTCATTGCGATTGAGCAATCTGCGCGATGAGCAAACTCTGGGGTTGATGGGCTTTGGCGGTTCCAATCATTTGGTTCTGAAAATTACCAATTACCAATTACCCAACTCCAAAATTTTCGTTTTCAGCAGAAGCCCAAAGGAACGCGAATTCGCCCTGTCATTGGGCGCGGCCTGGGCGGGCGCAATTGACGAGGTCCCGCCGTCAGCGTTGGACGCGGTCATTGACACGACGCCCGTTTGGGGTCCAGACATGGAAGCGTTGAAACGTCTCAAGCCAGGCGGACGACTCGTCATCAACGCCATCCGCAAGCAAGACACGGATCGGGAGGTTTTGTCCACGCTCGATTACCCATCGCAGTTGTGGATGGAGAAGGAGATCAAGTCCGTGGCAAATGTCACGCGGCAGGACGTGCGCGAGTTTTTGCAACTCGCGGCGGAGGCGGGAATCAAGCCAGAATTTCAAGAATACGAATTGAAGGACGCCAATCAAGCGCTGTTAGAGATGAAGCAGGGTAAAATTCGAGGAGCCAAAATTTTAACAATAGGAGACTAACATGGCCGAACTCAAAACCAAACTCAACGACGCCAGCGTGGACGACTTCCTCGCCGCCTAACCCGAAGAGACGCGCAAGGACTGCCTCGAAATCGTGAAGATGATGAAGTCCGCCGCCAAAGCCGATCCGAAAATGTGGGGAACGAGCATCGTCGGCTTCGGCAGTTATCACTACAAAAGCGAGCGCAGTCGGCAGGAAGGCGATTGGCCGCTGGTCGGATTCTCCCCGCGCAAACAAAACCTCACCATCTACATCATGTCGGGCTTCGACCGTTACGGCAACCTGCTCAAAAAACTCGGCAAGCACTCGCTCGGCAAAGGCTGTCTCTACATCAAACGCCTCAGCGACGTGGACAAAAATGTCCTAAAAGAACTCATCACCGACTCCGTGAAGGTGATGAAAGCGAGAAAATAATACGGTACACGGATTTCACGGATTATGCGGACGAACACGGATGAATTTAAAAAAATCCGTGAAATCCGTCCAACACCTGCACTGCACCAAACGCAGTGCGGTGCAAGTGTCCGCGTAATCCGTGTACAAAGGAGTACGATGTCCAAGCCCATCCTCATCGCCACCCTCCGCCTCGTCATCGGCATGCCCATCATAGGCCTGCTCTTCTTCTGGCCGGCTGGCACATTCGACTATTGGCAGGCCTGGCTCTGGCTTGCAGTTCTCTTCCTCCCGCTCATGGGCATGTTCGCCTACCTCATCAAACGCGACCCCGCCCTGCTCGAACGCCGCGTCCGCACAGGCGAACAACGCCCCGAGCAAAAACGCATCATCGCCATCTCCGCCCTCTACCTCATCCTCATCTTCCTCCTCCCTGGCTTCGACAAACGCTTCGGCTGGTCGAGCGTCCCCGTCTGGCTCGTCCTCGCCGCAGACCTCCTCGTCCTCGCGGGCTTCGCGCTCAACTTCCTCGTCATCCGCGTCAACAGTTACGCCTCGCGCGTCGTTGAGATTCAAGAAGGTCAAAAAGTCATCACCACGGGACCCTACGCGCTCGTCCGCCACCCGATGTACACATCCATCATCCTCATCCTGCTCGCCACGCCCGTCGCGCTCGGCTCATTCTGGGGCGTCATTCCCGCCGTCGCCTACATTCCCCTCCTCGCGGCCCGCGCCAAAAACGAAGAAGAACTCCTCGTGGACGAACTCGCTGGCTACCGCGAATACATGCAAAAAACGCGCTACCGATTGTTCCCAGGAATCTGGTAATGACCAAACCCCAAAAAGACCCCGAAAACTTCGAACGCAAAAAACTGCTGGACTTTGCCGACTTCGACTCGGCGCGCGTGCTGGAAGTGGGATGTGGCGAGGGACGCCTCACCTGGAAATACGCCCCCGCATCCGGGCTGACGGTTGGGCTGGATCCCGATTTCGATTCGTTGCGCGTCGCCCGGGCTGACCATCCCGCCGACCTGCGCGGGCGCGTCCACTTTGCGCGCGCCTCCGCCTACCATCTTCCTCTCCTCAAAGAGACTTTCGACATCGCCATCCTCGCCTGGTCGCTCTGATGAATGGAACATGCGAGCATGGTTCATGCTCTCAGTGAAATTCGCCGCACACTCACGCCAGACGGCCTCCTCATTGACCTCCGCCCCGTGGAAGACAACTGGACAGTCGAAGTCCCCTCCTCTTCTGGCCTGAAAATCGCGGGCCGCCTGAACGACCTGCCCGCCGGAATCGCAGACGATGAGGCCGCCTTCGTCGCCATGCGCGACGTGGAGAGCCGCGGCTGGTTCGTCAAAGAGCAGGAAGAGGAGTTTGCCTTCTTCTATTATTGGGACACACCCTCCGAGATGAAGGAATGGATTGACGCGGAGTGGGAGGATTTTGTAAAGATCGAAGAGGATGTCTACCGCAAGGCGCAATCCCTGTGGGCCAGCGCAAACGCGGACGCCCGTGTGCGCGTCCGCGTGAAGATGTTGATCACTCGTTGGAAAAACACGAAAACAAACGGAAACACAAAGGAGCAATAATGGACAACTACATGATCCCCTTTATCCTTCGAGACGCCCTCCTGTGCCTGGTCTTTCTCATTGGGCTGGGGCTGGGAGTCGTCGCCATCACGCGCAAGCAACCAAAAATCGGGGCTTTCATCCTGGCGGGATTTTTTCTTCTCGGTCTCGATCCTATGGCGGAAATGTTGATCTTCAACGTTCTCTCCCCCAATTTGGGCAACAGCGATAATTACCTGGCCTTCAACTGGGCCTACGTCTGCATCAGCGTACCGGCGACTGTGCTGGGAACCTTGTCCGTGTTGGCGGCTTTGTATTTCGCCCTTCAACCCGCCGCGCCAAAAGACGCCGGGCCGAGCAACGAACCGATCTCGATGGGCGATAAAACGCAGGTCATGTAGTCGCGGAGGAGATGAAACGCCCCGGTTCATCTCTCTGCCACCTCGTAGATCACGAACTTCGCGTTGCTGAACGCCTCCGTCACCTGCACGGACGGATTGCACGTCTCCACTTCGTTCGGCGCGATCTGGTCCACCGCGCCGCGCGATTTGCGGAGGATAACGTAGTCGGCTTTGGGGAGCGCGTCGCAGGTATCAATCAGCAGGGCGGAACGGCCGGTGAAGAGACGCAGGGCGCGCGGCTTGTAAAAGGCGATCACGCTGTCTTCGGGGGTGTTGACGCGAATGTACCCGAACATCTTGATGGATAACGGGTCGAAGACGTTGCCGTAGGGACCGCGTCCCTGGGCGAGGTTGTCGCGCGCCGCGCTGAGGGAAGTCCACGCGAAGACCGCGAGGATGACCAGCCAGAAGCCGCGCGTGAGCCAGACCCCGGCGCGTTGGAATCGCTCGGTGAGGGCGAGGGAGGCGGCAATCATGCCCTGGTAGGCGAAGTAAACAAAGAACGGGAGGAGCGGGAAGAGAAAGCGAATCCCCTGCGTCTCGGGCCAGAAGATGAAGAGCAAGTAACTGAGCAGGAGATAAACAACGATGTGGATGTCGCGTTTGAACTGGAGCGTGACGCCGCCAAGGAAGAACGGCAACAAGATGCCGTAAACAATGAGGGCATGCGGCAATGGCTCGAAGAACGCGGCCGGAAGCGAGAAATACATCGAGAGATTCGCGGCGAGGCTGGCAGGCGAAATGACCGAGAGCCGCGCAAAGTGCAGTCCCTCGCCGGCGGGGAAGAGGAGAAAATTCGCGAGGGCCAGCAGGCAAAACACGAGGTAGGGAATCAGCCCGGGCGACAGGAGCCGCTTCGGGTCAAGTTGGAAGCGAGGCGAGGTTTGAAAATACGCGAAGGCTTGGGTCAGGAAGAGGGTCGGGAGGAGGAGCAGTCCGTTCGTCCGCACGAAGAAGGCGAGGAAGATGACGAGGCCGAGGAGGGCCTTTTCGTAAAGCGAATTATTAATTCGCTCTACAAGAACCAGCGCGAGGGTGGAGAAAAAAAGGAACGCGATGTCGGATTGAACGATGTCAACGAACTGGAGCAACACCGGACTGGCCGCGAAGATGGCGAGGATGAGACTCGATTCGAGCGGAGGCAGGCGGCGGGCGAGGAAGATGTGGAGCGCCCAAAGGAAGAGCGCCCAGAAAATTAGGTTGAGGAATTTGAGGCAGAAGATATTGAGCGGGCCGCAGGCGAGCGTGAACGGCGCCAGGAAAACGGGGAAGCCCCAGGGGTACGCGTCCGGGCCGAGGAAGTGGGTGGATTCGCGCATGGTGAAGGCGTTGCGCGCGAGGAAGTCGGCTGTGTCGCCTTGGGTGATGGCGACGGCTTGCATGACGTACGAAGCCCAGTCGTCGCCCCACTCGTGGTCGCGGGTGAGGAGCGCGAAGGCGAGCAGGATGGCAAGAAGAACGATGGCGAGGGGAGGATATTTTTTCATGGAAGGGCGCGTATTACTGATAGACGATGTCGCGTTTCAAGAGACGGGCGAAGAATTTGTGAAGCAGGAAGACGGGCAAAACGAGCGCCAAATGAATGACCGCGCTAAAACCAAAGACCGTCGCGACCGAACGCAGGAAGTCGTTGAGCGCGGGAGCGAGACGTTCGGCCATCCACGGGCCGGCGCCCGCGAACAAGACCAACGACAGCGCGCCGACGACGATCATGCCCAGTGGAATCCAGGCGTGCCGGTCGGAGGCGGAGGGCAGCATGGCGCTGCTGACCGCGAAGGTGAGGTAAAACCAGAGCGGAAAGTCGCTCACGCTGGGAATGGCTTGCAGGCCCATCAGCAGGAGTTCGGTTTGGCCGTTTTGGATGAACTGCCACAGCGCCAGGAGGTGCAGTCGCTCGGCCGCGGCATAATAGACGAAGAGGCCGCCGGAGATCAGCGGGGCGAGGCCGATGAGCGAGTCGCGCAGCCAGTCGGCGGGGACGGTTTCCACGTAGCCGAGCAGGAGTCGCCCGTCGGCGGTCACTTGCGGGATGACGGAGAATCCGCCCGTGCGGACGCCGAGCAGTCGCGCCATCAAAAAGTGACTCAGTTCGTGCAGGAGAACGCCGGGGAAGAAGATAAACGAGAATAGGCCAATGGTCAACGGTCCGTTGCGGGTGAGAATCAGAAAGACAGCCTGAATCTCGCGGTGCAAAAACCGCTGGAGCAACACCAGCGGCGCGAGGGTGACCAGGAAGTAGAAGAGACCGTCGAGCATTGGAAGGTTTGGCGGATATTTTACATCACGCGTCTTCTATCCGGCAACAAGAACAGGCCGAATCCCAGCAACCTCACCCCCGCGCTGACCAGCAACGCGCCGCCGAGACCGATCGAGTCTGCGAGCCAGGTGCCGAGCAACGGCGCGGCGATGGTGGACATGTATTGCATGGACTGGGCCAGCGACACCAGCGTCGCGCTGTATTCCGGCGGGACGGTCTTCATCAGTTCATCGAAGAAGACCAGATCGAGGCCGCCCTGGAAGAGACCGGCGATACCCGCGTAGAGGATGATCAACTCGACGCGCGGGGTCAACGCGGTGAGGAAGGGATACGTCGCCATGCCGAGCGTGGTGGCGAGCAGGACGAACCGTCCGCCGCGGGATTTGGAGACGCGCGGCCAGAGGATGTATCCGGCGAGCATGACGATGGTCATGGACATGTTGATCGCGCCGATCTGCGCGTCGGTGGCGTGGACTTCGCGCACGAAGAACAACGGCAGGATGGGAGCGCTCAGCGCGATGGCGGAGAGGTAAACGAATCGTTTGGTCGCGAAAGAGACGAAGGCGGGATTCCCTCGAAGCAGGGTCAGATAATTTCGGGCGGAGGCGGAGGCCGATTTGGTCGCGGCCAGCGGGGGCGGAGTCTGATCCGGCAGGTTTATCTTCCGCGAAAAATAAAAACTGAACAGTCCGCCCAGCGAGAGTCCCAGGAACATGATCTCGTAGTTGCGCGGGAAGGCCAGCAGGTCAATCGTCTGCGTGACGAAGTACGTGCCGATGACGCTCGTCAGGCCGAAGATGAACCACCGGCGGCTGAGGAGCGCGTAGCGTCCTTCCGGGCCGGCGACCGCGTTCATCACCACCGAGAAGGCTACGGCCAGCGCGGTCTGCGGCAGGGTGGCGAGCGCCCAAACGACCAGCGTGGCAATGACCGCGTATTCGCCAGGCAAGGTCATGGTGATGACGCCGGTGAGCGCGTAACAGGAGATGACCAGCAAGCGCGCCACGCTATACCACGGCACGATATTTTTTCGCGTCTGCAAAAAACGACCGGCGAGCAAAGCCAGCGCGAGGCCGGTGACGCCCGGCATCGAGGAGAGCAGGCCCACTTGAAAATTCGTCGCGCCCAAGCGCGTGAGGAAGACCGGCAGGAAGGGCGCGGCCACGTTCGAAATGCTGACGCCGATGGCGTCTATTTGCACGTAACGGAAATTTCGTTTCTGGATTTCGGGGGAGGTTTCTGGAGCGGGAAGGGTCATGGCAAGATGGGATTATACAATCAACTTCACGGTAGAATCTTTGCATGATTGAAATCCATCCCATTCGTCCCGATGAAATTCAAGCCGCCAAATTGGCGATCCTCTCCGTGGCCTACAAGATCTATGGCTGGGAGGGAACGCTCGAAGATTCCATCCGTCACTTCGAAGAGACCGGCGAGTTCAAGGACATGGATGAAGTTCAGTCGCACTACTTCGACAACGACGGATTCTTCCTGGCCGCGCTGGACGAGGGACGCGTCATCGGTTCGGGCGGAGTCCGAAAGATAAACGCCGCGACTGCCGAACTGAAACGCATGTGGTTGTTGGAAGATTACCACGGACGCGGCATCGGCTACCAAATCATCACGCGTCTCATTGACTTCGCGCGGGGTCGCGGCTACACGCGCATGATCCTGCGCGCCGAAACGGTCTCCGCTCGCGCCATCGCCTTCTATCATCGCGTCGGATTCCGTCAATATCGCCGACCCGATAGCGACCCAGAGGATGTGGACATGGAGATGGATCTCTGAGTTCTTCCTTTTGTGTCGCTTTGTGGTAAAAAAGGAAACAAACTTCCCTCCTGATTCGTCCTCAGCAAAAGGAGCTCCCATGAAATCGCCCAACTTCACGTTTGCCCTGTTAATTGCCCTCTCGCTCATCCTCTCCGCTTGCGGACCCTCGCCCTCCGCCAACCTCGCCCAATCCAACGTCCGCCGCGAGACCAAACCATCTGTCTCCACAAGCGACGCGCAGACTCTCGTGCGCGGCAACAACGCCTTCGCCCTCGACCTCTACCAGTCCCTGCGCGACGGCGGCGACGGCAATCTCGTCTTCTCGCCCTACAGCATCTCCCTCGCCCTCGCCATGACCTACGCCGGCGCGCGCGGCCAAACCGAATCGCAAATGGCAAGCGCGCTCCACTTCGATCTGCCGCAGTCGCAACTCCATCCGGCCTTCAACGCCCTCGACCTGGCCCTCGCGCAACAAGGCGAACCCGCCTCCAAAGACCAGACCCCTCTCCAACTCCGCATCGCCAACGCCGTCTGGGCCGAGCAGACCTTCCCCTTCCTGCAAGACTTCCTCGACACGCTCGCCCTCAACTACGGCGCGGGCATCCATCAAGCCGACTTCATCAACAATTACGAACCCGTCCGCAAGGAGATCAACGCCTGGGTCGAGGATCAGACGGAAGACAAAATCAAAGACCTGCTCGCCGCAGGGACGATCAAACCCGTCACGCGCATGGTTCTCGTCAATGCCATCTATTTCAAAGCCGACTGGCTCCACCAATTTGAAAAAGAATCCACCGCCGACCAGCCCTTCCACTTGCTGGACGGCTCCACCGTGACAGTCCCTTTGATGTCGCAGGACGCCTTCGCTCCCTACGCCCAAGGCGACGGTTGGCAGGCCATAGACTTCCCCTACGCAGGCGATACCGCCGCCATGACGATCATCGTCCCCGATGAAGGCAACTTCGAAACCTTCGACGCCTCCTTCGACTCAGCCATGCTGGACTCGGTCCTCTCGAACATGGAACCTACCTCGCTCATTTTCGCCCTCCCCAAATTCTCGTTCACGCGTGACTTCGGGCTGACCGGCCAACTCTCCGCGCTCGGCATGTCCGAAGCGTTCGATCCTCTCCTCGCCGACTTCTCCGGCATGACCGGCAAACCCGAACTCTACATCAGCGACGTGATCCACAAGGCCTTCATCGCCGTGGACGAAAAAGGCGCCGAAGCCGCAGCCGCCACCGCCGTCATCATGGAACTCGCCAGCGCGCCGATGTTCGAGGTCACATTGATCGTTGACCGCCCCTTCCTCTTCCTCATCCGCGATACCGTCAGCGGACAGATTCTGTTCATGGGAAGAGTCGTCAACCCGGCGCAATAAGCAATTGGGGCGCGGCGACGCCGCGCCCCAACGATTTAACTATCAGACTATTCGACTATCTGACTCAAAAAAAAACGGCAATTGCTCGAACAACCCCTTCATCACTTCCTTCGTCCGCGCGATGAACAACTCGTAATTTCCATAGGCCTCGCCCCCATCGCCTCCCACCAGGTCGCTGACCCCGCGTAGGATGAGCAGGCGCGTCCCATTCTTCTTCGCCACCCACGCGATCGCCCCCGACTCCCAGTCCGCGGCCACCGCGCCGTATTTTTCGATCAGCATGGGGATGTCTTCAACAACAATATCGCGGTCTGCCGAAACCAACAGCCCTCGAACGATAGACAGGCGACCAGAGACGGAAGACGGGAAGCGGCCCTCGGCCTTCGGTCCGCTGTCTCCCAGCCAGGACAGATCAATCTCCGTCGAATAATGCCGGATGGCCTCGTCGCTATCCGTCATCTGCTCGAGGATGTCGTAGACGATGGTTCGCTCGACCAGAATCACGCTCCCGGTTTGGATGCGCCCGGCGAAGCCTCCGCATGTGCCGAGGTTGACGAGCAGGTCGGGCCGGAAATGGTCAATCACGTATTGGGCGGTCGCGGCCGCGCTGATCTTCCCCCAGCCGCCGTGAAAAAGTTCCAGGTTCCACGTTCCAAGTTTCAGGTTTGCATATTCACCGAAAGGGGAAGATTGCAGGTCGAGGGTGGGATAGAGTTCCTTCACCACGCGCCATTCGGCGTTGGCAGAGACGATGACAACGATTTTCATACTGCTCCTCCGCCCAGCATTATCCCATTAAAACCCAAGCCCCGTATGGCCTGCCACTGGCCTGCGGGGCTTGTTCGAGGAGAATGCACTCCCCATTTTACATATGGACTTTAATGCGACCTGAAATCAAACTAAACGAACCATAAGAAACCTGTGTATGAGCGCGTTCGTCCGTAAAAAACCCGAACCCCGTTTCGCCTGCCACTGGCGGCGCGGGGTTCGTCGGTTAGGAGAATGCGCTTTCCATTTTACGTGCGGATATGAAACCAAACTGAAATCCGATTAAGAGATGGATGAGAATTTAAAACCCAAGCCCCGCTTGGCCTGCCACCGGCCGACGGGGCTTGATAGGAGAATGCACTTACCATTTTACACGGCGACATAAACCCTGCCTGAAATCGAACTAAACGCCGCATTAGAATTGGACTTTCGACAAAATTTACATAAAAGTTGGAACTGCGTACAATTGTAGTTTGTGAAAACCAAACAACTGACGCAGTTCCGGCGCGAAGTGTACCAGAACTTTAACAACTGTAAACGAACCGACATGCAGATGGATTTGGTAGACGCACTCAGTAGCAATACCACAGCCAGGACTGTGGTGGCATTGAGTCTGAATCCACATTTTCGGCGGCACCACACTGCGCTGAACAAAGCCGTGACGATAAATGCCCTGAAGGATCAGCAACTGGCAGGCTTGGCTTGCCAGACCCTAGGTGCGCCGATCAAGCGGAAGTTCCATTTGCTTGGCGCTGATGTTACATCGAACCCACGACCATTTGCAGATACCTTGCCTGATCGAGGCTTTGTCTATCAGCCCAACACCATCAAGGGCAACAAGCCGATTGTCATCGGACATCAATACTCATTCTGGGCCTGGTTGCCAGAATATGCTCCACAAAAGACGGGGAATTGGATGGCGCCATTGTCCATGCAACGGGTAGCCAGTCAGGCAAACAAGGAGATGGTGGGGGCAAAACAACTGGGCGACTTGCTGGCAGATAAAGACTTGCCCTTTGGAAAAGCCTTCTGTGTGGAAGTGGCAGATAGCGCCTACTGCAAACCAGCCTACCTGAATGCCAATCGGGAGCACATCAATCTGGTGACGATTGCTCGGGCCAGGGGAACGCGTACTTTCTATCGTCAACCTGCGCCAGATGATAAACCTGCCCCAAAAGGACACCCGACCTGGTACGGGAAACCCTTTCGTTTGAAAGAGTCTGAAACTTGGGACGCACCCGATCAAGTCGCTGAAACCGCCTTCGTCAGCCGCAAGAAAGTAACGTATCGGGCTGATTACCTTACGCAATTGGATTTTAGGATGTCAGGATGACAACGGGCTTCAACCTGAAATTGGATAATTTTTGCATTGAAGTTGGGCAAGATATTCAAGGCAGTTGCTAGAAACCGTTTTAGCCAACGCCAACCAAGTTGGAACAAGCTGAGTGTTCGCGTATGAGATGGATCGACCTGGCTGCGCGCTTGCTCGCCTTGTTTGAGAACAAATTCGCCTAACTTCGCTACGAACAATACCAATTGAAAATCTTGTTATACACCGCCAGCAACGTCTTCTTGATCGGACTCAACTCCAGCACGCGGCGCGACAAACTCGATTTACGTTTTACGGTTTGCTTCCCCAACTCCCCTCTCAAATACCCCAGCGTATTGGACATATTCATCGCCAGCGGATCGCTGACCATCAGGCGCAGGAGGCCCGCGTCGTTCATGCGCTTGTCCAGTTGGCGGACTTGTCCCATCGGCTTGTCCATGTCGAAGGGCAGGAAGCGCTGGAGCGTGGATTTGTAGGCAGTGAATTGCCAATGCGAGGCGCCAGCATAGGCAACAATCGGAGATTGCTTCGACGGAAGATCGCCGTCTCGCGATGACGGGGCATAGGTGATTCTCCAATCTCTAGTCTCTGCATAAACTTTTTTATTCTCCTCCTCGGTCTGACCGAGGGAAAGATTGAATTCGAGGAAGGTTTCCCACGGGATGAATTGTCCCTCATCGAGTTTCGCACCGTGAGTTTTCTTTGCCCACTTGATAGTCGACTCGTAAAACTCGGGCGGCGTGCGGAAGGGACGCGCGGTCACCATGCCGACGTTGGGAAAGGTTTCGAGAATTTCCACAGAGCGCGATAGCCATTTCGGGGAGAAGAGCACGTCCGCGTCGGTGTAGGCGATGATCTCGCCCGGCGCGCCCGCCAGCATGACATTCCACGCGCCGCCCTTGCCCATGTTCTTTTCGGAGAGAATCAAATACTGGATGCGTCCCTCTTCCTTCTCTTTGATGAGAAAGTCGCGCACTTCGGCGCACGAGCCGTTATCGAAGATCAGCAGATCGAACGGGAGTCCTGCGTCCTTGCGCATGGACTCGAGCGAGACTTTCAGCACGTCGAGGGTCTCGGCGTAGAATCCGCTCAGGAAGGGGATGTAGTTGAGCAACGCGGCAGTGATCCGCTCGGGGCGGGCGACGTCTTTGACGAACTTGGCGGGGTTTTGGCCTTTTCTCATTTCGGTTTCACGTTTCAGGTGTCAGGTTTCAGGTCACGATATTCGAATATTCGAAATTCGATTACCGAATATCGTGTATCGAATTATCGAAATATCTTTTTGATTCGCTTCTTCCAACGCTTCGGGCGGACGAGGTTTTCGACGGCGGTTTCTGGCAGGAAAAAGAAGATCGCTCGCAGAAACAACTCGAATTTTCGAGCGAGGCGCGACGAGGTCATTTGCGGGCGGGCAAGTTTAGCGCCGACGAGTTGGTGGGTCGAGTCCAAAATGGTGTAGCGGACGTTGGCCGCTCCGCCCGCGAGGCGGATGTTTTCGTCTGTTTCGGGATGTTCGTAGTGCGCCTGTCCACCGGGCAAGTGGGAATAATCGTGGTTCTGGTGGACGATCATCACCGAGG
Organism: uncultured Anaerolineaceae bacterium; assembly: GCA_964625215.1. GTDB lineage: Bacteria > Chloroflexota > Anaerolineae > Anaerolineales > Villigracilaceae > Denitrolinea. The sequence continues at coordinate 2,692 of CAZVAX010000071.1, read as the reverse complement.
GTGTGCAGTCAACGACAGGCCAGCCTTCGTGACGCGCTTTGTAGATCATCCAGTTGTCCCAGCCGGCGCGGCCGATGGCGAAGTTGGGTATGTCGGTGTAGCAGGATTGGGGGAAGAGGAAAAAGTCGCTTCCCGCGGGACGATGGAGAGAACCTGTTGCGTGTACCGTATTGCGTAACTTGTCTTGCCAGCCTTCGGTGAAATCGAGCGGTTGAGTCATATCCGAATCCCAGCGCTGACTCAACAAGACGAAGTTCGACTTTCGACCTTTGACCTGTTTTGCCGCTTCCACAAAATCGGGCATGAGGATCATGTCGGCGTTGATGATGCAGAGCAGATCGCTGTGGCTGTTTTCGCGGGTCAACTGGAACATGGACGAGATCAATGGCGTGCCGTTCGCGTTGCGCTTCACTTCGGGGATGTGTGTCACGCCCAAGTCACGCGCGGCTTCGGTCAGACCAGTCTCTTCGCCGAGGAGGAGGATTTCGACATCGGGGAGGAGAGTCCACGATTTGATCGCGTTGCGCTGGATGGTCGCGATGTGAGGATCAGTGAAGGGTTTGGGGGCGGAGAAGAGAGTGATCGAAGTCATCAGTTTTCAGAAATCAGTCTGTCATTGCGAGGAGGGTGGTCTTCCCGACGAAGCAATCTCCGCGCCGTGGAGGAGATTGCTTCGGGCAAAGAGCGCCCTCGCAATGACGAGATTATTTGAGCGCGCGTTTATCAATATCTTTGAGCGTTTTATGTTGCACACCCGCGTTGATCTTCATCAGGTCGGGTTCATCGTGAACAAGGGCGAGGACTTCCTTCCAGGTGAAGTCATCGCGGCCGTCGAAACGACTGTAAACTTGGCGGATGAATTCCAAATCTTCGGGGGTGTCCACCGTCCAGCGGTAGTCGCCGAAGTCGGTGGTGTGATGGAGTAGGGCGATGTTGAAGCCACGCGGGGAAGCGCCAGTGGACAGTGATCGGTTATCAGTGATCAGTTTAACGCCTTCGTAGAAATAGGGCATGACGTGCTCACGGTGTTGCGGCTCTTTGGCTTCTTTCCAGGCGCGCTCCAATGCGGCGAAGGTGCAGACTTCGGTATCGAGTCCAATTGGGTAGGTTCTGCCCCACGGAGGAGGAAGTCGGTTCGCGGCGAAATCCACCGATGACTGATCACTGATTACTGCGTTCACTACGTTGTCAATCAACTCGGGATCGATTACCGGGCAATCTGCTGTGATTCGCACAATCACGTCTGCACTGGTTTCTTTGGCGGCTTGATAGTAACGATCCAGCACGTCGTAGAGCGAACCGCGCGTGCAGGGGATTCCGCTCAGGTCGCAGTATTCCGCTACGGGGTCGTCGGATGCGTCGGTGGTGGTGGCGAAGATGACGTCGGAGAGAGTCCGCGCGCGGGAGGTTCGCGCGTAGACGCGCGTCAGCATGGGCTGACCGGCGATGTCCGCAAGGATCTTTCCCGGCAGGCGGGACGAACTCATCCGCCCCTGAATGATGGCAACGACGCGCGTCACGAGGGTGGTTGAGGCGGTTTGGGCTGTTCAGGCATTGGCGAGGATTGCGCGGGTTTCGGTTCGAGCGTCCTGGGGGCGGGCGCGACCGGCGCAGGTCTTTGCGCCTCGCTCAGTTTGGCCTTGTGGTCTTCCAACTCTTTTTCCAACGCGCTGAGACGTTTGCGCTGACCCGAGGCGCGGAAGGTGTGTTTGACCAGCGACGGCGCGGCGAAGAGCCAGCCGATCAAAATGCCGATGAGCAGGGTCACGAGCAGGACCAGCGAGAGCGAACCGGTCGTTTCCCAGGTGAAAAAGGCAATTGTGACGGTCATTGTGTTTTGCAAGGCAAAGATCACGGCTACAACAGCGATGGCCAAAGCCAGGATCAAATAGACGACAGCCATGGTTCCTCCAAGGAGTGTGTGTGGGACAATTTGATTTTACATCGTTTCCGCTTCAGATGGAATCGGCAACGGCGTGACGAATCCCTTGGCGCGGAATTTTTCAACGTAGTCGCGCACCATCCAGTAATCGAGTCCGACCTGCTCGGCAATGTCGAAGATGGAGTGCTGACCTTCGAACCTCATCATGATCTTTTCGATGGCGCGGTTGAGCGCCCAGTTGTCGCGCCAGTCCACCCACAGGCCGTTGCCACTCAGGAAGACCGGGCCGCGAAACGTGCGCTTGGGAATGTAGTTGGTTGCGAAGACGCGGATGATCTGCTCGGCCACTTCCGCCGCGCCGACCAGCATATCATCGTGCATGATGTCGAGGTTGTCGTCGGTGGTGTGATACTCGTCGTAGGGCCAGCGGTTGAGGGAAATGCACGGCACGTTGACGCCCGGCCCGTTGATAACGCGCTCGTCGTTGGCGGGCGCAGCCGCGAACTCGCGCTCGTCGTGGGCGAAATTTCGTAAATGGTAATTGGTAATTCGGTCGAGCAGATGGTTGTGCTGGCGCGTGTGGTGCCAGGCGAGTTTGTTTTTGTTGCCGGTCATCTCCATGAAAATGCCGCCGCGCATGTTCTGGATCAAATGCTCGTTGTGCGACAGCCAGACGATAGTGCCGATGGTCTCCGGCCCAAACCAAAAGCGGACGCTCATCGCGCCGGCCGGGAGGGGATTCTCCGCCAGACGCCGCGCCAACTCAATCGCGCTGACCACGCCCGCGCCGTCGTCATTGGCCTGCATGGG
>CAZVAX010000070.1:0-22553 GCA_964625215.1 uncultured Anaerolineaceae bacterium | reverse complement strand
TGAGCGTGTCGCCGTAGTAGCCGCACGGGCACGGGTTCATCGCGGCGATCAATTGGAAATTGGCGGAGAAGGTCAGCGATCCTTTGGCGCGGCTGATGGTGACCACTTTGTCTTCCATCGGCTGGCGCATTACTTCGAGGACGCGACTGCCGAACTCGGGGAATTCATCTAAAAACAAAACGCCCCGGTGCGCCAACGATATTTCACCGGGTTTGGGGATGTTGCCGCCGCCCACGAGTCCCGCGTGACTGATGGTGTGATGCGGCGAACGGAAGGGTCGCTGTTTGATGAGCGGCATTCCGGGCGGGAGTTGGTCGGCGATGGAATAAATTTTTGTGACTTCGAGCGACTCGTCAATGCTCATCTCGGGCAGGATACCGGGCAACGCGCGCGCCAGTAACGTCTTGCCCGCGCCGGGACTTCCGACCATCAGGGCGTTGTGACCACCTGCCGCGGCCACCTCCAACGCGCGTTTGACGTGCTCCTGTCCTTTGATCTCGGCGAAGTCGGTGGGCGGGAAGAGGGGCGGGGCTTCCTCGCCCGAGGGCCGAAACGGTTCGATGACGCGGAACCCGGCTAGATGTCCATAAAGAGCCGAGAGGGTGTTGACCGGGTACACGTCGAGGCCCGGAATCAGCGCGGCTTCGGGCGCGTCCTGTTCGGAGACGAAGACGCGTTTGAATCCCTGCGCGCGCGCAGTGGCGGCCATCGGTAACACGCCGCGCGCATGACGGACGATTCCATCCAGCGAAAGTTCGCCGATGACGAGCGAGTCTTTGATGAGGTCGGGGTGGAGGCTGCCCTGCATCATCACGATGCCGAGGGCGATGGGCAGGTCGTAGGCGGGACCCTCTTTGCGGACAGAGGCCGGCGCGAGGTTGACGACGACGCGCTCGCGCGGATACGGCAGCCCCGCGTTGCGGATCGCGGTCTGGACGCGCGCGGCGGATTCCTTCACCGCCGCGTCGGGCAGGCCGACGATGTCCATGCCGGGCCAGCCTTGTGTGATGTCAGTCTCGACTTCGACGATGACGCCGTCGAGTCCCACCACGGCGCAGGAGTAGATGCGGGCAAGCATTGGCGAAGTGTAGACGAGGAGGGGAAAAACGTCAATTCTTGGGAAGTGGATTCGAAAAGAGACGCATCATTGACAAACCAGCCCCCTGCAAAAACAAATCCACTCCCAGTCGCTGTCGTGCATGCAATCGGGAGTGGATGTTTTCGTTTGATGGTGACGTTAGACTGTCTTTGTTACGCGGGCTTCGAGGGGTTGCACCGCCGAGGATTTCGCCAGCGGTTTCATTCCACACAGCCAGCGGATGACGTTCACGCGGCGGATGAGGAATTCGTAGATCGCCATGATGACAATGAACGAAGCCGAAGCGATGATCGCCCACTTGGCGAAGTCGGGGATCGCCCAGTCCACGACGAAGTAGCCGATGATCAGCAGGATGGTCTGATGGAGAATGTAGAAGCCCATCACCGCTTCGGAGGCGTACTTGTGGAACGGGTTGGTAAAGTTCAGGTGTTGCATCCCGAAGCCGAGGAAGGCGGGAAGCAGGGTACATGCGCCCAAAATCCAGAAGAGGTCGCCGAGCGCGTCTTCCAGGTTTGCGAGGGAGGGAAGGGTCTTGAGAATGGTGAAGGCGGTGATGATGAGTCCGCCCCAGGCGAGGTTGAACCAGCGCATCCGTTTGAGGTTGGTTTGCAAGCGTTCCGAGGAGGCGATGATGAAGCCGTAGACCAGGAAGAAGGGATAGTAGAGATACGGCCATCCGCCTGAGCCTGCCTCCAACGCGGTGTCGGAGACGAAGATGTGGAGAGTCAAGATCGGGATGGACAGAACCAGCCACGAGGTCCAGGGCGAAGCGATGAGGTTCGCGATTTTGTCCAGCGCGCCGCGTCCGCTTCCCTTCCACCAACGAAAGAGCGGGTAGAAGATCAAGCAGTAGAGCAGGAGGAAGAACACGTACCACATGTGCATGGGGACGATGGCAAAGTTGCCCGCGGAGCCGTCGCCGAGGTAGATTCCTTGGAAGTAGTGGGGGATGAACTCCCAGAACGAGCCGTGGAATTGTCCGTGCGTGATGCGTTCGAGGTAGACCTGCAAGGGGGCGTAGGTGAAGATCGCCGCCGCGAGCGGGACGAACAGGCGCAAGGCTTTGTCTTTGAAGAACGCGCCAGCGCCGCCCTTGTTCATCGCGTAGAAAATGCTCGCGCCGGAAATGAGGAAGATGAAAGGCATCATCCAGACGATCATGAAATCCTGGAGGAGGCCAGCCACGCCATACGTGACGGGATTCTTGACGTGCCAGAACCAGGGGTCGAAGAAGCGCGTCGAGTGGAAGACGAAGACCGAGAGGATGGCGAAGACGCGCAGCCAGTCGAGGTCGTGCCGTCGTTGAGTAGTTTGCGTAACCATGATTTACTCCTTTTTCAAAATGGTTTGAACGATTGTTTTGACTGGCGCGCCCTTGACGAGGAAGGCGTCCACGCCAGATTGTTTGGCCTTCTCGCGCGCCGACTCGTAATCATGGACGGTCAGCGCGACGACGCGGCATTCGGGATAACAGGCTTTGATACGGCGCGTCGCTTCGTAGCCGTCGAGGCGCGGCATTTCGAGATCCATCAGAATCACATCGAGGGAGAGCAGTTGCGCCAGGCGGATGGCTTCCAGCCCATCGGCGGCCTCGCCGACGATTTCGATGTCGCCAGAGAGGGTCAGCGCGGCGCGCAGGTCGCGCCGCGCCTGGGAGACATCGTCTACGAGTAGAACGCGGGTCGGAGCCATACTTCCATCCTTCATGAGATAAACCATGCGTATCGCTCCTCGAATTCGTCCGCGTCCACTTCGGGGAGGGGTTGATTCGCAATGTCGAAAAGAAACGCCGCCAGCAACTCCCTGCCCAACTCGTCTTCATCGAAGTCGAAACCGTAATCGCGGGAGGAGGCATAGATCGGCTCAGGTTCGGCGAGGACAAAGACGCAGAAGGTTGTGGGTTGGGTCATCAGGCTGTTCATGGGAGGTTCCTTCATCAAATTCTGTCCCCACTATACGCGTTTCCCCTCTGTTGCACATCTGGCGCGAGACTGAATCCGCCCTGCGCTTGAGGGCGGATTTATGGACTACGACTTGAGATGTAGGAATAGGTCGGAAGTAGGAGAATGCAGTACACGGACTACGCGGATTTCATGGACGTACACGGATTTAAAAAATCCGTATAATCCGTCCAATCCGTGAAATCCGTGTACAAAAATGATTGTCAGCAATTTTGTGGCGGACGCAACTGTGCGATCAATGAACGCAACTGTCTCAAGGCTTGCTCGGTCATGGTTTGGAGGCGGTCAAGTTGTTCGGGGACGCGGGCAGGCTCACGATCAAGCAGGAGGCGGGCGGATTGGGATGTCAACGTGATGGAAAAAATCGCCTGGCTGACCGAGTCGTGCAGTTCGCGCGCCAGTCGGTTGCGTTCGCGCGCCGCGGCCAGTTCCTCCTGTTGCGCGGCATACTCCTGCAACTTGGCGTGAGCGGATTGCAAGTCCGCGAGCAGGCGCTGACTCTCGGCCTCGTCCGCCTGAGTTTGCGAAACAAGAAAATCGTACGAGATCAAAAACGCGCCGACCGCCAGGTAAAGCAAAATCAGCGCCGTTCCGCCCAGCCAACCCATTCCGATCAATAACGTGGCCGAAAGCAAAAGGAAGAGCGCCGTCATCCAAACCGCCGCCGTCCGTTGCGAAAAAGCGCGCGCCACCTGAATACTGAGCGGGATGTACAGCAGGCAGGTGATGTCGGTGTATGGGCGCAGGTTGGCGACAACGATCACCGTCACCGCTTGCAACGGAATGTAGAAAAACGGCGCGCGCGGATATCGGCTCGACAGCCACGGCTCCAACCCATATAGCAGGGCGTATAGCGCGAGGAGCGCAATCAAAACGAACAAGGCGGACTGTCCCTGAAAATGAATCAACGTGCGGATTGCGACGACCGCGATGACGATGAACCCGATCGGATAACTGCCCTGATAACCCGCCCGCTTCATCCCTGACCTCCATCCTGATTCTGCGTCACGGAAATTTTCGTCCCCCGACCCTTTTCCGACTCCACCGAAAGAGTCCACCCAATTTCCCGCGCCCGCTCCGACATGCCCGCCAACCCGAGATGTCCGCGTTGATTTGATATAGAATTTGGATCGAAGCCGAGTCCGCGATCTTCGATTTCCAAAGACGAATTGTCATCATTCAAATTCAATCGAACTGTCGCCGCGCGCGTTCCGCTGTGTTTGACGATGTTGGTCAGCGCTTCGTTGACGATGGAATACAATCCCAATGTCTCCGCTTCGGACAGCGTCTTCTCTCCTTGAATCTCCAGTGAGAAATGCAAGCCATCCCGAGCCTGGCGTTCATCCGCCAGTCGCCGCAACGCGGAAGGGAGTCCTTCGTCCGCGAGGGAGCGCGGCTTCAACTGCGAGACGAGGGATTGAATCTCGCGCAGGGCGTTCGCGGCCAGTTCCTCGAGGCGGAGCAACTGTCCCGACGCGCGAGGCGGCTCTTTGTCGAGGAGAAGACGCGCGGACTGCGCGGCCAGGTTCATGCTGAAAACTGTCTGCGTGACCGAGTCGTGCAGGTCGCGCGCCAGTCGGTTGCGTTCCTGTTCCACCGCGAGACTCGCGACTTGATCGGCATATCCCTGCAATTGACGATGGGCAGTCTGCAAATCGTTGAAGGCGTTTTGATTTTGCGCGCGCGCCGACTCGGCTTTCAGAACCTGATAGGCATATCCGCCGAAGAGGAAACAAATGCCGCTGTACAAAATTCCCATCGCCAGCCCGAAGAGTTGACCCTGCTCGGAGAATTGCATGACGCTGAGAATGGCGATTGAAAACAGCGCGATCCAAAAATAACCAAAACGCCTGCCGAAGAACGCCACCGCGTCGAGGCTGAGGGATATGAAGAGCAGGTTGAAAAAATCTTCGTAGGCAGATTTGTCGAGGATCAAGACGATGAGGGTGGATTGAAGAAGCAGATAGAGAATTTTTGCGTCATTGCGAGGAGGGCGGTCCTTCCGACGAAGCAATCTCCTCCACCGCGCGGGGATTGCTTCGTCGCTCGCTATGCTCGCTCCTCGCAATGACGCGCTCACGATGAGCAGGAAACCATACGCCGCCAGCAGTCCCATCACCGCGCCGAAACGGTCATGGCCCCAAAAGAGACCCCCGCCGCGCAACGCGACCGCGGCAAAGATTAAAAAGACGCCCGCCGTCCGCATTACTTTTTGTCCGTTGAATTTCCCCGCCGCAGGGCATAGATGGCGGCTTGCGTGCGGTCGTCCAGGTTCAATTTGGCGAGGATGTTGCTGACGTGCGTCTTGACGGTCTTCTCGCTGATGACCAGTTTCTCCGCGATCTCGCGATTATTCTTCCCGTCGGCGATCAACTGCAACACTTCCCGCTCTCGTTCGGTCAGGCCGTCATCAGAATTAGCAACAACGCGATTTGCAGGTGGCGCTTCTTTCGCGGCGGCAACCGCCATCAATTTTTTGGCGACTTCTGGATGTAATTGCACCTTGCCCTGATAAGCCTCTCGCACGGCTTGAACCAACTCCGTCGGCGGAATGTCTTTAAGCAAATATCCCTGCGCCCCCGCGCGGATGGCAGGCAGGACTTTATCCTCCTCCCCAAAACTGGTCAGGATGACGACGCGCGAACCCGGACTGGCTTCGAGGATTTGGGGCGTGGCCTGCAACCCGTCCATTTCGGGCATGACGAGGTCAAGCAGGACGATGTCGGGCTGGGTTTGCTTCGCCAATTTCACGGCCTCAAGTCCGTTCGCGGCCTCACCAACCACTTCGATCGGCAGAGCGGACGTGTCCTGCAATTCCAGGAACGTCCGAAGTCCCTGACGAACCATGGCGTGATCGTCCACGATGAGAACGCGGATTTTGTCTCTCGAAGTCGAAACGGATTTGCTCATGCAGCGCTCCCTCCCAGGATGAAACGATCACACATGTCAAACCGTCAATCATCCAACCTGTGTGATCTCGTTCTCCCGAAACATGGCCGAGCGCGCCGCTCCTATGCGCCGCGCCACGATGACGGAGATATTGTCCGGGCCGGAGCTGGTGTTGGCGAGGTCAATCAGGCGGTCGGCGGCGTTTTGCGGAGCGAGTTCGCTCGCCACCGCGAAGATCAACGACTCTGGCACCGCGCCCCACAAACCGTCGGTGCAGAGCAGCACGATATCGTCGGGCTGGAGGGCCTCGTCGCCGAGATACGGAACGACGGCGGCGCGCTTGGCGCTGAGCGACATCAATAGGTGACTGCGCTTGGGATGCGTACGCGCCTGTTCGGGCGTGAGCAGGCCGGCGCGAATTTGTTCCGCCACCCAACTTTGGTCGCGGCTGAGTTGGATAACCTGTCCGCCCCGATAAACGTACAAGCGGCTGTCGCCCACATTGAGGAAGGTGATGCGATCCGTTTCGAGGACGACCGCTACGATGGTGGTGCCCATATCTTTTAAGTCGGCGTCCTGCGCGGCGCGATCGATCAAGGCGCGATGACCGGCGGTCACCAGGTCGTTCAAGGCGGCGCTCCAATTGCCCGACGAAGAAGAGGCGCGATACGCGGCGACCATCGCTTCGACCGCGGCCTGGCTCGCGACGGCTCCACCGCGATGTCCGCCCATGCCGTCAGCCACGATCAACAGGGGCGGGCGCTCCGCATCCGTCACAACCTTAACGTAATCCTGGTTGGCCGAGCCGCTGCGTTTGCGGCCGGTGTGGCTGGCAAAGCCAATTTCGAAAACGGGTTGGGATTCAGGGGTCATGAAAAATCCGCTCAAAGATGCGTGGCGTCGGGATCGGGAGGCGGCGCGAATTCGTCCAGCGTCCTGGCATCGCCGGGCGTCAACTTCGGTCCCGGCTCGAAGCGCAGTCGCACGCGCTTGCCCAGGCGGACCTCATTCCCGGCGGCCAGCAGGACCGGCTCCAGGCCGATCTGCGTTTCGTTGACGAAGGTCCCGTAGGTGGGGCGTTTTTTACTTCCCGACGCGTCCACCGACTCGACCTCGCTGATCCACAACCCGCCGTTTCTTTCCTCGACTTGGGCGTGGTGCCGCGAAACGGCGCTATCCTTCGGGAAGGGAATGTCGTTGTCGGCGGCGCGGCCGAGGGTGGTGTAGGCGCGCATGATCTCAAAACGATGGTTGATGATCGAGGCGTCGTCGCTCGCGAGGACGGCCAACATGCCAAGCGCGTCGGCGCTGACCTCCCACGCGTCCATCGTGCGGTCGGGGGCCGGCGCGACGATCGCGGTCGGCTCCACGCCGATGCCGCCCACTTGCCGGTTCCATTCCTCGTCGCGGCGTTTTTCTTCCGCGCGGCGGCGCAGGAAGAAGAAAAGGAAGACGATCCCTACCACCACGACGAGGCCGACCAATCCCACTATGGCGAGAATAATGAAGAGACTCACTTTTCCGTTGGGGGTGGGGGCGGCGGGAATCGGCGTGGGGGTGGGTGAGGCCGGCGCCGGCGCGCCCACTTTCACCGTCCGCGTGACGCGGGCCAGTTCGGTTCCGTCGGCAGATTGGGCCAGGGCCACGATGGTCAGGTCGCCTTGCGGGTAGGGAGCGAGGTCCACCTGCACTTCGTAGGGAGAGGTCTCGTCGCTTCCCATCGTGACATCGTTGATGCGGAAGATCACCGCCTGGATGGTTTGGCCCTGGCCGGAGGCTTCGGCTTTGAGGGCGATCACGCCGCTCACTTGCGCGGCTTCGGCCGGTTCGAGGAAGGAAAGGCGCAGGGGAAAGTTGGGGAGCAGGAAGGTGCGCGTGTCGGTATCTTGCGCGCTCAAATATTTGGCGGTGACGGCCAGGGTGTGCGCGCCCGGCCCGGCGGTGGAGAGGTAGCGGAGGGCGTATTGGGCGCGCAGGGAGTCGGAGAGGCGCAGGAAGATGGAGTCGAGTTGGGAGGGGTCGCTGGAATAGAGGAATCGTCCGCCGGTGTTTTCTGCCAGACGTTTGAGGGCGTTTTGGTCCACCTGCGCGCCCAGGCCGAGGGTGTAGATGGGGGTCCGCGTGCCGCCTTCGCGGGCTAGGTTGATCACATCGTCAGGCGTGTGCGTGGAGCAGGGACCGCCCTGCCGGGTTTCATCCACGCCGTCGGTGAAGAGGATGACGGCGCGGCGGCCCGAGGGAACGGTGGCGGTCATTTGCACGGCCTGGTAGGCCGCGTCGTAGAGACAGGTGCCGGCGTTGCGCGTGGCGTCGAGCAGGTTGAGTTCGTTGCGGGCGGCGTTGTGGTCGGAGGTGAAGTCAATGAGGATGCGCGTCGAGTCGTCGAAGGCGACCACGGCCACGCGATCTTCGGGCGAGAGGCGGGAGACGAAGTTGGATGCGGCGGAACGGGCGGCGGAGATGCCCAGGCCGGACATGCTCCCGCTGGTGTCGAGCAGGAGGATGAGATTGATCGGTTCGTCGGCGGCGGGACCGGCGTAGAGAATATCCACCTTTTGTGAATCTTCGGTGAGGGCGAAGTCGGCGGCGACGAGGTCTTTGATGGGATTCCCCGCGTTGTCGCTGACCGAAACGTACGCGGCGACATCGTACGCCATTTGTCCTTCGGCGGGCTGTCCTTCCACGTAGTGAACGACTACATCCAGGCCGGTTTGCGCCAACGCAGGGCGGACCAGTCCCAGGGCAAGCATGGCGACGGTCGTCCAGCGCAGGCAATGTTTGGTCAAGACAATAAACATACCGGCCTCCCCGGCAGAGATGAGGATATTGCTGTTGACGTACCCAGCGGCTTTATTATATACTGAAACGAAATCGAAGCGAACCGGGCAGGTTCATGACAAATCTGATCGGACAGTCATTGGGAACGCGAGCAAGTCGCCGAGTTTTTACTAGTTGAAGCAGGCATCCCTAAGAGGCCCCTTATGACCACACCCATTCTCCTCATCCAAATCCCCGGACAGCCGGCGCGCGAAATTCGGCTGGAAAAGGATTCGTACAGCATTGGCCGCTCGCCGGGCAACGACATTGTGATCGAGTCGCCGGTGATCTCGCGCGAACATGGGCGCTTGACGCGTTCCGGCGCGGGATGGACCTACCAGGACTTGGGCAGTCGCAACGGGTCGTTCGTGGAGGGGAAGAAACTCGAACAGCCGGTGGATATGCACGTCGGCTCGCGCCTGCAATTGGGCAAGGAGCTGGCCCGGGCGGTGATGGTCACTTTCCAGTTGGCCGACTCGGTCCCTTCCGCCGCGCCCGCTCCAAGTCATGAAGAGGATTCGCCGCGCACGATGTTGATGAGCAATTGTCCGCGCTGCAGAGTGCCAGTCCAGCCGGATGCGGCGTTCTGTCCCTCGTGCGGGTTGAACCTCGCGCCGGCCGCGCCGGGCAAAACCGCGCCGACGATCAGCATTTCGGCCCGGCCCGAATTGGCGGTGCAGGAGTTGGGAGGCGGCAAGCAAAGTTATCCGCTCACCAAGTCGGTGATGCGGGTGGGCCGCGCCGCGGATAACGACATCGTCATCGCGAGCAAATTGGTTTCGGGACATCACCTGCAAGTGGAGTCGCAGACCGGGCGCGTCACGGTCACCGACCTGAACAGCACCAACGGCACGATGCTGAACGGCGTTCGCATCCCGCCCAACCAGGCCACGCCCCTGCACCCCGGCGCGGTGATGCGCGTGGGCGACCTGCACGGAAACTCGATTCAGATCACGTACGCGAGCGCGGCCGGAGAAGGCGTGCGCTCGCAGGCCGTCGGTTCGCTCGACCTGACCAAGCTCGCCAAGCAGGCCAGCGTGTTGATCGGCCGCGCGCCGGATTGCGATTTGAGCATGTCGCATCCCGCCGTGTCGAAGCATCACGCCATGGTCTTCCGCCAGGCAGGCGAGATCGCCATCCGCGACTTGGGAAGCACGAACGGCACCTACGTGAACGGGGCGCGCATCACCCAGGCCGCCCTGCGCGGCGGCGACGAGATTCAGATCGGCCCGTTCCGACTCGTCTACGACAGCCAGCAACAGAACCTGGCCGGTTCGCGACGACTCGGTCACCGGCTGGATGGCATCCGCCTCATGCGAACGGTCAAAGGGGGCGTGGCCATCCTGAACGATGTTTCGGTCTCGATTCAATCCTCCGAGTTTGTGGCGTTGGTGGGAGGCAGCGGCGCGGGGAAAAGCACCTTGATGAAGGCCCTCAACGGCTACGAGCCAGCGACGAAAGGTCAACTGCTGATAGACGGGCAGGACCTGTACAGCCGCATTGACCTGCTCCGCACCGAGATGGGCTACGTCCCGCAAGACGACATCATCCATCGCGAGTTGCCCGTCCGCCTGGCGTTGTGGTACGCGGCGAAACTTCGTCTGCCCGATGCCAGCGAGCAGGAAATCCAAAAAACGATCAGCGACGCGCTCAAGGCCGTGGAAATGGTGGAGCATCAAAACAAGCGCGTCAAGGATTTGAGCGGCGGACAGCGCAAACGCGTGTCCATCGCCTGCGAACTTCTCGCGCAACCCACTCTCTTCTTCCTCGACGAGCCGACCTCCGGTCTCGACCCCGGCCTGGAGAAGAAGATGATGTACGACCTCAAACGTCTCGCCGATCAAGGCCGGACGATCGTGCTGGTGACCCATGCCACCACGAACATCGAACAATGCGATTACGTCGCGTTCATGGCCAAGGGACGCCTGGCATACTACGGTCCGCCGAGGGAGGCCATCACATTCTTCGACGCGCACGACTTCGCCGACATCTACCAAAAACTCGGCACGGAAATTGACCCCGATCACGGAGTCCAGCCTCCGCCCGAACTGCAAGCGGACTACCAGACATACGCGGCCGCCTCGAAACATCGGAAGGTGTCGGCGGGCGTGATTTGGGCCGAGAAGTTCCGCAAATCCGCGCTGTATCAGAAATACGTTCTGGAGAAACAGGCCAGTATTCACGCCAGCCGCCAGCCCGACGTTTCGATGGGCTCGCGCCGGAACGCCATGTTCGCGCCCCTCATGTTCATCCAACAAATGTATTACCTGGCGCGCCGCCAGATGGATCTGATCCGCCACGATGTTCGCACCCTGCTCATCCTGCTGGCGATGCTTCCAATGCTCGGCCTGTTGTTTGGCTTCGTCAGCGTGGATTACATGCTGACCGGCAAGGGCTGGGAAAACAAAGGTGGAACCGTCTTTACGATGAACATCAATTCCGAGGCAGATATTGACAAGGTGTTGAAAGACGACCTAAAGGGCAAAGCCAAAGATACAACGAATTCATTCACACCCTTCCAGGACGCTTCCACGCTGGTTTCCATGCTGGCCCTGGCGCTCACCCAGGCGGGCACCTTTGCCGCCTCGTACGAAATCGTCAAAGAACGGCCAATCTTCCAACGGGAGCGGGCTGTCAACCTCAGCGTGTGGGCCTACGTGCTTTCGAAAGTGCTGGTGCTAAGCCTGTTTGCCGTCTTCCAAGTGGCCGGCATGTTGCTGCTGCTAAGTTTCTTCGTGGATTTGGAAGTGACGGGCGTCCTCTTCGCGGAATTCAGCCTCATGGAGATTTTCATCTCGCTCTACCTGGCCATCCTGGCAAGCATCGCTTTGGGCTTGTTGATCTCCGCCCTCGTGCCAACCACGGACGTGGTGCTATACATCATCCTGGCGCAACTCTTCGTGCAAATCGTTCTCACGGGCGCGCTCTTCCCCGTGGATCGCAACCTCCTCTCGTACGCCACTCCAGGCTACTGGGCGACCGATTCGCTCTCCTCGATTGTAGACCTGCCCACCTTGGACCAAAAAGGAAGGAGTTGCGTGGTGATCGAGGCGGAGATCCCCGATATGACCACCGGCGAGGTGAAAAAGGAAATCAGGTATGAATGCTCCTCCGCCAAGAGCGAGCAATCCAACCTGGCGTACTACAAACACGACGCCGGGCATCTCATGGCCTCGTGGTTCGCGATGGGAGCGCAACTGGTGGTGTTCACCATCCTGACAATCATCATACAAGCGAGAAAGAAATCGGGCAGGGATTGACGACGACTACAAAAGACTTCCGAAGTCTCACAGGCTTCAGAAGTCTTTTTTCTGCGCGAACAAAAAATTGGAAAACCACGCCGCGCACAGAAGACCGACTCCCCAGGACATTTCCGCGGCCTGGGTGGGGACGTTGATCTCCATCCAGGGGCGACCAGCCATCCAATACGCGGCCAGCGCGACGACGCAGAGGGCCGCGCCGACCAGGCGCGTTCGCGTTGGGTGGGCCGGGTCGAGTCGACGCGCGCTGGATCGTATGTCACGCGCGAGGCGGGCGAAAAGGAGGATCGCGAGAACGAAGAATGTAAAAGACAGGGTCGCAAATACGCGTCGCGCCATCAGAACGGCATGGGAAACGGGAATCTCGTCCCGGCCCAGCCAGTCGGTCCATGTGTCGAACGCCTCGGCAAAGACCTCGTGTCCCAGGGAGCCATTGGTCATGATGACGAGGCCGTCGCCCGTGGAGGGAAAGAGGGAGAACGCGCAGGCCCATCCGAGGTTGCCGCCGGTATGCGAAAGCACAGACTCGCCGGCATCCGACGCGCCGATGAAATATCCAAGCCCGTACGAGTCGGCGTACACCCAGCCGTCGAGTTCCGGAACTGACGCGGCGGGGGAGGTCATCAGGCGGACCGACTCTGGCGAGACGACTCCGCGCCCGGCCGGTTCGCCGTCCGCGCCGGGGAGGGCCGAGGCGACAAAGCGCGCCAGATCCGAGGCGGTGGTATACAGGCCCGCCGGAGCCAGTTCGGTAAACGCATAATCGGGAATCGGTTGGCCGTAGGCGTCGTGCGGAATGGCGGTGCGGGCAACGAGGTCGGGTGTGCGGGCAAATCCGCTTTGGGTCATGCCAAGAGGCGAGAGAACTTCGCGCTGCATGTAGTCCGCGAAGGGTTCGCCCGTGACCTCCTCCACGATCAGTTGCAACAGGACAAAGTTGGAATCGGAATAGATGAACTCCTCGCCCGGCGGCGCGACGAGGCGCGTGGGGCCGACGAATTGTGCGCCGGGAAACTCGTCCATCCGGCCGCGCAACGGAGGCGGACCGTTGGCGAGCGACTCCTCCAACGATGGAAGAGACTGGCCGGGAAGATAACCCACATAATCGTTCGCGGCGATGCCCGAGGTGTGACTGAGCAAGCGGCGGACGGTCACTTGACTGGCGTCGAACCCGGATGGGGGAAGATGCCAGCGCGTGAGGTAGGATTCTGCCGGGGCATCCAAGTCGAGTTTCCCATCTTCTACCAGTTTCATCCCGCCCCAGGCAGTGACTGTCTTGGAGACCGACGCGGCTTGGAAAAGAGTCTGTGGCGTGACCGGCGCGCTCGTTTCAACGTCCGCGAGGCCATAGCCTTTGACCCAGGTCGCTTGTCCGCGTTGAATCAGCGCAACCGAAGCGCCGGGGACGCGGGCCTCTTTCATCACGTGAAAGATGCGCGCATCCAATTCGCGTTCGAATGCGGTCAGATCGCCTGCTGGCAGAGGTTCGCCGAGGCGGAGGGGAAACAAGATGTAGAGAAGCCCCAGGGAGAAATAGAGGAGGCAAAGTAAAACCGCTACGCGCCGAGGCATGGATTCTCCTGTTGATTTCAATGATTGTAACGCCATTGGTTGTATAATTTCCTGCGGAGGACTCTATGTCCAACCTCATCAGTCAATCCCTCGGACGTTAGCGCATCCTCGAACATTCTCAACCTGACACCTTGTTTTTGCCCAAATTAGGCTACATCTCGTCGCGAACATTCAAAATCTGTACACGGATGACACGGATTTCACGGACGGACACAGAAAATTTAAAAAAATCCGTGAGAATCCGCGTAATCCGTGAAATCCGTGTACAAAAAGGTTTTCCATGAGCCAATCTCGCAATGACTTGTAGGGTATTTTGCACAAAATTTAGGTGTCAGGTTTTCTCCATCCTCCTCCTCTCCCATTTCAATACCATATCCCCTCCCGCGCGCCCCTCCCAAACCGGGTACAATGACCCATTATCGGTAAACTACTCGTTACCCATCGAGGACCCAGATGCGCAAATGGATATTCTGGTTGCTGTTACTGGGATTTATCTGGCTGATACTTTCGAACTTGGCGGAAATTCAAACGCTTGCAATGACGCTGGCCGGCGGCGAAGCGTCTTGGATTCTCGCGGCGGGCGCGATGATGGTCCCGTATTACATCGTCTACGCCGTCTCCTATCAACTGGCCTACGACGCGGTGGGAATTAAAAGAAGCCTGCGCGAACTGCTCCCGGTCATCTTCGGCATGTTGTTCGTCAACCTCGTCACGCCCACGGGCGGATCGGCGGGCGTGGCCCTCTTTGTGGACGAGGCCGCGCGGCGCGGTCACTCCGGCGCGCGGGCCATGTCGGGAACCATCCTGCAAATGCTCACCGACTTTGGCTCGCTCTCCATCGGGGTCGCTTGCAGTCTCTACCTCCTTTACATTTACGGACATCTGACCGTCTACCATCTGATCGGCGCGGGATTCCAAGTCGCCATCACCATCCTCCTGACCCTCTCGCTGATGTTGGGCCTGCTCGCGCCGGCGCTCCTCCTGCGGATTCTGCGCTTCCTGCAACGCCTCGGCAACGCCGCCGCGCGCCTGATTCGCCAGCCCCGTTTTTTCGCGGACGGCTGGGCGAAGGAGTACGCCGAAGAACTCACCGAAGCCTCGCGTTCCATTGTGCGGCATCCCCTGCATCTCCTCGGCGCGTTCGTCGCCATGATGGCGGCCGACTTGCTGGCCATGCTCTCCCTTACGTGCCTCTTCCTGGCCTACGGCGCGCCGATCACCCTCGAAGCGGTGGCAGTCGGTTACATCATCGGCATCCTCTTCTGGATGATTCCCATCACCCCGCAGGGCGTGGGCGTTGTGGAAGGCGCAATGACGCTTGCCTTCCATACGTTCGGCGTGCCAGACTTCTCCGCCGCGGCCATCACCCTCGCCTTTCGCGGACTGATCTTCTGGCTTCCGATGATCCTGGGATTCATCCACCTGAGGAGAATCAAAACCTTCGAAGACGTGACGCGTCGTCCCTCGCCCAAACCGGGTGAGGCCTCCCCAGAGGAACGCGGACGGGCGCGCGCCATCGTCCTCTCCCACGGGCGGACGTCGCAGGCGCATCTCGCGTTGCTCGACGATAAACTCTACTACTTCACCCCCGGCGGATCGGTCATCCCGTACACCGTCTGCGGGCCGACCGCTGTGACGCTTGGCGACCCCATCGGCCCGTCGAAAGACGCGGAGTCCGCCATTCACGCGTTCCTGGCCCATTGCCGGCAAAACGGCTGGATGGCCGTCTTCACCATGGTCGAGTCCGACAATCTCGAAATTTTCCGGCGCGCGGGATACGTCAGCATGTGTCTCGGCAATGAGGGCGTGGTGGACTTGACCGCGTTCACCCTGAAAGGCAACAACCACAGCACCCTGCGCAAACGATACAACCGCTTCGCGCGCGAGGGCTACCGCCTGGTTGTGCTGGACCCGCCCATCCCCGACGACATCCTGCGCGACCTGCGCCGCATCAGCGACGAATGGCTGGAGGCGACGCGCGCCGAAGAGAAACGATTCTCGGTGGCCCGCTTCGAGGAGGACTACGTTCGCCGCGAACAACTGGCCTTGATCTACTCCCCCGCAGGCCGCATCTGCGCCTTCGCCAACCTCGCGCCCGAGTACCAACGCAAGGGCCTGAGCATTGACTTGATGCGGCACAGATTCCCCTTCGAATCGGGGACGATGGATTTTCTGTTCGTTTCGTTGTTGTTTTGGGGACGCGAGCACGGGTACGCCACGTTCAACCTGGGCCTGAGCGCGCTGTACGGGGTGGGCATGCATCCCGACGCGCCGCTGATGGAGCGAATCCTGCGCTTCATCTACGAGCGCGCCACGTTCTACAATTTTAAAGGCTTGTATTATTTCAAGATCAAGTTCCGCCCGTCTTGGAGGCCGCTCTTCATGGTCTTTCCCGGGTGGAGAAACCTGCTCCGGTCCGGGCTGGCCCTGGCGAGAGCCAACGCCGGCGCGGAGGAGACTCTGTGGAGTTACTTCCAAAGCCGCCCCAAGCGCGCCATGCCGGAGGAACGCGAAAGCGCCCCTCCGCCCGCTGCGGATTTGCCGGGCGAGTTGACCGTGGAAGACCTGGCGAAGTGAATCCGCTTGCCATGCTTTGCACAATGTCATATACTCAAAAAAATCGGCGGTAGAACGAATCGCCAATCTGTTCAATCACGGAGTCGCGCATGACAAACCTCCTCGGCCAATCCATCGGACGCTATCACATCCTCGATCAACTCGGCGAGGGCGGCATGGCGATTGTTTACAAAGCCTACGACACGCGCCTCGACCGCGACGTGGCTGTCAAGTTCATCCGGCGCGGCGCGTTCCCGCCCGACTTCCTGGATCACATGCTCAAGCGTTTCGAGCGCGAGGCCAAGTCGCTGGCGAAACTTTCGCATCCGCACATTGTCGGGGTGATAGACTACGGCGAGCACGAAGGTTCTCCCTACCTCGTCATGGAGTACCTGCCCGGCGGGACGCTCAAACAGAGCGTCGGCAAACCCATCCCCTGGCAGGAAGCGGCGCGCATCCTGCTCCCCATCGCGCAGGCCCTTGAGTACGCGCACGAACACAACCTCGTCCACCGCGACATCAAACCCTCCAACATCCTGCTCACCGACAAAGGCCAGCCCATGCTGACCGACTTCGGCATCGCCAAGATCCTCGAATCTGACGAGACCGCCACGCTCACCGGAACCGGCGTGGGCATCGGCACGCCCGAATACATGGCCCCCGAGCAATGGACCGGACAAGCGACGAAACAATCGGATATCTACTCATTGGGAGTCGTGCTGTACGAAATGGTGACGGGGCGCAAACCCTACACCGCCGACACGCCCGCCGCCATCCTGCTCAAACAGGCCAACGACCCATTGCCGCGTCCGCGCGCCATTCTGCCGGACCTGCCCGAAAACGCGGAACGCGTTTTGCTCAAAGCCCTCGCCCGCAATCCCCAAGACCGTTACGAGTCCATGCAACAGTTCGCCAACGCGTTGGAGTCTTTATCCGCCAAAGAGACCTCCACCGGCGTCACGCTGGCCTCCTCCCGCAAACGGGACGAGATCCTCACGCAGGTAGAGCCGACCGGAACCGCATCGGGCGCGGACCCGGGCTGGGCGCCCACGCAAGAACTTGGCCGGCCCGCCAGGGCCGAGAAAAGACCCGCCCGCCGAATCCCCTGGTTGATCGGAATCGGAGCGGCCATCCTGGTCTGCGTGTTGATCGGCGGAATCGTCGCAGTCACCGCGATCCTGCCGATGCTCGCCGCCTCTCCCACGCCCACGCTCGCGCCGACGATCGCGCCCAGCGCGGTTCCATCCGCAACGCCGACTGCCGCGTCCGCGCCGATGTCCTCTCCAACTCCCACGGCGGCGAGCGCGGTAATCGTCTATCCAATCCTTGACGGAAAAATTGGCGAAGGCGAATGGATCTCCGGCAGCGCGTCGAGCGAACTGTCTAACGGGTACATGTACACCCTAAACGACGACCGCTATCTTTACCTCCTGCTCGACCTGACCGGCGACACCGGCGACGATCCCGCGCGCAGTTCCTCCCCCTGGGGCGACTTCTTCTACATCACCTTCGACATAGACAACGACAGCGTGATTGACAATGAAGTGGACCTGAACTACGGGCTCTACCCCGGCAGTTACTCTTCCATGGGCTTCCAATATTACCTTGGCTCCGGCACATGGACCGGCCTCTATGACTCCACATCCAATCTGCACATCGGATTCACATCCTCCTCCAACTCCCACACCCCTCATCGCATTTGGGAATTTGCCTTCGAGTTGAGCGAACTGCAAGCCCGACCCGGCGACAGCCTGGGAATCGGAATCCGGACCTGGTCCGAAACTCCCTCCTTCGATGATTATTTTCCAAGTTACTTTACCAGCGACTTTTCCAACTTGTATATTGTGTATGTGAAATGACCGCGCTTCCGACCTCTCTCCAAGAATCGGTAGATTACGAAACCCCGCGTAACTTGCGCTCTCTAGCGCAATTCGGCGGCAGAGACCGCCCAATACGCGCTTTCGTGAAATACTGAAAATAACACGCTCCCAAATCGGAGAAACAATGACCAACCTTATCGGCCAATCCCTCGGACGTTACCACATCCTCGCGCAACTCGGCGAAGGCGGCATGGCGACGGTGTACAAAGCCCACGATCTGCGCCTCGAACGCGACGTCGCCATTAAAGTCATTCGCAACGACGTGTTCGGTTCCGCCCTGCTCGAACGCATGTTGAAACGCTTCGAGCGCGAAGCGCGCGCCCTGGCGAAACTCTCGCACCCCAACATCGTCAAAGTGCTCGATTACGGCGAACACGAAGGCGCGCCCTACCTCGTCATGGAATACCTGCCCGGCGGAACCCTCAAAGACAAACTCGCCGCCAACCGCCTGACCTGGGAAGAGGCCTTCCGTCTCCTGCTTCCCATCGCGCAGGCCCTGGCCTACGCCCACAGCCAGGGCATCGTCCACCGCGACATCAAACCCTCCAACATCCTCATCACCCAATCCGGCGAACCCATGCTCTCCGACTTCGGCATCGCCAAGATCCTCGAAGGCGAAGCGACCTCCGAGCTCACCGGCACTGGCGCGGGCATCGGCACTCCCGAATACATGGCTCCCGAACAAGGCCTCGGCCAGGCCGACGAGCGCGCCGACATCTACGCCCTCGGCGTTGTGCTTTACCAAATGGTCACCGACCATGTTCCCTTCCGCGCCGACACCCCCATGGCCGTCCTGCTCAAAAAATCCACCGAGCCGTTGCCGCGTCCCACGCAATACGTCCCCTCCCTGCCCGGCGCGGTCGAAAACGCGCTGGTCAAAGCCCTGGCGCGCGACCCCGAAAATCGCTACCAAACCACGCGCGAATTCGTCGCCGCCCTGCAAAACCTGCTCGAGGGCAAAACATCGGCCACCGCCACGCGCATCCCGGCCGCGCGTCCCGCTCCCGCCGCGGCCATGACCATGCTCGAAGCCGACGCGACTCCCCCGCCGCCTCCCGTCAAACGCTCGAATGCCTGGATGTGGATCGGCGCCGGCCTCGCCGCGATCATCCTGCTCGTCTGCGTCATTGGCGGATTCGCCCTCGCCTCCACCCTGACCTCCGACGGGCCAGCCAACCCCGAACCGACGCGTCCGCCCGAAACGGCCGCGCCCCTCCCCACGTCCACGCGTGACGCGGCCCCCCCGACGGAGTTCGTCCCCCCAACCGCCACGCCCACGGCGTACATCCCTCCCACTCCCCTCCCGCCCACCGCCACGCCTACGGCCTCCATATCGCGTTCCGATCCCGCCGGATTCGCGCGCTGGTACTTCAACGCCCTGGTCACCGACCGCGACTACGATTACTACTGGAACTATTGCATGACCAAAAGTTTCCAAGACAACGTGACCGAAGGCTACAACGATTATGTGAGTTGGGCCAACTCGATGAGCGACATCGAAGTGGCCGGCGTGGAGGTGACCTACAACGACGGGCATTACGCCACCATTCGCGTCCAACTCACGTTCTACCTTAAAAGCGGGGCGAGCGCGTCCTACGTCAACAAGCCCTTGAGTTACGACCTCGTTTGGAACGCCAGCCTCGACTCCTGGGCGTTCGACTACCGCAAGTAACCCATGCCCGAACGCATCGGAATTTTCGGCGGCACCTTCGACCCTCCCCACCTGGGACATCTGATCCTGGCGGGCGAGGCCTTCGACCAACTCAGCCTCACGCGCCTGCTGTGGATGCTCACGCCGCGCTCGCCCCATAAACTCGAACAAGACATCGCCAACGCCGAACAACGCATCGCCATGCTGCAGCGCGCCATTCGCGACGATCCTCGCTTCGAACTCTCGACGCTCGAGCTGGGTCGGCCCGCCCCCCAATACAGCATAGATACCCTCCTGGCGCTACGCGACCTCCATCCCACCGCGGACTTGATCCTGCTCATCGGCGGCGACCACCTGCGCGGCCTCCCCGCCTGGCATCGTCCCGCGGATCTCGTGCGAGCCTGCCGCGAACTTGGCGTGATGCGCCGCCCGGAGGAAGTCGTCCAGTTGGACGCGCTGGAGGAGGCCATTCCCGGTTTGCGCGAAAAAGTCCGCTTCGTGGACGCGCCCCTGCTGGAAATTTCCTCGCGCGAAATCCGCAAACGAATCGCGGAGGGGCGCGAAGTCCGCTACTACCTGCCGCCAGCCGTGTACGAGTACATTCTGGAACAGCGCTTGTATCGGAATTAAGGAGCAAGTATGAACAATCGAACCGTTGGAATCATCGTAACCGTCCTGACCGCGCTGGTTTGCTTGTGCGCGGCGATTGTCTCGTGCTCGATTGGCCTGATCGGCGCGACCAACACGCCGATTGACACTACCGTCAACGGGCAACAATCCTACGAAACGATTCCCTCCGGGGCGGGTTATGCAATGCTCTGCCTATCGGTTGTTTTTCTCGCCACCCCGATCGTGGTCGGTTTCTTCACCCTGCGCAAGAAACCCGCCGCCCCCATCATTGACGAGCCGATCCCGCCGGCAACGTAAGTGCAGAGGCGAGATTACCTGACCCACCCCAAATCACGCCCAACCACCAACTCGGCCATGGTGGTATTGTGGGTATTGGTCATGGAAACTAGGCGCGTCTCAAAGTTATGTTTCCTTGCCAGGTCGCGTACTTCTTCGGCGTCGTCGTAAGTCATCAAGAAATCGCCCTTTACGTTTGACATCAAGTCAAATAACTTTTCATGGTCAACCTGATGATATTTATAGAGTCTCGAACCCGCTTTCTTTTTTGAAGCGGTATAAGGAGGATCAACAAAGAAAACGGCGTTCGGGGAATCTAATCTCTTATTGATTTGGTGAAACGCATCGCCCTTGATGAATTTAATTTGATCCCTGACGGTGGCAATATCCAGGATTCGTCGCTTGAGCGTCGCAGGATACCAACGAGACAGAATGCCCTTTCCATTTTCCCCATTTTTCAACAAACCCGCGCCATCGGCAAGAATTCCGCCGTGGCTGACGCGGTTTTGAATGATCGTTTTGAACGCCAAATCCCGAACCGAACTTGTTTCCGACGACAATAATGTTTTAACCGAGTCTGGCATTGGCTTGAAATTGACAATCTTTTCTGCCAGCCACTCCGCGCCATCTTCGGTATTGATGATCGTTTGCCAGACAGCCGCGACCTGCTCATCTTTCTCCACCAGAACCACCAAGTCTGCAAGTTTTTCAAAAGCGACTGTCAATCCAATAATTGCTCCGCCCGCGAATGGCTCGATAAATACTTTCGGCTGGACAGGCATGCTTCTCAACCATTGTCGGAGTCTTGGTACGAACCAAGTCTTTCCGCCAGGATAGCGAAAAGGACTGCGCTGAGGCACGCTCGCGACATTTACTACCTTCGGCGAAACCTGAACTTCCCAAAAACCGAGTTGCTCCATAATGTGTTTCACTTGCCAAAAGAATCGGGTAACGGTTCAACATCCGGCGAGATTCCAGACGAAGTTGGAACGCCCATGGTCTTGCCCTTGGCGATCCTTTCCTCCAAATATTCCACAAAATCGTTCACATTGCCGACTTGTGGCGTGGTGATGGTTGCCAACGCATTTTCGAATCGAGTGTATCGTATCCCTTTCCTTCGCAAGGAATAACGCTCTCCCTTTTTCTGGAACCCGTAAATCATCCATGCAATATCAGCAGACTCTTTATCAACTTCTTCCAATTCGGGAAGTTGGGCAAAGAAATTCTCGTCAACGACGACCGCCATTTTTCTTCCCCATTTATGCAGGATACCGCCTTTGTAAATCAATTGCGGCGCAAGCCGTTTTCGTGACGATGAGAGATAATCGGGGCTTGGGTAATTCTTGGCAGGCCATTCCATGTTGTGGTTTTTCTTTGGGTTTTCCATGTATTTTTCAAACACGTTCCGCACATTGCCTGTAATGTAAACCGCCTGGACTTCTACTGCGCCAAAATCTACAACTTCGCCTTTACTATCAATGGCGGCAATGACAATATCAATGTTTCCAGCAGACTTCCCATTCAAGTCTTTGAGCCGCGCTTCCGTCACGGCAACATAATTGCTTCGAGGAAAAAAGAAATCAGCCGCGTCGGCCACGATTTGGAAATCTTCCCTGAAACGAATGGGGCAAGTGGACACGATATTCTTTCCATCAAAAATCGTGCAAACGCCAATCGGGTCTGTGGCGCTGCTTTTGGTGCAATTAATTCCCGACGAATTATGGAATGGACACAAGCGGCCACGCCGATGGTTAATCGCCTCATTGGACATATTGTCAACGGGAAAGCCAAAAACTTCTGCAAGTGGATTTTTCGGCATGGTGTGTCTCCTACAGAAATTATAACCTTTCGGCGGCGGATTCCAACATAAAAAGAGACCCGCCTCGCGGCGAGCCTCTCTAATTACCACTTAGAAATTATCTCAAAAGGTACTCTGAGCCAACCTGCGAAACCAGAGCATAG
>CAZVAX010000069.1:0-22563 GCA_964625215.1 uncultured Anaerolineaceae bacterium | reverse complement strand
ACAACTGCGCGGGGGTCAGATAGTTCCACTCCGCCAGAATATCCTCAACCGACATACCTACTTTGTAGTAATAGCCAACGATGTGCCAGACAGCGATACGCGTGCCTTCAATAATGGCATCGCCGCCCAGCACACCGTCCACTTTGATAACATGGGGGTATGCCGTCCTTATCACTTGTTTTGGTTTTTCATTCATGGCAACCTTCCTTTCATGCTTTTACCATTATAACTTTGTTGGCATCTTTGGAATTTTCAACTCTGATAACGTTATCCCATCGGCGTATGATGTTTCGCGGCGCAGACCTGGACAGGCGGTGCGCTGCGACCGACGGGAGTGTCGAAGCGTTTCATGCGCGCCGCGGTGGGGGAGAGTCCGTGCGGGGGAGGTGTGGGGAGTGAGGATCGGGCATCGGAGGACGTGTACCCGTCAGGGTGAACCTGTCAGGTCGTGTTACACAGGCGGATGTTCGCCTGCTTCAACCAAAATGCGCCGCAAGTTGACGAGCCCCGCGCGGTTGAGTTGAAGTTTTTCAACGGTCGCGCGGCCAATGGGAGTCAATCCCAAAATGAGCGAAGCATCGTCGCTCCATGCAAAGTGGTCGCTCCAGCAATTTCGACGCGGATGAAACAATGGCACCATCGCTTGTGTGACAGGGTCAACAGCTTCAACGTTCGTGTACTTGCGGTTGTTGCATCCCTGGCAGGCGAAAGCCAGTTTCTCCAACGTGTTTGCGCCGCCTCTCGATAACGGAATGATATGTTCGACTGCAAACGAATCGGGAGAGTATTGCTCCTGCGAAAGGCAATACTCGCAACATCCCTTTGCGCGTTCAAGGACACGCGCGCGTTGCGCCGATGAAGTCCGCGATTCAGCCATGAGCGGGCGTCAATCCCAACGTTGACATCAACTCGGGGACAGTGACCTTGCGGATTCGCGCCAACTCGGTCACCGCCTCCATACGGTGGACATTGGCTTCTTCGATTTTGTCGGAGATGGCAATTAATTCTGCGTGTTCCTTGTCGGTCAAATTCTCGGCGTCACGCTTTTCCAGCAAGGCACGATATCGCTCCCATTCCAACGAGGAGAGGCTGGTGTTTATTCGCTGCAAAAGTTCGGTCTCCTCGGGGGACAGACGCGCAGAGGTGGAGCGCGCTTGCAGTTCTTGTTGCAATAAACGCACAATATAAGAATCGGGGCTCAAGCCGATTTGACTGGCGGCCTGCTTTAGTTTGCGCTCCATTTCAGGAGGTACGGTCAGAGTAACATTCATGGCAATCTTCCTTTCAAACTTTCACCATTATAACTTTGTCGAAAGTCTGGAGACTTTCGACTCCGACAAACTCGCCCCATCGGCATGTGATGTTTCGCGGCGCAGTGGCCAGCGGATTGCTTCGCGAAACGGATAAACGGATGAGGGGCGTGCTATCCGCTAATCCGTTGCCTATCCGCTGGTGATTGTCCGCAACGCTTCCAAAAACGGAATGGCTTTGACAATTTTGATTCCGCGATAATCGCCTTGCAGGGAATCAAAATGCGGGTCATACGTCACCAGATAATTGGCTTTTCATTCCACCGCGCAAGCGACCACCACGTTATCGTCTGGGTCGGAGAGCAGGGCTTCGATTTTTTCTTCTGGCACAACAATCCACTCCGCCGAGGCCGCGAGAGCAGAGGTTTGCTCCACGATCTCTTCGTGAGAAATGCCACGTTCCTTAAGTTTCTCGATCAATTCTTTGGCAATCTGGTCGCAGATCAGAAGCGTAAATTCGTTCCTTTTCCATCGTTCCCGCAATTCGCGCGTCGGGCTGTTCGCGTTTTTGCTCAGAGACGCGGACACGAAAACATTGGTGTCGAACACGGCGCGCAGGCCTTTAGTCACTTTCCCACTCCCCCTCGATGGCTGTGCCTTTCGCGATGGCTTCGGCGCGGATACGCTCGGTTGCGTCAATGAACCGTTGAACGATCTGCTCGTGCGACAGGTTTCTCATCTCGACCGCGCGGGCTTTCGCACGCGCCAATATTTCATCTGCTGTCAGAGACGATTTCTCACTTTCCTTGTGGTGGAGGTCGTTGATCGTTTCGTACACAACCAGCAAATCGTTGGGGGGCAGTTGGGGGACACTTGTAATGACTTGTCTCAGCAATTTTTCGGAATCCAAATCCATGGCGTTCATAGGTATTTTCCTTTCGTCTTAATCATACCTTGACTCACACTATCCCATCGGCATGTGATGTTTCGCGGCGTAGTGACCCGTGATGAAGTGATATAACTGCCGCTCAAGGTCAGTCAGCAAACTGCTTGCGCCGAAGCGGAAGAGGTTCGGCATCAGCCACTCGTCGCCGAGTTCTTCCTTCATTAGGGATTGCCAGGCCATGGCCTGCTTGACAGAACCGATTCCGCCCGCGGGTTTGAATCCAATCTTGTAGCCGAAGCGGTCGAGATATTCACGGATGGCGCGCGTCATCACCAAACTTACTTCCAGCGTGGCATTGGTGGATTCCTTGCCTGTGGAGGTTTTGATGAAGTCCGAGCCAGCCATCATCGCCACGAGGCTGGCCTGATAGACCTGCTTGAGCGTGCCGAGGTCACCAGTTGCCAAAATGGTCTTCATGTGCGCGTCACCGCAGGCTTTGCGGAATTGTTTGAGTTCCTCGTAGAGTGATTTCCAGTCGCCAGTCAACACGTAATTGCGGGCGATGACCACGTCAATTTCTTTCGCGCCTGCTTCCACGGCTTGCTCAATCTCCTGAATGCGCTGCGGGAGCGGAGTCTGTCCCGCAGGAAAACCTGTCGCGACGGAGGCAACTGGAATTCCCGAGCCTTGGAGCGCCTCCACCGCGTCGCGGACGCGGTTGGGGTAGACGCACACCGCGCCGACGTGAATCTGCTCGCCATCCAGGCCGAGACGTTCGAGCATATCCGGGCGGATGGGCTGTTTGGCTTTGGCGCACAAACGATGGACGCGTCCGGGCGTATCGTCGCCGCCGAGGGTGGTCAGGTCAATGCAGGTGACGGCGCGCAAAAGCCAGGCCGCCTGCCATTCCTTTTTGACGGTGCGCCGCTTCTGGAGCGTCTCGATGCGGCGTTCGACCGCGCTCTTGTTGACGTGCGCGCCCATCAGCCAGTCCAGGTCAAGAGGCGTGCCGGGGTTGCGAGAATTTTGGGAAGTCATGGAAACTCCAATTGCATTGTCTGACATGATTATACAGCGGATTGACGGGGGAAATTTGCTATACTTCGCCAAACTTCCAACCAAAGGAACAAAAATGACAACCCTTACGCCTTCATTCTGAAACACATCCGCTCTTTTGAGATGGTTGGCGTGATCATGCGTATTTTCAGTCTGTTCTGGATTCTGGTCGGCTTGGTGGGAATCCTGCGCGCAAGCGAAATTCTCCATTGATTCAAGTTGGGCATTATTCAACCGCTATAATCCCCCAAATGACAAAATAACCGACTCCGCCGCACGACCCCTACGCCGTTCTGCGCGGGCGCGACTTTCGCCTCCTCCTGACCGGACGCTTCCTCTCCGCCTTCAGCGAGAAAATGCTCACCCTCGCGCCCGCGGCGGAAATAACTTAAGGCGTCACCGTGGCGCTCGCGCCGACCACCACCAGGTCCGCGTGGTTGATCAGATTCCACTCGGGCGGCGGCCAATAGATGAGGATGGCTTTGCCAATCACATGATCCAGCGGCAACATACCCCACGAATGCGAGTCCGACGAATCGTTGCGGTTATCGCCCAACACAAAAAGGGAATCCGGAGGCACCTGCCACTGACCTTCGTACAACGGCTTGGCGGCAATGTATGCCTCCTCCACTGCTTGGCCGTTGACGTACACCTGCCCGGCCCTCACTTCCACCACATCGCCCGGCAGGCCGACGATACGCTTGATCAAATCCTGTTCCGAAGGGCCGGGAAATTGAAAAACGATAATATCGCCGCGTTGCGGTTCGCCCACGAAATACGAAATTTTACTCACCAGCACATACTCGCCGTCCTGCAACGTCGGGTTCATGCTAAACCCGTCCACGCGCACGCGCGCCGAAAGCGCGTTGATGCCAAAATACAACACAACGGCCAGGAGCAACGTTTCAACCAGGTCAAGAACGAACTGCTTCCAATTGGATTTTTGTTCCGCGGGAAAATCCGCGGCGGCGGGGAATTCGGGCAGGGCGGTCAGGTCGGGGATGGTCAGATTCTCCGGCGCAACCGCAGGGGTTCGCGGTTGAGTCGGCCTTTCGCCGGTGGGTTGAAAAGTTTCCAAAGAGCCTCCAAAAACACGGGCATTATATCGCAACAGAAACCGGGTTTCTTCGAGAAACCCGGCTTCTCATACAATTCCCATAACAAAATAAGTCGGCACATAAAGCGCGCGATCTCCACGCAACCAGGCTTGCTCATCCAGAACTTTCATTTTTTGGATGTCTTCGACCGGGACGCGGCCGGCCAGATCGGACTCGATCACCGCCCATTCCTTTTCCCTCTCCTCGCGCGACGCTTCGCCCTCCGACCCCTGAATGGTTCCTGTTTCCACGATCTCGACCCCCGCCCGCGCGAAGGTGTCGGCGAGGCGCGCCCCAAACGACACGTCTGCGCCCTGGGCGCGGAGCGACTCTGTCTGCCAGCGACCAAGCGGCGCCAGCGACTCGGGCCGGTCCACGCGGGCGGTGTGATCGGGTTCGGCCAGGGCGAGGATGAATCCCTGCGGACGGGTGACGCGCGCCATTTCGCGCACGGCATGCAAGGGGTCGCGTACCCAGAGGAGCAGGAAGTGACAGAAAGCGAGATCGAAGGAGAAATCCGCGTAGGGCAGGCGAAGCGCGTCGGCGTGGACGAGAGTCGCGGCTGGGGCGTGGAGTCGGGCTTGGGCGAGCGCGGCCCGATCGAGGTCCAGGCCGTGAGGCGAGGCGGGGATGGCGAGGTCGGCGAGGATGGCGCCGGTTCCGCATCCCACTTCAAGGATGCGGCGCGCGCGGTTCAGTCCCGCCTTGTCGAAGAGGTAGCGGCGCAGGTCGCGCGTCCAGCGCGCTTGTTGAACGTAACGGTCATGCCAGTTCATGCCAGGCGCGGACAAAGTCCAATTGCTCGTCGGTTTCGGGAGAGCGAGGATGGATGGCATGGCGCGGGTCGTTTTCCCACCAGGCCTCGATTTGGGCGAGGGCTTGTTCGCCGCTGAGTCCGCGCCGGACGAGGAAGCAACCCACCACCGTGCCGGTGCGACCGATGCCGCCCCAACAATGAAGGTAGATGTTGCGGCCCGCCTCGAGGGATTGATCTATGGCGTCGAGAAGGGCGGTCATTTGCTGGCGGGAGGGCAGGCCGAAGTCGGCGATGGGGAACGGCAGGACGGCGACTTTTTTATCGTGGTAAGCGGCGCGTTCGCGCAGGGCTGGGGCGTAGTCGGGCAGTTCGTTTCCGCCGGTGAGATTGATAAACGTGTCGAGACCCGCTTCGAGGAACGCGTCGAGGCGGCGCCGAATCCGCTCTTCGCCAAAGGCGGCTGGATATTCTCCAGCGAGCAGGCGTCTAGGAATCACCCAGTAGGAGTTGGGAATGGGAAGAGGAGGGGCGGTCATGGTTGTGGATTCGCAAAATGACTTGCCCTGGCGTTGCCCACCAGGGCAAGTGTGCGGCGCGAGATTTTGCGCTACTTTTTGGCGACGGCCCACATATTGAGCATGAACTCGAAATAGCCGAAGTCTACCTTGGTCATTTCGAAGCCGGCGCGGCCGCAGTACCATCCGAGCAGGGGCAGGGTGTAGGCGAAGGCGTGTTCGTGAATCTCCTCCGCGCTGACGAGGTTGAGGCGCGCCATGAATTTGAGCAATCCATCCGACCAGGCCGCGGGGGTGGTCATGATCGCCACGCCGCCGGGCTGGAGGACGCGGTAAATTTCGCGGAAGAGTTCGGCCATGCTGGCAGGGTTGAGATGCTCCACTACGGCCAGGAGAGTGACCACGTTGAAGAAGTCGCTCTCGAACGGCAGGTTGGGGTGCTTGTTGAGATCGAGGGTGTGCCACTGGATATTGAGTCGTTTGCCAGGATCGCTGGGCGGCAGTTGATCCACGGCGAACTTCTGCTCGAACACGGTGTGGGAGAGGAAGTACGGATATGAACCGCATCCAATGTCGAGGATGCGCCCCGAACGCAATTCGGAGGGGATGAGACTGTTGGCGCGCTGGGCGCGCATTTGCGCCAGCCAGGGTTCGAGCAGTCCCTTGCCGCGCGTAAAACGTTGGTTGGACTTAGACATGGGCGGGATTTTACTATGGAAGTATCAGTAGATCACGAAAGTCACGTGTAATTTGCGCTCTCTTGCGCAAATACGGCGGTAGAGACCGCCTAATACGCGCTTTCGTGAAGTACTGAGTATTCGATTAGGCCTCGATTTCGAATTTGAAATCGGGCTGGAGAATATTTCCAAGCGCCTTGCCGGCCGCGCCTTGCGCGGGTAACACATCGCCGTCCGGTTCCACGTACATCCACGTCTTGCCCGCGCCGGAGGGGACTTTGTCCTCTTCGGTCTCGACGGCCACGGGGTTGAATTCCGAGTACGGCACGGGCAGATCCCAGCGCAGGGTGAAGTCGAGCGCGTTGGCTTGGGCTTGCAGGGCGAGCATGTCGCCCAGGAATTTTTTGTCGGGCGCGCTGAGGGACAGGTTTCGGACTCCCGCTTTGGCGAGTTTTTCGAGGGTCTTCTCGCCGTCCTTGACGGTATCGGAAGTGACGGAGAGATGCACGGTAACGAACAGGTCTGCGGCGACGATGTTTTTGATGGCGATCCAGGCCTTGGAGTTGTCGGGGTCGAGAATCAGCAGAACATGATCCAGGCCGGTTTGCAGAAGCGTATCGAGATATTCTTTTTTGGCGAGGCGCGTCCCCTCGGTGAGCAGTCCGCAAACCATGCCCAATTGTTCGGCATGAGCGATGAGGGCCGGAAGGTCCTCGCGCAGGGTCGGTTCGCCGCCAGTGAAGGCGACGTGCGGAATGCCGGCCTGCCAGGCTTTGTCGAGCGCCGACTTCCATTCGTCGGCAGTCAGTTCGCGCGTGACCCGCTTCGTGGGCGCGACCTCGGGCCGGGCGCCTGCGGACACGCGGTAGGTCAGCGCACAGTCGAGGCGGAGGGGAG
The DNA here is from genome assembly GCA_964625215.1 of uncultured Anaerolineaceae bacterium. Lineage (GTDB taxonomy): Bacteria > Chloroflexota > Anaerolineae > Anaerolineales > Villigracilaceae > Denitrolinea. The sequence goes on along the minus strand of CAZVAX010000069.1, from coordinate 15,428 downwards.
CGGTCAGGTCGGCGGAGTGAGGCGCGACCCGCTCAAAGTCGAGGAAAGAAACGGGATCGAGGTCGGGAGTCTCGATCAGGGTTTGGAGGCGGTCCGAGAAGTCGTTGTAATCTTCGAGGGCCTGTCCGCGCGGGACGCGGTAGCGCGAGGCGATCTGCTTGGCGGCCTCCGTTGGAGCCGTGCCTTTGATGTAGTGATAGGCATACTCCGTCGCGGTGGGATTGAGATGCAGGACGGTGGAGGCGTTGAGGATGAGCAGTCCCGATCCGTCCTTGCGAAGGCGGAGATGGATGCGGAGCGGTTTTTCGGCGGCCTGCATGTGATACAGTCCCTCCGGCAGAGGCCGAATCGCTTTGAACTGGTCGGCGAGGCGGTTGAAGATTTTCATGGCGGCTCCTTCGCAAACTGAAGCTCCCTGGCGCATGCCCACCAGGGCAGGTGTGCGTTACTTGGCTAGATCCTCAAGGAAGAACAAGATGAAATAACCGATGAGCAGGATGATCCATCCCGCGAGTTGAATGTTTTCGAGCAGGCCCGACCAGGTGAGGGACAGGTTTTCCTGGATGGTTTGAATCAGGCCCTGGAGGTTGTCGAGTTTGTCGCGCACGGCGGATTTCCAGTCTTCGAGGTAGAACTCACTGCGAATGGCCTCGTAGAGTTTGGCGGTGTACCAGTCGCCGATGAGCAGGAGGTTTTGTTCGGCGCGTTCGAAATCGAGCATGACCTCGAGGCGGTGCTGGATGATCTTACGGACAGTCCCGCGCGTGGGACCGGGGAGGAGCGGGCGTTTTTTGTCGCCGAGGAGCTCCTCGTTGATCTGGTCGAGGATGATTTCGAGCGACTGATCCAACATGCGGTAGCGAAGCAGTTGGTAATTGCCAATCGTGAGCAGGGCAATGTCGGATTGAAAGTCGCCGTCGGGGGAGATGATGACAGCGCCCTCCCAATCCACAAGGGTGAGGTCGCGAGCCGAGTAACGCGTGCGCGAGGACAGGATATCTTCGATCTCGTTGGCGTCGAACACCTCGCGCTGGGAGCGGATGAAGCGCGCCAAATTGCGGGCATTTTTGGCGATCCACTTGTCGGGCGAGGGTCCGGTCTCATCCGCGAGAAGGATGGAGTACTCTTCAAACAGTCCGTTCTGCCGATAGGTCAATGGGATGAAACGGGTTTGCAGGGCGGCCTGGATCTTGGCGCGTTCTTTGAGCGCGTTCTCGGCAAAGGGATCTTTCAAGTCAAAGCGACTCTCCAGTACTTGGACGCGTCCATCATATCGCTGGCGCAAGATGTGAACCGCGTACCCCTCGATGATCAGCGTCTCCTCGCCCAGGGTCGCCAGGTCAATGTCAACCGGCTGGAAGTAGGGCGCGTCTTTCAATCCTTTGAAGGGCTCCGTGACAGGAGCCGTTTCTTCGCTGGGATCGGGAAAGGCGAGGAGGTAGGAGAGTTCCATTTCTATTTGAATTCGGCGAGGATGGCATACAGCGCGGAGGTGAAGATTCGAAGGCGTTCGTCCACGCGGCCAGGGAATGTCGAGTCGAGATATTTCAGGGTGTCGTAGGGCGTGTGCCAAATATTTCCTTCGTCGCCGAATTGAGGATCCACCTGGGTGTAGCCGTCCCGGTCGCCAAGATTCCAATTCGTGGCCTCGAAGTAAATGAATGGAATGCCTTTTTCCTTGAACGCGCCGTAGTCGGCCACATAGTCGCCTTCATCGAGCAAGTCCACATTGCGAATGGTTTGCAAAGGAATCCCGTTCTTCTTCGCCCACTCCAACACCCAGTCGCGCAGGAAGGCGTTCTCGCCCTCGTCGCTGTACACGTAGGGGATGTCGCCCGCGGCCAGGGAATCCAAATTGACGTAGGCGAGGGTATTCGCCACAGCGGTTTGATTCATCGTGCCGGCGTAAAAATACGAACCGTCGAGATCGTTCTCCTCCGAACCAAACGCGATGAAACGAACGGAGAAGGGCGTCTCCAAGCGCGCGATCCGTTCCGCGGCTTCGAGCATAACGGCCACGCCGGAGGCGTTGTCGTCTGCGCCGATACCTTCATCCCCAGAGTCATAATGCGCGCCGACGATGATTTCCATTTGCGAGTAGCTCGGTTTATATGCGATCACATTGGATGAGGTGAATTCCACGCCATCCTCGTCCCAGGCGGAAAACCTTTGCATCACTACGGCAAAACCAAGATCGGCAAACGTTTCGAAAATATATTGCGCGGCGCGTTGTTCGTTTGGCGAGCCGGGAACGCGCGGACCGATGGCAGTGAGGGCCTCCAAGTGTTCGCGGGCAAGAACGCCAAACTCGATTCCCGGCGTGGGAACGGGGCTTGGACTCGCGCCCCCCTCTTTGGTCGGAAGCGGAAACGCGGCGGGATTCTCGGTCGCCAAGGAGATGGGCGCGGGGGCGTTCGTAGGAGGCGCGAAGAGACCGCAGGCAAGCAAAGCCAGGAAAAGGATGGGCGGGACGGCGGAATTTCGCTTCATGAACGGTTTCTTCTCTCACGCAATGAGGGCTGGCTCGAACTTGAGCGGACACCCGCCACCGCACTCCGCGACGACCGGGCAGGTTTCACATTTGGCGGGCAGATTCTGTCTCTCGCGCAATTGGACGGACAGTTTGTGATTCCAAATCGAGTCCCATGAGTCGGTCAGGAAGTTGCCGAGGGGAGCGTAGTAGGATTGGCACGGCAGTACGTTTCCATTCGACTCGATGCACATGCTGTAAAGCGAAGCGGTGCAGCCTTTGACGCCCAGGTTGCTGGCGGTGGGATCGAACTCGCAGTACTGCGTGGGCGTGTACCAGATCAGGCGTTGGCCGCGCGCTTCGGTTTTTTGCGCGGCAATGTCGAGGATGGGCTGCAGTTCGGATTCGCGCAGACCCGTCCCGACAGTCAAGCCATGACCCGAGTAGATGAGGGCGTTAAGTCCGACCGTGGGGACGCCCAAGTTGGCGAGGAAGTCGAGGGTGGCCGGGATGGTGTGCGCGTTCGTCCGCAACATGGTAGTGTTGGTCATCACGTAGAGGTTCGAGCGCAAAACATTGTTCAAGCCGGCGACGGTCTGTTTGAACGCGCCCTTGAGGCGCATCATCTCATCGTGGATTTCCGGCACGCAGGATTCGACGGTGATCTGCACGTGGTCGAGACCCGCGTCCACGAGTCTATTTACGTAGGCCGTGTCCGCGAGGCGACGGGCGTTGGTGTTGAGACCGGCGATCTGTCCGTTGGATTCGGCGCGGCGAATCAGTTCGGGCAGGTCGTCGCGCAGCGTCGCTTCGCCGCCGGTGAAAACGATATGCGGAACGCCCAATGCCCAGAGTTGATCGAGAATTTTGAACCACTGCTCGGTGTTCAGTTCGGGGAAGTTTCGTTCGCGTGCGTTGTAGCAGTGGGCGCAATCGTTATTGCAACGATAGGTGATCGCCAAGTCCATGCGATAGGGCGCGGAGGGACGCGCGCTGAACGGCATGGTTGTGTCGAATTCGAAATCGTGGATGGGACAGGCGCCATCGGGGCGGAGTAATTCGGAAATCTGAATTCTGAATTCAGAAAGGTCGGCGCGCGCCTGCGATTTGCCAACGCGATATTTTTGCTGGATGGTTTTGATCGCGGTCGTTTCTTCCACTTCCTCCAGCGCCAGATACGCCATCAGCGCGGCAGTGGGGTTGAGGCGCATGACGCGGTTGGCGTTGACGATCAGGGCGCCGGTCCCATCCGGGTCGAGGCGCAGGTGGATGCGCGATTTCTCGTGTTCGTCCGCGCGGGTGTAGTGGTAGAGACCGGGGGCGGGTGACGGGTGACGGGTGGCGAGTGGCGCGGAACGATTGAAAAGATTGGCAAAGGGATTCATGATTCACCTGTAAACTGATAACTGGTCACTGATAACTGGTCACTGATGACTGAACACTGATCACTGGCTATCGTCCTCCCCCCGCGCAGGCGCAGGCGCAACCGGCGCAGGCGCACGCGCAGGCGCAGGATCGTCCGCCGCCGCTGCCGCCGCGATAGGAGGAGGAAGACGGCTTAGGAGGCGGATTGGTGACGCCGGTGATCTTCTCGGTAAAAGTGGTCACATTGCCGATCACCTTGCTGGAGAAATTCTGCACGCCGCCCACGACCGAGGCGGCAAATTCCGCGCCGGGCAGGGACACGCGCCCACCGGAGGGTCCGGCGGAGGCAATCGTTTTGGGGGCCGAGGCGGGTCCGCTGGCGGGCCGATAGGTCGGGTCGTAGCGGCCCCACCAGGTCGGGATGAAGATCGGGCCGGTGAAGGTCCGGCGCGAGCGGTCGTCGTAGTCCTTGTCGAGCATGGTCCATTCGAGATTTTGGTCGAGCAGTTGTCCCTTCACCTCGGGCGTGTTGGCGGCCTCCACTTGCGCCCAGGCTTTTTCCATGATGGCCTGGTAGTAGGCGAGAGTCTCCTTGCGGCTGAAGCCTTTCATTTTGTCCGACACGCTTCGCACGAGCGAGACGGTCATTTCCTGCAACAGTTTGCGGCGCGCGCCGGAATTCTTTTCGGTGAAAGCGCGCAGGAAATCCTTTTCGTATTGATGCAAACCGTCGGGCGGTTCGCTGGCGAAGGAAAGTTCGAGCGGGTCGCGCGTGACGACTTGCGCCGCGCCCTTTTTGACCACGCCGAACAGCATCATGGTCATCACCTTATCGAGCGGTTGTTCCATGAGGATGGCGGCTTCCACGGCGGTGAGGCCGCGCTTGACGCCATGTCCCTCAATGGAGATGCGCGGCGGAAGGTATTTCAGTTTGCGTTTGCTCGCCCCAATGGCGGTGAGAATCGGGATGCCGAAAAAGATACAAGCAAAGAAGCCAAAACAAAGGAACGGCATGAGATCAGCCACGTCGAAGAGCGGTTCGGCGGGAGGCGTGTAGATGGCGTCGGCAGGAACATAGGAACGGGGGAAGGACGCGCCAAACATGTATTGGTTCGACACGCTGGTGGAGGCGGAGAACCAGGTGTAGGCGATGCGATCCTGGTCATCGAATCCGGTTTGGGGTTCGGCGGGGAAACCGGAGGGAGCGCTATGCCACTTGGGTTCCTCCGGTTGGACGCCGGGGGGCAGATGGAACGTGACCGTCGTTTCGGTCCGACCGGTCACAAACTGGGAATCGAAATACGTGGTTCCGAACACGCCGCTGGCGTAGGCTTCATCCTCTGAATCGGGAAATAACATCCGCTCCACGCGACCGACATAAACATGCACGGTTCCTCTTTGACCGGGGCGGATGGCGCGGCCGCCCAAAACGACCGCGAAACCCGAACCGCTTCCTTGATAGTCGCCCTGCGAAACCGACACGGGAGTCCCGTCCACATCCGCGCTGACGGTGGACATGTCGAAACTGTAGTTGGGCATGCCCACATCCACAAAGTCAATCAGGCGCGCGCCGGGCTGGTTCGCGAACACCCAGGTGTAGTCGAGGCTCATCGTCCCATCCGCGTTCCAGTAGACTTGAACGATCTGCCGTTCCACCGCGAAGTAATAATCGCCCTGCGCGAGGGCCGGGGAAGATATGGCCAGGCTCAATACAATTAGGAGGAGCGCGAGGAGTCTATGCTTCATGATGTCTCCTTGTGTGTTTCGATGTCACGTTGCCCAGTGTCACGCGCTTTGCAAAGCTTGGCGCTGGAACACCTGACACTGTGACACTGACTTACCACTTCGGTTCTTCGGTGAGTTGATAAATGGTGTGACAATACGGACAGTTGACCATCGGCGCGCCGTTGGCGAGGGTCACGTCTTTGGCAGAGAGAGTCCCGCCGCAGGATTTGCACTTGACTTCCTCGATCTTGGTCGCGCCAGGGAGGTCCACTTTGTAGGTGACGTTTTGCGCGGTGTCGGATTTGGTTTTGCGCGCGGCGAGTATGATCATCACAATGCCCCCGATCAATGCAACCCCGCCGATACAAACGCCGACGTTCCCAATCTCTGTCACGCCCTGCGCCCCGCCTGACGCGCCCAAGAGGATAAATCCGCCCACGCAAATCCCAGCCGCGGCGAAGAAAAGAAGAATGACTGCGCCTACGTACATCCAGGTAACAGGTTTCATGAAAGCCTCCGTGAAGGATATACGGAAGTTTAGCATTTTTATTTCAAGTTGGCACGTGACTTTTGTCTTGAAATCCTCCTGTTTTAGTCCAATTATGGGAGTGGAATTTTGGCTGTATACTTGGGAACAAAAGATGAAAGATGAAGGATGAAAAACCTTCGTGAGCCTTTGTGAACTTTGTGTTGAAAAAGGTTTTGACATGACCATCCAAAACGCATTTCAAAAATGGCAAGAGACGATGTTGAAGAAGTCCCTCGACAAATTCAAGGAGCGCAAGGAGAAATTCGAGACGAGCGCGGGGGTTGAAATTCCACGCGTCGCGCTGCCTGAAGGCGACGAACCCGACTACGAGCAGAAACTCGGTTTCCCCGGCGAGTATCCGTACACGCGCGGCGTCCAGCCGACGATGTACCGCTCGCGCTTCTGGACGATGCGACAGTACGCGGGATTCTCGACCGCGCAGGAATCCAACAAACGCTACCGCTTCCTGCTGGACCAAGGCCAGACCGGCCTCTCCGTGGCGTTCGACCTCCCCACCCAGATCGGCTACGACGCCGACGATCCTATCGCGGCGGGCGAGGTGGGCAAGGTGGGCGTCTCGATCTCTTCGATGCGCGACATGCAAGTCCTGTTCGACCAGATCCCGCTCGACAAAGTTTCGACCTCGATGACCATCAACGCGCCTGCGGGTGTTTTGTTGGCAATGTACATCGCGGTGGCGAAGCGCCAGGGCGTGGAGATGAGTCAATTGCGCGGGACGATTCAAAACGACATCCTCAAAGAATACACCGCGCGCGGCACCTACATCTTCCCGCCCGCGCCTTCGATGCGACTGATCACCGACATCTTCCAGTTTTGCGCGCAGGAAGTCCCGAACTGGAATACGATTTCCATCAGCGGTTACCACATCCGTGAAGCCGGTTCGACCGCCGTGCAGGAGGTCGCATTCACACTGGCGAACGGCATGGCCTACGTCGAGGCGGCCATCGCGGCCGGACTCAACGTGGACGACTTCGCCGGTCAACTCTCGTTCTTCTTCAATGCGCACAACAACCTGCTCGAAGAGGTCGCCAAGTTCCGGGCGGCGCGGCGCATGTGGGCAAGAATCATGCGCGAACGCTTCAAGGCGCAGAAGCCGTCGTCGTGGCAGTTGCGCTTCCACACCCAAACCGCCGGTTCGACTTTGACCGCGCAACAGCCGGAGAACAACGTGGTGCGTGTGACGTTGCAGGCGTTGTCGGCCGTCTTGGGCGGGACACAGTCCCTGCACACCAACAGCATGGACGAGGCCCTCTGGCTGCCCACTGAAAAGTCTGTGCGCGTGGCGCTCCGCACACAGCAGGTCATCGCCTACGAGTCGGGCGTGGCGGATTCCATTGACCCGCTGGCGGGATCGTACCTGATCGAGAGTCTCACCGACGAGATCGAAAAACGCGCCAGTGAGTACATCCGCCAGATTGACGAGATGGGCGGCGCGCTGAAAGCCATCGAACGCGGCTTCATCCAAAATGAAATTCAAAACGCGGCCTACGCCGCGCAGAAAGCCATCGAGAAGAAAGAGCAGATCGTAGTGGGAGTCAATCAGTTCCAGGTGCAGGAAGAAATGTCACTGGAGCGGTTGAAGGTTGACCCTTCCATTGAGGTGGCGGCGCGCGAACGATTGAAGACTCTACGGGAGACGCGTGACGGGGGACGGGTGACGGAGTTGCTTGGAAAACTGGAGAACGTGGCGCGTGGCACGGGGAACTTAATGCCCCTCTTCATCGAGTGCGTGGAGAATGATATCACACTTGGCGAGATTTGCAATACGCTGAGGGGAGTCTGGGGCGAGTATGTGGCGGAGGGGTTTTAGACTTGACCCAGCTACGGCCTGCCGCGCGATTGGATGGATCGCGAGCAGGGCAGAGGCCATGAGTTTTTGCACGAGGGTTGAACGGGAGGCGGTGGCTTGCCATGCTATAATCCCGCCAGTAATTTTCTACTTGTGGAGTCTCTTATGTCCTTCAACTCGAAACTCATTGACCTGCTGAAAACCAATCATAACCTTGTGGACGATGAAGGCGAATTGCTGATTGCCGCCGTGCAAGATCGCGCCTGGAAGATTGACCACGACCTTGTAAAACTTTTGCTTTCCGACAAGGAAACCAAAGCCAAGTTTTTCGATGAGATCGAGGGTCATTGGATTTTCAATTTCAACACCTTTCTCGAATATATTTCCCAAAAGAATTTTCTGGATAACTCCTACACCCGTTTCCGTAACCGCGTTGGACTGACCATAGGCGAGAAATATTTACGCGAGCGCGGCGACGTGGCGCTGGTTTGGCCTTACAAAGATACGGTTTTGGAAGGCGGGCAAACAAAGGATGAAGAAAAGCGCAAAGAGATTTTCTTCAATGAAGTATTGGCGCAGGATGAAATCAATCGCCTGCTCGATCCCAAAGTGCTGACGAACTTCACGCGCTACACGGCAAAGGGCAAGGAAAAGATAACCGACTTCAAGCGCGATGAAAACGGCGTCATTCGGGAAAATCTCATCATCAAAGGCAACAACCTGCTTGCCTTGCACACGCTCAAACAGCAGTTTCGCGGGCGGGTGAAGTTGATTTATATTGACCCGCCGTATAACACGGGGAATGACGATTTTAAGTATAACGACAATTTCAACCATTCGGCTTGGCTGACGTTTATGAAGAATCGTTTGCAAGTCGCGAAAACTTTATTGCGAAACGATGGCGTAATTTTTGTTAATTGCGACGACAACGAACAGGCTTATTTGAAAATTTTGATGGACGAAGAATTTGGCGCGGAAAATTTTGTCGCTGACTTCATTTGGAATCATCGGAAATCCAGCCAGAACGATATTGATGTGTCTTTGTCGCACAATTACATTTTGTGCTATGCCAAAAACAGGAGCCAGTTCCGATTGAATCCGCTGGGAATCAATGGCGAGAAATTTGAAAATCCCGATAACGACCCCAAAGGCGATTGGACAGCCGACCCAATGGACGCGCCAAACATTCGTCCAAATTTAACTTATGAAATTCGCAACCCTAATACAGGGGAGGTTTATTGGCCGCCAGAGGGGCGTTGCTGGCGCTTTACCAAAGATAAATATGAAGAAGCATTTGCCGAAGGCAGAATCGTATTTGGAAAAACGGGCAAAAGCAAGCCGCAATATAAACGCTACCGTTTTGAAGCCGAAGCCCGCGGAACGAATCCATTTACTATTTGGGATGATGTCGGCACAGCGACGGAAGCCACAAAAGAGTTGATGAAACTGTTTGAAACCAAGCAGGTGTTTTCAACCCCCAAACCTGAACGATTACTGCAAAGAATCATTCATCTGTCCACGAAATCAAACGATATTGTGCTGGACTATTTCATCGGCTCAGGTACGACCTCCGCTGTAGCCCATAAAACGGGCAGGCAATACATTGGCGTCGAGCAGATGGATTACATCGAAACAATTCCCGTTGAGCGCTTGAAAAAAGTTATTGCAGGCGAACAAGGCGGCATTTCAGAATCCGTCAACTGGCAAGGCGGCGGCGAATTCATCTACTGCGAATTGATGAAATACAACGAAGCCTTCTTGGAGCGCATTCAAGCCGCAAAGACAGGCAAGGAACTGCCGAAGATCTGGCAGGAAATGGCGGAAGGCTCGTTCCTAAACTGGTACGTCAATCCTGAAATGCCCGAAGAAGCGGTAAAGGATTTTGAAGCCATTGGCAAGGGAGAGAACGGCTTTGAGAAACAAAAGAAACTGCTGGCGGAACTGCTGGATAAAAACCAGTTATACGTGAATCTCTCTGAGATTGACGACGCGACGTTTAAGGTCAGCAAGGAAGATAAGGCATTGAACAAAGCCTTTTACGGAGAAGCGTAAATGCCCGACCAGTTTCTTTACCAGCAGTTAGACGCCTTTTCACAATTCGGCGGATTGCGAAAAGAAATCCCCGATTCTGTGAAATTGAATCTCAGCCCTAAATACGAATTGCGCGGCTATCAAATCGAAGCCTTTGCGCGTTTTTTCCATTGCTACAAAAACGATTATCCAAGTAAAACCCCGCCCCTGCATTTCCTGTTCAACATGGCGACGGGAAGCGGTAAAACGCTCATCATGGCAGGGTTGATTCTGTATCTGTACGAACAGGGCTATCGCAATTTCCTGTTCTTCGTCAATTCCACGAACATCATCGAAAAGACCAAAGACAACTTCCTCAACCCCGCGTCCATCAAATATCTTTTCAATTCGGAGATTACCATTGGCAACCGCCGCGTGCGCGTTACGCCCGTTGATAATTTTGAAGGCGTAAACCCAAACGGTATTAATATCTGCTTTACGACCATTCAAAAACTTCATTCCGACCTGACGACGGAAAAAGAAAACGCCATCACCTACGAGGACTTCCGCAAGCACAAGGTTGTTTTGATTGCAGATGAAGCCCATCACATGAACGTGCAAACCAAATCCGAAATGGAACTGTTCGAGAGTTGGGAAAACACAGTTCAGAAAATCTTCGAGCAAAATCGGGAAAACCTGTTGCTCGAATTCACCGCCACACACGACTTCACCCATCCCGCAATGGTCAGCAAATATCGGAATAAAGTCATCTTCCGTTACGACTTGCCCGAATTCCGCAACGACCGATTCTCGAAAGATGTTACGCTGGTCTATTCCGATTTCGATTTGGATGAGCGTATCCTTCAAGCCTTGATTCTCAGCCAGTACAAGCAGGAAGTCGCGGCGAAATATCGAATCAACCTGAAACCTGTGCTTTTATTCAAAGCGCAAAAGACGATTGCCCAATCGCAGGAAAACAAAGCCAACTTTCACAGGATTATCGAAAGGTTGAGCGCAAAGGAAATTGCCAAAATCCGCAAGTCGGATATTCCGATTGTCCAACGTGCGTTTCGATTCTTTGAAGACAATAAAATCAGCGACGAGCAACTTGCCGAAAGGCTGAAAAAGGAATTTCACGAAGACTATTGTCTGTCCGTGAATGACGAACCCGAAAAGGAAAAGTATCAAGTTCTCGTCAACACACTGGAAGATAAAAACAACCGCATACGGGCGATCTTTGCCGTGCAAAAACTCAACGAAGGTTGGGACGTGCTGAACCTGTTCGATATTGTCCGCTGTTACGAGCCGCGCGATACAGGCAGGGCAAAACTTGGCACGACCACCTTGTCCGAAGCGCAATTGATCGGACGCGGCGCACGATATTTTCCCTTCGTTCTTCCTGAGAATTCTGATCGCTTCCGCCGCAAATTCGACGGCGACCTTGAACACGAACTCCGTGTCATTGAAGAGTTGCATTATCACAGTATCAATGATTCCCGCTACATTGCCGAAATTCGCCAGGCATTGATCAAGCAGGGAATCATGGACGAAAACGAAGTTACAAAAGAACTCAAACTCAAAGAGTCCTTCAAGAAAACACAATTCTACAAATACGGCTTGATTTACACAAACAAGCCCATCGAGAAGGATTTTCAGCGCGTCAAGTCGTTTGCAGATTTAGGCGTGAAGAAAAGAAACTACGTTCATGTCATTGCCACGGGTCACGGCGGCGCAAGTACGGTATTGGCAGAAAAGCGACAAGGCGGCCTTGTCTCGGAAGAGACCAGAAAAGATGTGCCTGTCAAACGAATCGAACGAAACATCATCCAATCAGCCATCGCCAGAAACCCGTTTTATACGTTTGCTTCTCTCAAACATTTCTTTCCCCACTTGCAATCTGTGAGCGAGTTTATCGCTTCTGAAAACTATCTCGGCGGGTTAGAGATTACTTTTCAAGGCAATGTTTATCGTCTCGAAGAAAACAAAGCCGAAAAACTAATCGCCATGCTCGAATTGCTCGGTGAAATCGAAACCGAGATCCGCCAGCAAAACACCGAATACGAAGGGTCGAGAGACTTTTATCACTCGCGCATTCACGAAGTTTTCACCGATAAACTTCTTAAATTCGCAAAAGACAATGAGCGCATAAAAGATAGCGAGCAGTTTGAGCATTTCGTGTCTGCAAAAGATTGGTTCGCCTTCAACACCATTTACGGAACAAGCGAAGAAAATGCCTTTGTGCGTATGCTCGACAGGCATATCGAAAAACTCAAGAAGAATTACGAAAGCATTTATCTCCTTCGCAATGAAGGTCATTTCGCCATTCACAACTTCTCCGATGGCAGAGCCTTCCAGCCTGATTTTGTTTTATTCCTGCGAGAAAAAAGCGGAAAGGAACTCACCTATCAACTTTTCATCGAACCGAAAGGCGCATATCTCAAAGAATATGACCGCTGGAAAGAAGCCTTCCTGAAAGAGATCAAGGAAGAATTCGGAAACAGAATTTTGAAACTCGAAGATAAATCAAAGTACCGCCTGGTTGGTGTGCCGTTCTACAACAACGAAGACGAAAATATTTTCAAAGAAAGTTTGGAATCTGCTCTTATTCTTGGAGCCCCCCATCCATGAATCCCCTCGCCATCCTCATCATCAACCTTGCCCTCGTCTTCTATTCCATCGGCGTATGGAGCGAACGCATACAAGGTCGGCTCAAAGTCTGGCACACGGTTTTCTTCTATCTCGGTCTCATCTGCGACACTTGGGGAACCGGCATGATGTTCGATTACGTTGGCGGCATGAGTTGGGACATCCACGGCGTATCGGGCGTACTGGCGATCGCGCTGATGTTCATCCATGCCATTTGGGCGACGGTCGTGCTCGTGAAGAAAGACGAGAAGATGATCGTCGGTTTTCACAAGTTCAGTATTTTCGTGTGGGTCATCTGGCTCATCCCCTATTTCAGCCCGATGGTATTTCAGATGGTGGAACAATCGGAAATAAACCTGATGTGCCTCATCCGCGCCGTAATCCATTAAGACTTTTGCGCGGACGCAGGTCAAGATTGATCGGGCTCCCGCGAAGATATATCAGGTTTTAACTTTGTCTTCCAATAATCACTCCCTCTGGATCCACCTCCTCGCGCAAAATCCGCACCTCCTCATCCGTCGGTTCGCGCGTGACTTCAAGCGGGTCGGCAAAGCGCATTTCGAATCCTGTATTCTGAATCACATCTTCGCGCCTCACGCCGGGGTGGAGACTTTCAACGGTCATACGCTTGGTGAGCGCGTCGTAGCCCATCAACGCCAGCGTGGAGATGACCTTGTACGGGCCGGAGCCGGGAGGCAGGCCGGCCCGTTCGCGCGCGCCGGGGCCGGTCAGGTAGCCGGGGGTGGTTAGGAAGTCGAGACGCTCCACGAAGCGACGTTTGTCGTGCGGGGTGATGACGAGAGTCTTCCAGCAGAACGAGGCCAGGTCGTTCGCGCCGCCGCTTCCGGGCAGGCGCACGGTGGGATAGTCGTAGTCCGCGCCGATCATGGTGGTGTTGAGGTTGCCGTACCTGTCAATCTGCGCGCCGCCGAGGAAGGTGTAATCCACCAATCCGCGCTGGCAGGACTCCATGATCTCATCCATGCTGGAATGCAGGATGGCGCGCGTCTGCGCGTACGAGTCCGCGACGGAGATGGGGAGGCGTACCAACTCCGGGGCGGCCGCGCCCGCTTCGAACATCGTGACGAGATGCGGCGCGGTCGTCTTCTGGGCGAGCATGGCCGCCGCGAGCGGCATGCCCGTCCCGATCACCGCGGTGCGCCCGTCTTCCAGTTGACGCGCCGCCACACAGATCATCAACTCCATCAGGTTGTAATTTGCCGCGCTCATTTTGCCTCCAGGCGTTTCAGCGGTTCGAGTTCACACAGAGTTTTCATGCGGGCAGCGCCTCCGCACAACCCAAGATACTCTTCAAAATTGCGCGTACCATAGATATGCTTTTCAACGAATGCCTGGAACGCGACCTCATCCTGCTCGATCTCCAACCATTCAGCAATATGCGCCTCATCGGAGTAATACTCGTAGGGCATGTTGCCGGGGTAACTCCCGTAGCGGACTTCGCAAACCGCGTCCACGAGCCAATAGGGGATGAAGGTCTGGCAGGGGTTGGCGCGGATCTCTTCGGTGGGGATGATCCGCTCAGTGGTCAGGATGAGGCGTTTGCAGGCCCGCGACATATCGTAGTCCGCGATGCCGATGCCGTCCACTTGCGCGTTGCCGTAGATGTCGGCCCGGTGGACGTGGATCACGCCCACGTCGGGGAAGAGGGCCGGGACAGCCAGCAACGTTTGCCCCGTGAATGGGCAGGCGATCTCCTTCGCCGCGCTGCGCGTGAAGGTATCTGTGCCAAGCATGGAGCGCGCTGGAAGGAACGGGACGCCCATGGCCGCGGCTTTGTACCTCCAGCCGAGCGCGGCGTTGCTCCATTCGGTCATGCGGACGGCACCGCTTTCGAGGTAGCGCCGCGCGTTGGGCGAAAGGCCGCGCCGTTCGAGCCCAACCACGTAGGCGATGTCGCAACGGTCGAAGCATTTGCCCGCCGTGAGGATCTGAAAATCGTGCGTGGCGGTGTGACCGGAGAATCCCAACCCCGTGATGCGTTGGCGGACAATCTCGTGCAGAACGGCGGTCGAGATGCGCACGCCCCCAAACCCACCCGAAGCGAAATAATCTCCCGCGTGAATGAAGCGCATGACGGCTTCGCTCACCGTCATGCGCTTGTCGGTCATTGCGCGTGACTTGCTGGCGAAGAAAGCGCGGGCTTTATCCACATCCGGCGGAGAGAACAGTTCCCCTTGCGAGGCGACTTCTTCCAATGCAAGCATGGATCCTCCGATTTCACGAAGGACACCTCCAAGAACATGCTCGCCTTTGGTATCTACAGTTTAATATCAGGGATGGGTAAGTTCAAGTATCTTTATGCCTGATGTCTCTGCGAGGGATTGGTTATCTTGACCCAAATCTATTTCTCGAACACAAACGAAATCAAGCGCGGCGGCTTGCCCTCGTCTTCCTCGCGCCAGTGTTCCTCCAGCGACTCCAACCGCAAGCCGTTCCCTTTCGCCGCGCGCAGGAAATCGGAGATGTGATGGACGAATGCATCCACTTCGATGGTTTGACCGTTTTGCTCGAAGCGCGCCTGCGTGCCGCGATATTGTTTGAACGGGTGCAGTTCGTTGATAAAGAATTTTCCACCCGGCTGTAAAACACGCGCGGCCTCGGCGAAGATGTGGGACAAGTCCGCGATATGCTCCAGCACGAGACAGCAGAGGATCAAAGCATAAGCCGCGTCGTTGCACGGCCAGGGTTGATTCAAGTCCGCCGTCTCGAAACGAACATTCGCGGCGGTCACTTTCTCGCGCGCTTTGGCGATCATCCCCTCCGAAAAGTCGAGGGAGTGAACCTGTTCGGCAATCCCCGCGAGGAACGCGGTGTTCTTGCCCGTGCCGCAACCGATCTCCAGGATGGACTCG
>CAZVAX010000068.1:0-22589 GCA_964625215.1 uncultured Anaerolineaceae bacterium | reverse complement strand
GTGATTCATGTTGAGGTGAACGATGTCACCTTCCACGCTCTCCACGCGGGCGTAAGCGCGCTCGCCATCCGGCAGGGTCAGTTCCATTTCGAGTCCGGGCTTGAGCGGCATATCGGCGGGGAACTGGTCGCGCGGCGCGTCCATGAAAGATTCCTCATCCACCATGCCATAACCGTCCGCGGGCGACACGGTCACACTCTTGCTCTCGCCAACGGACATCCCTTCCAGTTCGCGCTCCAAACCGGGGATGATGTTCGCCGCGCCGTGCAAATACTCCAGCGGGTCGCCGCCCGCCGAAGAGTCCACCACCCTGCCGTCCACACGCAGGGTGTATTCCATCGAGACCACCTGGCCACTTGTCACTGTTGCGTTCATATTGTCTCCTTTTTATTCTGGCAAGCCGCCAGGAAGTGGGCTGATTGTACCTTTGATTTCAGCGATTCCCATACTCCTTCGGCGGAAGCGATTGCAAATAAACCCACACCGCCTGCAACTCCTCGTCCGTCATAAATTTGTACGAAGTCCACGGCATGTACTTCGGGTCCACCTGGCGGCCATGCTTGACGCCGGCGCGCATGAAAGCGAGGAAGTCGGTGAAATCCCAAGCGGGCAAGCGCGATCCTTTACCCCACGTGAGGTTGGGCGCGGGCGGCCAATCGGCGGGGAAGCCGGGAATATCGCCGCCCGACATCGTCAGCCCGTGGCAGACCTTGCACGAATAAGTCAGGTACTCGCCATACTTCGGCGTGATTCCCGCTTCAGGCGCGGCGGGACGCGGGCCGTCCATGGGAATCAACTCGGCGGGGATGAAGGTGATCTGCGGGACGAGAGTCATCACCAAGCGGCCGGTCAGCGAAAGCGAACTGGGCGGCTGAACGTGGTCCGCCGGGGGGACGCTCTTGATATACGCGATGACTGCCGCCAGGTCTTCGTCGCTCAAAAAATAAAACTCAGTGGAGGGCATGAACAGCAACGGCGTCGCGTCGGGCCGCACCCCGTAACGGATGGCGCGCACCCAGTCCGCGTCGCTATACCCGCTTCCGACTCCGCCCCGGCCGGTCGTCAAATTCGAGGCGTTGACTTCCCCCAACGCGGGGTCGCTCAAATATACCTTCCCCTCCAGCCGTTCGCCGTGACACGCCTCGCAACCGCGAAACTGGAAGATGCGCTTCCCCCGCGCGATGGACGCGTCGCCCGAGGGAATGGTCAGCGCGTCGTTGGGCGCGGCATACACACGGTTCAGGCGCGACGCGGTTTGGACATAAACGAACGCCAGCCCCAGGACGATCAGTCCCGCGAGCGCGCCCAACGCGATCCCGATCCACCTCAGCAATTTTTTCATTCGGCCTCCCACAGGCGAAAACGTTCCGAATTGCAACAAAAGCCCGGTTCCGTGGAACCGGGCCGGGCGGCCGCTCAGGCCGCGGAAAAAACCTGTCGCTTATTTACTGAAGTAGGCCACATTCCTGCGTATCGATTCGCTGAACTTCGAGGACACCGAGGCGATCTCCGCCTCGACGATTTTTGGATCGGTCAATTCGAGCGCCATTTGTTTGGCGGTTTCCACAACGACCGGCAGCGCCTGGCGCAACATAGCCAGGTCATAGTCGGCTTCAACCAGGAGATTTCCGGGCGCGAACTCCAACGGCCATTGACGTTCGCGGGCGAGGAATTGAAGTTGCTCTAAAAACGCTTCGCCGATTTGAGCGCCTCCGGTTTGAAACACGATGTTATAGATCGGCTTTAAATAGGCTAAGTGATAATCCAACAACAATTTTCGAATGTTGGCGCGCTCGCTGGATTCGCACAACCGGCGCACGTGAGACACCATGCCTTTTTGATAATCATTGAGCGTCTCATCCAGGGAATAGTCGTCATCGAACAAAATGCGAAACAGCAGTACGCAACCCGAATATTCCCCTTTCGGGTTGAGGGTTGCGCCGGTCACATAGGTTCCTTGCGAGGCGCCCACCCGGGTCTCCACCTGGACCGGGAAATCTGTAATTTTTCCCTCCCGCCGGATCGTTGCCAGGATACTGCTGGCGTCCTGATCGGTCATGCGCAACAACTCCGCCAGGGACTTGCCCTTCACATCGTCCACGCCAAAGATCCGTCCAAAATTATTGCCCGCCTCGATGGCCTTATTCTCGCGGTCGAGGAAGACCAGGATGCTGGTATTGGGAACCGGTTGCAGCGACACGGTTTCCTCGAAGGGCCGGTACATGCTCCACGTCAGGCGCAGGGCGTACAGGCCGAGCCCCCACAACAAGTAGGAGATGTTGTACGGCGCGTCGATCAGCGCGCCGCTGATCAGGTTCACCTGCAGATCGGGATAATAGATGTCCGACAGGGACGCATACGAGAAGACCAGGTTGGAAATGGAATGCAGGATGAAGCCAACGGTCAGTAAATTCCATCCCAAACCCTGCCCTCCGCTGGAAAAGATAAAAAAGAGTCGCAGGACAACGATCAAAAGGAACAGGTCAACCAGGGGATACGAAATGTTCAGCGCGCTCTCCAACGCATTGGACGGGTCGTTGGTTTGCAGGATGGGAAGCACGATGAACGCCCACGTCGCGGCGACCGTGCCAGCGATGATGGCCCACAGCGTCCACGTCTGGAAGGGGCGCAATCGGATGGATATTCCCCTCACGCGCATATACAACCCGTAGCCCATGGGAATATAACCGACCAGCCAGAAAAAATCGGCCGGCGAGGGGTAGGGAATCTCCTGGTAGACATATCCGTAAACGACCCACAGAATTTCCGCGATCGTCCACATCGCCCAACCCGCCATCAGGCTTCCCCACAGCAGGCGGCTATTGCTATTGGTCAGCATCACGCGCCACATGGAAAAAGAAAACAACGCCGTGAAGAGAGTCAGCGGAATGGTGATGAAGTTATTCAAGGAATAGACGAACTCGTCTCCCCCAATGGCAAAGAGATTGATCAGCAAATACAACAGGCCGAGCGCCCCGGTGACGATCGCGATGACCCGGAAATTTTTGTTGGAACGAATGGGATTGGAAGATTCCATGATGTTTGGTTTCGCTTGAGAATGAAACAGGCGGTCGCCTCTATCCAAGGAAATCGCCTGTCTCAGATTCGCCGGTGGTTTCTATTATCCTGTTGTTCGGTTTGCGCGTCAAGCCGTTGACTACTTGTCTTGAATCTCCGCAGCGCGCAGGGTATTCGCCATGAGCATGGCAATCGTCATCGGGCCGACGCCGCCCGGGACGGGGGTGATGAAGCCGGCCACTTCCTTGGCTTCCTCGTAATTCACGTCGCCCACCAGTTTCTGTTTCGGCTTGCCGGTCTTCTCGCTGATGGCGGGAGTCCCATCCGGGTTCAACACCGGGACGCCGTTGATGCCCACGTCAATCACCGCCGCGCCGGGCTTGATCCAATCGCCGCGCACCATCTGGGCGCGACCGATGGCCGCGATGATGATGTCCGCGTCGCGCATCACCGCGGGAATATCCTTGGTGCGCGAGTGGACGACCGTCACCGTAGCGTCCTCTTTCACCAGCAACAACGCGGCGGGCATGCCCACGATGTTCGAGCGGCCCAACACCACGGCATTCGCCCCCTTGATCGTCACGCCGGCCTGCTTCAATAGATAGATGCATCCGTACGGCGTGCAAGGCACGAACAACGGCTCGCGTCCCTTTTGGGCCAGACGGCCCAGGTTGATGGGCGAGAACCCATCCACGTCTTTTTCGATGCTGATCAGTTGCAACACGCGCTCCTCGTCCAAATGCGAGGGCAGGGGCAGTTGCACCAAAATGCCGTTCACCTTGGGATCGGCGTTCAATTCCTTGATGAGCTTCTCCAGGTCTGCCTGCGAAACGTCCGCGGGCATCGGCTTGTGGTAGGAAGTCATGCCCAGTTCGGCGCAAGCCTTCTGCTTCATGCTCACGTAGGTAGCCGAGTCAATGCGTTCGCCCACCAGCACGGTCGCCAGCGCCGGTTGCGATTTCCCCGCCGCAATCCGCGCCGCCACCTTCGCCTTAACCTCGTCACGAACTTTCTGCGCTATCGCAGTTCCGTCAATGATTTGAGCCGTCATTTTGTCTCTCCGTTTCGAAATGTGAAAGATTGAACGAGAAAATTATACATGTCTCCCCCCGTCGCCGAAAGTGACAAACATCCTAATTTTACAACCGGAACGTTCGCAAATTGACCCCTTCCCCGCCCTGCGCGCAGACGGCCCCTCGGAATCCCTCCAGCGGCACAAACGTCCGCATCGCCCCTGACCACGCGCCGGCTCCCCGAACCTGGCGTATTCCTCCGGGCTGACCTGGTTCCGTCTCCACATCGAACGAATCCAGCGGAATGGACAGCCCCTCCCCCACCGCCTTGATGAAGGCTTCCTTCTGCGTCCAGATGTGATAGAAGCCGTTCAACTGCCGGTCGGGTGGCAGACGCTCCAGTTCGATCAACTCCGCCAGGGAGAAGTAACGCCGCGCCACCGCCATCAAATCGCCGCGCGCGCGGACCTGCTCCAAGTCCACGCCGAGGGGCGCGGCTTTCGTGAACGCCAGCAGGCACCAACCGTCCGAGTCAGAGAGGTTGAAGTGGAGGGGATGATTTTCGAGGTAGGGCTTGCCGTGAGTCGAAAGTCGAAGGTCGAAGGTCGCGGGAGGTTGGTGGAGGTAGCGCGAGAGGAGAGTGCGAAGGAAAAAATGACGGGCGAAGAACCAGGTTTGGTCGCGGTCGAAGCGGTAACGGAGGCCGCGTTCGATCTCGGCGGAAGTCAAAATCTCGCGGGCCGACTCGGTCAGGTCGGGCCGATTGAGGTCCGCCAGCCAAACATGCACCTCGCCCTCTTCGAGCGCAGGAAAATCATCCACCACAGAGAACACAGAGTCCACAGAGAATTTCATTGTTCTTCTCCGTGTTCTCCGCGGGCTCTGTGGTTAAATGGGTTCTTCATGGAGTTGTCACAATCGTCCCGCGCAGGCCCTCGCCTTCGAGCGCGTCGAGGCGGACGGAGTCCACCTCGTTCCAGCGTGGCGCGGACGAGGACGCGCTGACGCGCAGATAATTTTCCGTCCAGCCTTCCATCTTCCAGCCCCACTCGTCCAGCTCGCTAACCGACTCCCACAACACAGACATTGTTTGCCCGAGGAACTTTTGCCGATACCCCCGCGCCGACTCGCGGAAGACTTCGGCGAGGCGATGGTTGCGACTCTTGCGCACGTCGGGTTTCACCTGCCCCTTCATCTTAGCGGCGGGCGTGCCTGGACGCGCCGAGTAGGTGAACACGTGTCCGCCCGCGAAGTTCATTTCGCGCACGAAGTCGAGCGTCTCGTTGAACTCGGCTTCGGTCTCACCGGGGAAGCCGACGATCACGTCGGTGGTGACGGCAACCTCCGGCATGACCGCGCGCGCCGCCGCGACCAACTCGCGAAACGACTCGGGCGTGGTCTTGCGCGCCATGCGTTTCAACACGCTGGCCGAACCGGACTGCAGAGGCAAATGTAAGTGCCGGCAGAGACGCGGGTCGCGCCACAACTCGAAGAAGTCCGCGTCCAAGTCCCAGGGTTCGAGCGAGGAGAGACGGAGACGCGGCGCGTCGGTTTCGCGCAGGATGGCAGCGACGAGGTCGCGCAAGTGATGACCAAAATCATTTCCCCACGAGCCGAGGTGGACTCCCGTCAGCACGATCTCCTTCGTCCCGCCGTCCAACGCGAATTGCACCTCCGCGAGCGCCTCCGCCAGCGGACGCGAACGCGAGTCGCCGCGCGCCACGGTGGTGACGCAAAACGTGCAGGCGTTGTCGCAACCGTCCTGCACTTTGATGAAGGCGCGCGTGCGGCGGTGGAGGCCGGGGAGGGGAAGACGCGCAAGGGGCTCAACATCAAAAGATGAAAGATGAAAGACACTTGCACCTGGCGCAAGTGCAGGTGTGAAAGATGAATCGGGTTGGTCGAGAACCTGCGCGACCAAAGTATCTTTTTGGTTGTTGTTGACCACCCGTAAAACATTCGGTAAGTTCGAGGCTTCGCGCGGTTCGAGGGTCGCCCAACATCCGGTGGGAACGATTTGCTTGATCCCCGCGCGCGCCAGGTGGCGAATCGTTTGCCGCGAATCGGCGGCCGCGTCGGAGGTCACCGCGCAGGTGTTGACCACGGCCAGGTCCGCGCCCTCGGCGGACACGACGATCTCATGTCCCGCGCCGCGGAATTGCCGCGCCATGCTTTCGATCTCGGCTTGATTCAGGCGACAGCCGATGGTGTCGAGGTAGATTTTCATGGGATGGGAGTTGGGAATCCGAAAGTTCTACTTTCGGAATAGGCGAAGCCAAAATCCTGAAGTAGAACTTCAGGATTCCACAGCGCCCGCAACATCAAGGTTGCAACACGATGAACTGGTCGAAGATGATATCCACCGCGCCTTCGGTGAAAGCGCCGGCCACCAGGCCCACGTCGCCGCGCAGGAGGGCCTGATCCATTACCTGCCCGACGAGGAACCCGTTGATATAAAACGAGAGCATGGGACCCTGGCAATCCGCGCGCAGATGATTAATGGCCAGCCCGGTCTTGACGTTGGCGTTCTGCGCGAGTTCCGTCTGGCCGAGCAGGATAGACTGGTTGCCACTGGCGCGCCCGATCCCGTAGAACCCGTCGCTGGTGATGATGAAGAAATAGAAATTGGGGATTCCATCACTGGCATCGAAACGACAGATCAACCCGGCTCGATTCGAATCCGGCCCGCCGATCTTGGCCGTGTCGGCTTCGATGCGGACATCCGAGTAGTTTTTCCCCGGCGTGGAAAAATAAATGAAGTTCGGCGCGGTGACCTGAATGCGATACACGCCGTTATCGTAATCCTCCACCCCCTCCGCGCCGGATACCTGATCCCAGCCGCTGGAGGGATTCGAGAAATCGTCCTGGAACAACACCGTCCCCGAGGCGGGAAGGGGAGGCTCCACCGTCGGGCCGGAAACCTCGCCGCCACCGCCGCCGAGGGAGGAGGTGGAACAGGCGAAGGTGAAGAGGAGAAGGAAAACGAGCAGGGCAGATTGAATGGGTCGCATGATTCAATTCTATCAGATTCGGTAAACCTCTTGCGTTGTCATTGCGAGGGTGTTCTTCCCGAAGCAATCCCCTCCATCAGTAGGGAGATTGCTTCGTCGGGAGTACCCTCCTCGAAATGACAGAACCTTTTATTACGGAAAATACTGCCCCAACAACTGCTGCGCGTACGCGCCCGTCTCGCCGTTGGGATCGAGGTCGCAGGCGAGGAGGAGTTCAACGTGCGCGTCGTCCCAGCGATCATACGCCATGTAGACCATCGCCAAATGCAGGTGGGCCGAGGCGAGGTTCGGGTCCATCGCGAGGGCGCGGGCGAGGGTCGTTTCGGCTTCGAGGTAGAGTCCGCTGGAGAGGTAGAGCCAGCCCAGGAGGTCGTATGAAGCGGGATCGTCGGGGGCGAGGGCCGCCACTTGATGCGCGGCGTTCAATCCCACGCCGGCTGTCTCATACGAGTATTGCGCGCAAAAAATGGCGAGCAATCGCCAGATGCCAGCGTCGGTGGGAGCGAGTTCGGCGGCGCGTCGATAGGCTTCGAGCGCGGGCGGAAGATCGCCGGCCTGGGCGTAGGCTTCGCCGAGCGCGGCCTGCCAGTGCGGATTCTCCGGGTCGAGGAGCGCGGCCCATTGAAATTCGGCCAGCGCGCGATCGTAGTTTTCGACGCGTTTCCAATACAGGCCGAACAGCGCGCGCACATTCGAATTGAACGGAGCGAGCGCCGCGGCCCGCTCCAACTCGGCGCGTCCATCCTGACCCAGGTGTTGGCGAGCCTCGCCGATCCAAGCCCAGGCCTCGGCGTTTTCTCCGTCCGCTTCGACCGCGCCTTGGAAGGCGGCCAGGGCCAATTGCCATTCCTGCACCAACCCCAAGCCGCGACCGATCACTGCCAACCGCTTCGACTCGTCCGATTCAAGCGAAGCAAGATTGAGGGCCGTGCGCATCGTCTGGTAGGCGGGATCGTACGCCGCGTCCTGCGCGGCCGTGGTGGAAAGTTCTTCGAGGGCGCGGTCGGGATTATCAATGCAGAGCAGCAGGCCGAACCGATAACGCGCCGCGGCGTCCCCCGACTCGAACGCGAGGTAGTTGCCAAGGGCCGAGGTCTCAGCGGCGAGGTCGCCTTTGGCGTTGTAGGCCAACACGAGGCCGCGATACAAGGAGGGCGCGCCGCCGTGCTGGTCGAGGCCGCGTTGATAGGCGCGAATGGACTCGTCTACGCGCCGGAGTTGGAAATAAGCCTGGCCGAGTTCGGTCCAACCTTCGACGCTGAGCGAGGGCGCGGCTTCGAGGAAACGGATTGCTTCTTCATCGTCGCCGCCCGCGAAGGCGGCGCGACCGGCGCGCTCCCATAGGTCGCCGCGCCAAAAGACGAGACGCGCGGCGTGTTCGTAGTCCGCGGCCGCGGAGGCGTAGTCGCCCGCCGCGAGGGACGCGTCGGCGCGGCGCAGGTCCGCTTGAATCGAGAGAGTCAGCGGGACGAGAATCAGCGCGAGAATGGCAAGCAGGATCGAGAGTCGCGGAAGAAACGAACGCATGGCAAGGCCATTATACGATGAGGGAGGTCCCTCATGAAATTTGCAATCGAGATAACATGCCCTCGCGCGTGAAAGGCAGTATAATCACAATTGTATGGGCTCCCTGTTTACGCATGTCTTTTCATTTCTCACCGACTCGCAAGGCGGGGTTGTTTATCACCTGCTCCTGGTCTTTTCGATTGCTTTCGGATACCAATCCGCGTTAAATCACTGGCGCTCCAGCGACTTTCCGCAGGCGCGCCGCACGATGATCGGTTTGGGGATCTTATTCCTGATTCACACCGCCTTGTTCATCGTGGCCCTGCTCGGCTGGCAGAAGGTTCTTAATTTGGAAATCCTCCTGCCGCCGCTCGACCGCGCCGTGACCCTGCTCGGCCTGATTTGGATCATCTGGCTGTGGGCCTTCCCCGAACCCAGCCGCAGCGCGGATTCGGTCACCGCGTTGTCAAGCCTGCTGGTTGTGGCTTCCCTAGCCTTCAGCGTGGCGGACGCGTTGCGCCAGTACACCTTTTCCCTCACGTTCAACGCCACCTTCCAGGATTCCATCTGGCAATTGGCGTCGTTCGCCGTCATCCTGGTGGGCGCGTTGATCCTGCTCATCCGCCGCCCAAGCGGATGGGGCAACGGCATTTCCGTGCTGACGCTGGCATTTCTCGGTCACCTGGTCTACATGCTCAGCGACCGCTCCACCGGCGATTATCCGGGCGCGGTGCGACTGGCCTACCTGGCCGCCTATCCCATTTTATTGACCCTGCCCCAACGCTTCCCCGCGCCGACGGATGGGCCGACCTCCATCAAACAGGAAGCGCCCGTTCCCGAACGCCGGCGATATAGCGCCGACCCCAAAACCTTCCACGCCCTGCTCGATATGGCCGCCGAGACCAACCCGGCGAAGGTGAACCAGGCCATGACGCGCGCCATCGCGCAGACCATGCTGGCCGACCTGTGCTTCCTCATTTACCTGACCGACAACAAGAATCAACTGGTCATCGCCTCGGGCTACGACCTGATCCGCGAAGAACCGCTCGAAGGCGGGAGCCTGACCAAAGCCTCCGTGCCGATGCTGGCGGGGGCCATCTCGCGCGGACGTCCACTGCGCCTGCCGGCCAGCGCCACCTCCGCCGACATCAAGGGCTTGGGCGACGTGCTTGGCATCGGCAACCCGGGCAACCTGCTCAGCGTGCCGATGCTGACCAAGGAAAAAGAATCCATTGGCGGCATCCTCCTGCTCTCGCCGTATTCCAACCGCCTGTGGAGCGCCGAAGATCAGGCCTTTCTGGCGAACATCGCCGCATCGCTGGTGGCCATCGTCCAGCGCACGAAACAGTCCACCACCCTCCAGCAAAAAGAACAGGCCGCCACCGAAGCGCTCGAACACGCCCGCGCCCAGATCATCGAAATGCAGAAGCAGAACGATAAACTGGAGATGCAGGTGGAGGATCTGCTTAAGCGACCCTCCAGCCCGGAAACGGACCAGCAAATGGCGGCGGCCCTGGAACAAGCGCAAAAACGCATCACGGAATTGCACAACGAGATCGAAAGTCTGCGCGTCGCGCGTTACGAATCCAGCGCCGACGGCATGAATCAGATGGAAAAGGAATTACGCCTCGCTCTGGAGGATATCGCCCACCTGCAAAACCAGTTGGCCGAAGCCAACATGAAATTGCTCGAACTCGAAAAGAGCAGCAAGTCCGCCCGTTCGAGCGAACAGGCCGAGGTGGTGGCCTCCATCTCGCAGGAACTGCGCCAGCCGATGTCTTCCATTGTGGGCTACACCGACCTGCTCCTGGGCGAATCGGTGGGAATCCTCGGCGCGTTGCAACGCAAGTTCGTCGAGCGCATCAAAGCCTCGACCGAGCGCATCGGCAGTTTGATAGACGACATGATCCAGGTCACCACCCTCGAAACGGGACTCTCGGACCTCAAGTCGGAGGCGGTGGATCTCAACCTGATCATTGACAACGCCATGTCCTACACCAGCAGCCAGGTGCGCGAGAAAAACATCAGCATGCGCCTCGACCTGCCAAAACTCCTGCCGCCCATCTACGCCGACCGCGAAGCCATCCAACAGATACTCATCCACCTCCTGCAAAACGCGGGAGCCGCCACGCCGGTGGAGGGCCGCGTCACCCTCAAGGTCCAGACCCGAATCGAGGACGCGCAGGATTATGTCCTCATCCAGGTCAGCGACTCAGGCGGAGGCATCCCCGCCGAGGATCTGCCGCGCGTCTTCACTCGTCTCTATCGCGCCGAAAATGTCCTGATCCAGGGCGTGGGCGATACCGGCGTGGGACTCTCGATTGCCAAGACCCTCACCGAGGCCCAACACGGGCGCATCTGGGTGGAGACCGAACAGGGCGTTGGGGCCACATTCAGCGTGCTCCTGCCGTTCTCCAAAGGCGCGCGCGGGCGCTCCGGGGAGAGGTAGTCCATGCAGTCGGTTAAACAATTGGGGGAAGGGTTGCTGCTTGGCTTGATCTCACTCGTGGTTGTGGTCGGCGGAATTTCGCTGGCGCTGGCCGAAGGTTACGTGCCGCAACCGCCCTTCTTCCTCGCCACTCCCACCGCCGCAAACGACTTTCCCACGTCCGAGTTTGCGCCTGGCACGCTCGACTTTTTGCTCAGCCCCTACCCCACCGACACACCCTTCGCCGCGTTCACCCTCTTCACCGAAACCCCCACGCCGCGCTGTCCCATTCCGGCGGGTTGGATCGTCGTGGTGGTCGCGCCAGGCGAAACGCTCGACATGCTCGCCGCGCGCTATCAAACCACCGCCGACCTATTGAAATCGGGCAACTGCTTGATCTCCTCCACCCTCCTGCCGGGGTACGACTTATACGTCCCGCCCGCAGTCGCCTCCACCGTCCCCGCCACTGCCTGCGGTCATTCCTCCACGTGGGTGAAATACACCGTCCAATCCGGCGACAACCTCTTCCGCATCAGCCAACTCTATCGCACCACTGTGGCCGAACTCAAGAACGCGAACTGCCTCTCCTCCGACACAATCTATGCCGGCCAAATTCTGTGGGTTCCCAACGTGCCAACCAGCACGCCCGCCGCGACCGCCACCATCCTGACCATCGAATTTGACACCGCCACCGTCGCGCCGACCAGCACACCCGAACCGACGAATACAAGCGAACCGACCGCGACAACCGCCCCGCCGCCGACCGCGACCGTCACCGCGACTCCTCCTCCACCCTCCGACACCCCGCCGCCGACCACACCCTGAGCGGGTGAGGCCATCTCGGGCGAATCTACGCCCTGGAACGAACAGGGACGATTTCCCGTTTCATCTTTCATCCCTTCCCCTCATGCGCCGCATCACTTTAGTAATTCTCCTCATCCTGCTCTCCGCCTGCGCGGCCTCTCCCGCCTCCGCGCCCACGCCGGAAGAAATCCACGGACTTCCTTTCAACCCTGTCGGCGCGCAAAATTTCAATCCCGCCACGCCCACGCCCTTCCAGCCCGCGCTGCCCACGCCCTTCCCCACCATTTCGCTCGATACTGTTTTCACGCCCCTACCCCCGCTCGTCGTCAATACCAATACGCCTGAGTCGCTCGCTACGGCCTCACCCCTCCCCACCGCGGACATGAGCGTCCTCTATCCCACCGCGGCGCCTCCACCGGCGGTCATCTACGATGGGCCGGACGCGGTCACGTTCCTGCTCATCGGCTCGGACAAACGTCCCGGTTCCTCATATCGCACCGACACGATGATCATCGTCATCCTGCGCCCGCGCGACGATCAGGTGTCGCTCATCTCGATCCCGCGCGACTTGTGGGTGTATATCCCTGAATGGGAAATGCAGCGCATTAACACCGCCTATCAACACGGCGAGTTGAGCGGCTATCCCGGCGGCGGACCGGGCCTGCTGAAAGACACCATCGCCTACAACCTCGGCCTGCAAATTGACCACACCGCCATGGTGGACTTCGACGGTTTCCGCCAGATCGTGGACACCCTCGGCGGAATTGACGTTCCCATCGCATGCGCCTACACCGACTGGCGTTTGATTGACCCGAGTTTCGACCCCGAGAACGAAGACAACTGGTATCTCTACACCACGCCGACGGGAGTCGTTCACATGGACGGCGACCTGGCGCTATGGTACGCGCGCTCGCGCTCCAAGTCCAATGACTTTGATCGCGGCCGCAGACAGCAGGAAGTGATCCGTTCGATTTACAGTCGCGCCCTCTCCACCGACATGCTCTCGAAAATTCCCCAACTCTACGCCAACCTGAACGCGCTCGTCGCCACCGACCTCGGGCTGGGCGACATCCTCAAACTCGCCTCGCTCGCGCCCCAATTCGGCGCCGCCGACATCCGCAGTTACTACATCCGTCCGCCGGTCGTCAGTTCGTGGATCACGCCCGGCGGCGCGTACGTGTTATTGCCGGATCAGGCGGCCCTCTCCGCGCTGATCCAACAAGCCCTCACCGCCTCGCCGCAGGCCGCCGTCAACGAGACGATCATCGTCCAGGTGGAGAACGGGACGTTGAACGAGGGCTGGGACGCGCTGGCCGCCTCGCGCCTGAACTACGCGGGATACGCCGCCCTCCTGCATCCCGCCGACCGCCGCGATTACTCCAACAGCGTCCTGATTGATCTCTCCGCCGCGCAAGACCCAGCGCGCGTCTCCAGCCTGCTCGCCGTGATGGGAATCCCCAACGCGCAGGTTATCTCCCTGCCCGATTCGAACAGCCCAATACAGTATCGTCTCATTCTGGGATACGATTACCAGCCTTGCTTCCAACCGGAGTCATTGGCGCCGTGAGTTTATTCCTCGCGGGACTTTCGCTTACTGAGTCCAAAGTCTCCCGACTTTCGCGCAAAATCAGGAGATTTTGCGGTCCGAGCGAAAGTCGTTCCTCGGCAAAGTAGGAAGAAGCGCTCTTCTTGCGCTCGTATTTCATCGGTACGTAATCCGATTTATGGGTATTTTGGCACTTGATAAATGAAATGGTTTGACATAAAATATGATAGTAGTGTGAGAGGTGACAGCCCCAAGATGAATTGTAGTTATGGATAACATTTCACTACAGGAGGTGAAAGGCGTTTATACATTAACCTGTCATAAAGCTCGTGTTCTTCATTCCAATCCAACCGAAACAATTCCAAGGAGAATGAAAATGTCTGCTTCAATGTTACGTTGGCAACGCGTTCTGGCTGTTGTGGTGACTTTGGTGATGGCGCTCGCTCTCGTCACCCCCATGGCGGCGGACGCGACCAAGGCCCCTGTTCTGCAACAGGCCGGCCAAGTGCAAGGAAAGTTTTTTAAATCCCTCCACAATGGCAAGACGGATGGGTCCTTGCTGAATGTCGCCGAAAAGTTGTACGGACCGACCCGCGCGATTGACGAAAACGCGCCGACTCAGAACTACGGTCCCTACACCGTTCAAAAAGGCGCCTTCAACCTGCCGTGGGCCAAGCCCTCGCGCCGCTCCGGCGGCGGGCGCATCCTGCCCTTCGGCGCGGAAGCCTCGGCCCCGCAACCCAACGTTGCCACCGAGCCCGATAAGTTCTATCCCGATGATCCCGCTCCCGATCCCTGGTGGACTTGGGAAGGCCAGAATCAGGGCGGCAACCGCACCCTGTTTGGCGGCGGCTTCCTGCCTCCCGATACGAACGGCGACACGAGCGGCGACGCGTGGAACTATGGTTGGTACGTTCAGACCATTAACACCACCATCGCCATCTGGGATTACAGCCAATACAACGTGTACGGCGGCTGGCCCAAGACCGTGCTCGGCCCCATCCCGATGAACACCATCTGGACGGGCATGGGCGACGCCTGCGAATACACCAACGACGGCGACCCGATCGTGCTCTACGATGACGACGCCGGCCAGTGGATGATCAGCCAGTTCGCTCTGCCGTACTTCCCCTACGGCCCGTTCTATCAATGCATCGCGGTCTCCTTCACCGACGATCCCACCTTGGGCTGGTACACCTACACCTTCGAAGTCCCGATGACTTGGGTGGACGATGACGACGAGTCCAGCACCCCAATGGTGCCTGGCTACAAGATGAACGACTATCCCAAGTTCGGCGTCTGGCCCGAGAACGACTCCTACCTGATGTCGGTCAACCAGTTCAACGAAGTCTCCCTGCAGTGGGGCGGCGCGGGCATCTTCGCCTTCAACCGCAGCCAGTTGCTCACTGGCGGCCCGGTGGACTTCCTCTACATTGACCCGTTCGCCGACGCCGACTGCAGTATGGAAACCTACTACACTGTAGAAAACGACCCGTTGTGCTTCTTGGGCGGCATGTTGCCCTCCGACAACGACGGCGCCTGGGCCAACTGGGGCATGGGCAACGACGGCTACTTCATGCAGTTCGACGACAACGCCTGGAGCACCCCGGCTTGGATCGTTCCCGACCAGCTGGAACTCTGGGGCCTATATGTGGACTGGTTTGGCTTGAGCGCCAGCCTCTACCACATTGACGACATCCCCGTGGCGGCCTTCGACTCCAACCTGTGCAATTACAGCCGCAACTGCATCCCGCAACCCAACACCACCTCCGGCCTGGCCGCCATCAGCGACCGCTTGATGCACCGCCTGCAATTGCGCTTGGTGGATCGCAGCAGTTGGGGCGGCCCGACCTACGAATCCATGGTCACCAACCACACCGTTGATGTGGGCGGCGACCGCGCCGGCGTGCGCTGGTACGAAGTGCGCCGCGATTGGGATTGGGGCGCGTCCGCCTGGAGCGCGTGGTACCTGTACCAACAAGGCACCATCGCCCCGAACGACGGCAACCATCGCTGGATGGCCTCCGCCGCCATGGACGCGGTGGGCAACATCGCCGTTGGCTATAGCGTCTCCGGCGCTAACCAGCCTCCCATCATCCGCTACAGCGCCCGCCAGGTGACCGACCCGCTCGGCAGCATGCGCGATGAAAAGACCATGACGAGCTCCGTGGCAGTTGGCTCGCAGACCAGCACCTCCTACCGCTGGGGCGACTACTCCGCCATGGCCGTTGCGCCCGATGACTATTATTGGGGCTGGGGCCAGGCTTGCGCCTTCGTTTACACCAACGAGTACTATCGCGGTGTGACGCCGGCCGAGTTCTACACCCGCAACGGTATCTTCGGCTTCGAAAACTGCTCGTACAACGATGTCGAACCGCCGGAACTGTGGTTCACCTACACGCCTCCCGCGGTGGACTACTACCGCGACGGCACCTTCGATTGGGATTATTACGACTTCTGGTGGGTTGACTACTTCATGTGCTCGCTTGACGGCGGCGCGTGGTTCTATTGCTGGCGGCCCTACGACTACTACAACCTGTCCACCGGCATCCACACCTTCGAAGTCTTCGGCGTGGACATCTGGGGCAACGCGAGCGAGCCGATCTCCTACTTGTGGCAGATCACAGCCGCAAGCGCCACCTATCTCTCCGCCGGTAACCTCGACGGTTACATGTTCGAGAGCAGCGAGTTCTCGGATGTCGGCGGCACGGGCTCCTCGGCCACCGGTTACTACATCTTCACCGGCGACCAGCAATACGACAAGCAGGTGAAGGGTCTGACCTCGTTCACCACCAACCTGCCGCCCACCGCGGTCATCACTGACGCCTATGTCGCGTTCAAGCTCTCCGGCTACGTCGGCACCAACCCGTTCTCCACGCACGGCCCGATGTACATTGACATGGGCGTGCCGTACTTCGGCGCAACCCAGTCGTTGGCCCCGCATGACTTCGAGGCCGCTGAGTTCGAATTCGACGCTGGATCCTGCACCAGCGCGCCCGACGCTGGCGGTTGGTTCTACTGCTACTTGTACAACCCGTGGAACATCCCGAACATCGGTATGGTCCAGTTCCGCACCTACTTCGGACTGGATGACAACGATGATGGCGGACCCGACCTGGTTCGTTGGTGGAGCGGCGGCTACAGTGTGCTGTCCTTCCGCCCGTACCTGTTCATTGACTACTACGTTCCGTAGTCTTCCCCTACCCCGTCCTGCTCTCTCGTAGAGCGAACGTACAAAAACAAAGCATCGCCCCGGACTTGTTCCGGGGCGATGTTCTTTAAGACTTCAAACGCTTTTCAAGCGGTAACGTTATTCCGGGCAATCAATGGTGTAGGCGATCAATTCCACGATGGCGCTCGTGCGTCCCACCACTTGGTTGAGATTGTTCACGCCGACGAACTCCAGTTCGAACCAGCCATCGGGTTTGCGGTTGTCGGGCGGCACATCGTTGGCATAGTAGTCCAGCCAGAAGCGGCCGGAATCGTCGGTTTCGAGCGTGCCGCCGCGCGTCCAGGGGGGAATATAGGTGGAGTTCTTGGCGCGTACGCGGTAATAGAATTCCACGAGGACAATGTGCATGTCGGAAACCCTCGCTTCGAAGTGGATCGTCTTCGGCTCACAGCGCAGGGAAAACCGATTTGTGGAGAAGGCGATCTTGGAGAAGACTTCGCCTAACATCGAAGCGGGAACATTGACCTCGCCCGAGTCTGGCGTGACAGTGAGGGTCGCGTTAGGGGAGAACGAGGGCGTAGGACTGACGGCTTGGAGGGTGAGCAGAATCGGCGCGACGGTGGGCGAGGCCGTGTTGACCGGCGTATTCGTGGGAGGTTGGGTGGGAATGACCGTCACCAGCGAGGTGACAACGATCACCCTGGGGGTGGAGGTCGGTTCGGGGGTGAGCGTGGGGGTGGGCACAGGCTGGAACGCGCTGCACCCGGCCAGGGTCAAAGAAAGAACGAGCAGGGTCAAGGTCCGCATGGGCAGAGTCTCCTCGGTTCGGTTTTCCGGCAATTGTACGATTTACCGGGGATGGGTTTCCGTGCAAAGTCATTGCATGGTTTGTATTGACGGACAATCAAAACAGGCCCACAATAGGGATACGCTATTGTTTTACCACAACTTTTTTCCATTTCAGGCGTAGATGGAAACAGAACTTTTCGAAAAGGAGAATGTAGACATGAAACGATTCTTGCAATGGTTTGGGGTTCTGGCGTTCATCCTGGTTCTGTCGCTGGCGTTCGTCATGCCGGCGCGCGCCTTCGACGGGCGCGCCGGCGACAACGTCACCATCGCCGCGGACGAGACAGTGGATGACGATCTGTACGTGAGCGCCAACGTCTTCACCCTCGACGGAACAGTACAAGGCGACCTGGTCGTTTTCGCCCAAGCAGTGATCGTCAACGGAACCGTGGAAGGCGACCTGATCGCCGCCGGGCAGACGATCATCATTAACGGGAAAGTGACCGACGACGCGCGTATCGCCGGGTACGGTTTGCAGGTTAACCGCGAGGCCAGCATCGGCGACGACCTGGTGGCGGCGGGCTTCAGCCTGGAAACCCTGGCCGGAAGCACGGTGGGCGGCGACCTGGTGTATGCCGGCGCGCAGGGACTTCTAGCCGGGTCGGTGGAGGAAGATGCCCTGGTGGGCGCCAACGGCCTGCATCTGCGCGGCGAGGTGCGCGGCAACCTGGAAGCCGCAGTGGGCGAGGCCACCCAAGAGGAAGGCATGCCACCCTCCATGTTCATGCCGCAGGAAGGAATCCAGGTTCCCATTCCCGCCGTCGCGCCGGGTCTCACCCTCGACCCCGATTCCAAGATCGGCGGCGACTTGAACTACACTCAACGCGTTGAACTGAATCTGCCAGCATCGGTCGTGGTCGGAAAAATCACGCGTACCTTGCCGGAGATCGAAGGAACCATCGAAGAACACATTCCCACCCCGGCGGAACAGGTGAACAAATGGGGCTTCGATCTGCTGCGAAGCATGGTCACACTCATCCTGATCGGACTCTTCCTCGGCTGGCTCTTCCCGAATTTTATGGGCGCGACCGCCGGTAAATTGCAGGCGCAATTCTGGCCGAGCCTCGGTTGGGGCGCGGTGACCTACGCGGTTTTCTTCTTCGCGCTGTTCCTGGTGATCGTGACCATGATATTGGGCGGCATCTTCTTTGGCGCGTTAACCCTCGGCGGTTTGAGCGGCACGATCATCTGGCTCGGCATCCTGATCCTCTTTGCCGGGATTCTGGGTTTCATCCTGGCTACCGCCTACGTGACGAAAATCTTGGTCGGCACGATCATCGGAAAGTGGTTGCTCAAGTTCATCCACCCGACTACGGCGGAACACAAAATCTGGCCGATGATCGTCGGCGTGATCGTGCTTGTCTTTGTGATCGGCATGTTGCGCTTCCCGCTGGCGCCGCTTGGTTTCTTCGGTTGGTTGCTCAACTTCGCGGTCATCCTGCTCGGCCTGGGCGCGCTCTGGCTGTGGGGACGCGAGCGCTTCGGAAAGAAACCAGTGGTCAGTGAACAGTAATCAGTGACCAGTTGAAGAAACCCGGTTTCTCCCAGAAACCGGGTTTCTGTTTATAATCGCGCCATGCTTACCCCTGAAAAAATCGAATCGAAATTGGATCGCATTCTCTTAAAGGTACAAAAGCCCGGTCGCTACGTGGGCGGCGAAGTGAACAGCATCCGCAAAGAGTGGGACTCCGTCCAAACGCGCGTCGCCCTCATCTTCCCCGACATCTACGACATCGGCGTCTCCAACGTGGGACTGAAAATTTTGTACGACCAGATCAACCAGCGCGACGACGCCCTGGCCGAACGCGCCTACGCCCCCTGGCTGGACATGGAAGGCGAAATGCGCGCCCACGACATCCCCCTCTACGCGCTCGAATCAAAACGACCCCTCGCGGGCTTCGACGTTTTGGGCTTTACCCTGCCCTACGAGACGCTCTACACCAACGCCCTCAACATCCTCGACCTTTCGGGTATTCCCGTCCGCGCGGCGGACCGCGACTCGACTCACCCCCTGGTCATCGCCGGCGGACACGCCGCCACCAACCCCGAACCCATGCACGCCTTCATGGACGCGTTTGTGATCGGGGAGGGGGAGGAGGTGATACACGACATCCTAAATACAGTTCAAAGAGTCAAAGGTCAAAGGTCAAAGGTCGGCGACCTTCGACTTTCGACTTTCGACCGGAAGCAACTCCTCCTCGAATTAGCGAAGATCCCCGGCGTTTACGTGCCGCGCTTTTACGAAGCCCACTATATGGATGATGGCACAGTCTCGCGCGTGGAGCCTCTCGCGGATGTTCCCGCGACCATCGTCAAACGCGTGGTCGGCAAACTGCCTCCCCCTCCGACCAAATTCATCGTGCCGAACATCGAAGTCGTCCACAACCGCGCCTCGGTGGAGATCATGCGCGGCTGCACGCGCGGGTGTAGATTCTGCCAGGCGGGGATGATCACGCGCCCCGTCCGCGAACGAAGCGTGGACGAGATTGTCGCGGCCGCGGCGGAGGCCATCCGCAGTTCGGGGTTCGAGGAACTCGCGCTCATGTCGCTGTCCTCCTCCGATTTCACGCACGTGGTCGAGTTGGTCAACAAGATCAGCGAGCGCTTCAAAGGACAGAAACTCACCATCTCGCTGCCGTCGCTGCGCATCGAATCCGTCTCGGTGGATTTGATGGACAAACTGCGCGAGCATTACTCCGGCGGGTTCACGCTCGCGCCCGAAGCCGCCACCGAACGCATGCGCCGCATCATCAACAAGTTCATCCCCGACGAAGAGATCATCAACACCACGCGCGAAATTTATCGGCGCGGCTGGACGACGATCAAACTGTATTTCATGATCGGCCATCCCAGCGAGACTCTCGAAGACGTGCAGGCCATCGCCGATTTGTGCAAGCGCGTCATCGCCGAGGGGCGCAAAGTGGCCGGGATGAAAGTGAAACTCAACGCGGGCGTCAGTACCTTCGTTCCCAAACCGCAGACGCCCTTCCAATGGGTTCCGGTGGACACGCGCGAAAATATCCTGGCAAAACAGGAACTGCTCCGCCGCGAACTGCGCGACCGCAACATCAAACTTTCGTTGACAAAACCCGACGATACCCTGCTCGAATCCTTTTTATCGCGCGGAGACCGGAAACTGGCCGAGGTGATTTTCACCGCCTGGAAGAACGGCGCGAGGTTCGACGCCTGGGGCGACCAGCACAATTTCCCGACATGGACGACTGCCTTCGCCGAGCATGGACTCGACCCGGACTTCTACACCCACCGTCCGCGCCGCACGGATGAAATTTTCCCGTGGGACCACATCACCGCGGCCGTGCGTAAAAATTTCCTCTTCCAGGATTTCCGCCAGTCGCTCGAAGGCCAAATCCGCGTGGATTGCCGACTCAACTGTTTCGCCTGCGGCATCCTGCCGACCTTCGCGAATCTCCGCCGCGAGAATCCGGGCGAGGGGTGGAAGTGCCCGGAGGTGAGGAGTCCGCGCAGGGCGAGTGAGCAGTTATCAGTTATCAGTGATCAGCCCGCCCTGAGCAACGTCGAAAAGTTGCCTGTTGCAAGCGATTAGTGACCAAACAAAAACCCCAAGCCGTGTGACTTGGGGTTTTCTCGGTATAATCACGCCTTGTAGGGTTCTTCTTTTTCCAGAACCATCCGCATTTGACGGACTTCCGAGTCTTTGAATTGCGAGACCGGCGCGCTGTCGGGCAGGTAATTTGTGATCAACACTTCCTTGTTGATGACACGCTCACTGCCGTTTTTCTTGGCCTTCATGCCGGAAGCCATCTGCACGGACACGACATAGTTTTCAGGATACAGCGCGCGGACCTCGGGAATGTCGTAAGAAGAGAGAATCCACTTACATTCCGTTTTATGTAGTCGCTCCGCCAGTTCATTGTGTTCATCCCAGCCGCGCATGTTGTGAAAATAATTCGCGCCGTTGTCGGGATAGGGCGGATCAATGTACATGACGGTGTTCGGTCGGTCATAGCGGTCGAGGCAGGCGCGCCAATCCAGGTTTTCGATGATGACGGTTTTGAGTCGGTTATGGACGGGCGCGAGACGTTCTTTGAGTGTCTCCAGCGCGCCGATGAGACGATTGCCATGCCCGCCGTCGGAAATGCTGGTTTGAAAACGTGGATACTTCAACTCGCCGCCCCACCCCGCCATGATGAGATAGTAGAAACGATGGGCGCGTTGAACTTCGGTTAGTTGTTTCGGGTCTAATTCTGCCAGCCGTTTGAACTCTGCCCGCGAAACAAGTTCCCATTCAAACGAGGCGATGAGTTCTTCAGGTTTCTCTTTCACGACGCGAAAGAACGTGACGAGTTCCTGGTCGAGGTCGTTCAACACTTCCACGTCGCTCGGAGGCTTGCCAAACAAAACCCACGCCGCGCCGGAAAAGAGTTCCACGTAGCAGGTGTGCTTCGGCAGGAGCGCGATGATTTGTTTGCGAAGGCGCGACTTCCCGCCGACCCATTTGAAGGGACTGTTGATCATTTCGTGAGATGAGTTTGCTACAACCATAATTTTTGAATGTCTCTACTAGAGACATTTTATCATATCCCTACTTTTCTGTCAATTATCCCATGCAACGATTCGGCGAAAAACTACGGACATTGCGAACGGCAAAGCAAATGACGCTGAAAGAACTTGCGTCCGCTTTGGGTTTGACCGCGCATGGTTATATCAGCGAAATGGAAGCGGGGAAGAAAAAACCCACTACCGAGTTTGTTTTAAAAGTCGCCCGTTATTTCAAAGTTACAACCGACCAACTTTTGAAAGACGAACTTGACGTGGAGGGAAAATGAACATTCCATTCATTGACCATAACCCGATTCAAAATGAGTTCGAACGGTTTCGCCTCATACTCAGCACGTATCAAGATGGGAGTGGACAACAGGCATTGCCGGATGGGCGAACATTGCCCGGCTGGAGGGACTTTGAACGATCTGTGGCCGTTGCGTTTGGCGGCGAAGCGCAAGAAAACAAATTCATTTTCGATGTTCTGTTGCGCGACACACACAAGGATGGAGTTTATTTTGGCGTCTCGTGCAAAATGCGAAGAACCTTGAATGATACAAAACGCGCCAACCGCGTTACTCTGGAGTTATCAAATTCATCGGGAAAATTTTGGCAACGATTGAGCGAATTTGGGATTCACCAGGGAAATTACAAAAGCAAACCTATTATTACAACGAGACTTTGCCGTACTACGAGATTTCGGTTGGTACTACGAGACTTT
>CAZVAX010000067.1:0-22960 GCA_964625215.1 uncultured Anaerolineaceae bacterium | reverse complement strand
TTCACCAAAGTCAAATACGATGAACTGGGCGACGTGTTCCGCAACAAAAAGGTGTTGACGCTCTCGCTCATCCAGAACTGGGTAATCGGTCCCATCTTGATGTTTGTACTGGCGATCATCTTCCTGCGCGGCTACCCCGAATACGCGGCGGGACTGATTATGATCGGCCTGGCGCGTTGCATTGCGATGGTCATCGTGTGGAATGAACTGGCGCATGGCGACACAGAATACGCGGCAGGGCTGGTGGCGTTCAACAGTATCTTTCAGGTACTGTTCTACAGCGTGTATGCCTGGATCTTCATCACCAAACTGCCGCCGTTGTTTGGTATGAGCGGCGCGGCGGTGGACATCACCATCGGCGAGATCGCCAGGAGCGTGTTCATCTATTTGGGCATTCCGTTCCTGGCTGGATTTCTCACCCGCCTGATTTTGGCGCG
Organism: uncultured Anaerolineaceae bacterium; assembly: GCA_964625215.1. Taxonomy (GTDB): domain Bacteria; phylum Chloroflexota; class Anaerolineae; order Anaerolineales; family Villigracilaceae; genus Denitrolinea. Next base: position 22,523 of record CAZVAX010000067.1, on the reverse strand, counting down.
CGCCAAAGGCAAGGATTGGTATTACAAGAACTTCGTGCCGCGCATCAGTCCGTTGACTCTGATAGCCCTGCTGTTCACCATCGTAGTCATGTTCTCTCTCAAGGGTAACTTGATTGTGCAAATCCCGATGGATGTGGCGCGGATCGCCATCCCGTTGCTGATCTACTTCGTTGCCATGTTCCTGGTCTCATTCTGGATGGGACACCGCCTCGGCGCGGACTACTCGAAGACGGCCACACTCTCCTTCACTGCCGCCAGCAACAACTTTGAGCTGGCGATTGCGGTGGCGGTGGCTGTCTTTGGAATCAATAGCGGCGCGGCCTTCGCGGCGGTGATCGGTCCGCTGGTGGAAGTGCCTGTGATGATCGGACTGGTCAACGTGGCGTTCTGGTTGCAGAAGAAGTGGTATCCGCAAGCCGCGCCCACGCCTCGCTCACCTGGCTTGGTCTGAAACAGGCTAAACAGACCGATGTCCGCGCAATTGCTACCAGCCTGGTCGAGACTTTGAATTGATTCCGCCGCAGGAGAACGCCCATGTTCACTCCCGCCGACTTGATCCTCACCAACGCCAATATCTTTACCAGCGACCCGGCCAACCCCAAAGCGGAAGCCGTGGCTGTGACCGGTAATCGCATCGTCTACGTCGGCGCGGCGGATGGGGCCGAGGCCTGGCGCGGGCCGGCGACGCGCGTCGTTGATGGACAGGGTCGCGCCCTCACACCGGGATTCATCGATTCTCACTTTCATTTGCTGTGGGGCTCCATGTGGCTGGGAACCGCGCAACTTCAGGCGGTTCACACCCTGGAGGATTTGAAAGCGACCTTGCAAATCTTCGCCGAGGAAAACAAGACCGACGCCTGGGTGGTGGGGCGCGGCATCAAATACAACATCGTCTCAACGCGGCAGGAATTGGACGCCATCGTTTCGGATCGTCCCGTTTATGTCGGCGCGTACGACGGTCACACCGCCTGGGCGAATACGAAGGCTCTCGAAATGGCGGGCATCCGCTACAAAGGCGACGCGCCGGGGAACGGGGTTGTCGTCCGCGATGAGCATGACGTGGCGACCGGCGAATTGCGCGAGACCGCCATGGATTTGGTTCACAGCCTGATTCCCGAACCGGACGAAAATCGTAAGCGCGAACTGTTCAAACTGGCCCTCAAACAAATCAACGCGACGGGCGTCACCTCCGTCCACAACATGAATGGGGACATGGACGAACTCGCCTTTTACGCCGCGCGCGAAGACGCGGGGGAGATGACGCTCAGGGTGTACACGCCGCTCTGGGTCAAGCCCGAAGCGACTGAGGAGGATTTGAAAGAGGCGGTCGCGATGGCGAACATCCAGGGCGAGTACGCGCGCGGCGGCGCGGTCAAGTTCTTCATGGATGGAGTCTGGGAGTCGTACACCGCGCTCACGCTCGCGCCGTACGCGGATAATCCCGACGCGAAACCGGAGGGAATTTTCTCTGCGGAGAGGTTCAACCAACTGGCCGCCGCGGCGGATAAGCTGGGACTGCAGATTTTCGTTCACTGTTGCGGCGACGGCGCGGTGCGGCGCGCGTTGGACGGCTACGAGTTTGTGCAGAAAACAAATGGGCAACGCGATAGCCGTCACCGTGTTGAACATATCGAAGTGATTCACCCGGACGATCTGCCGCGCTTCAAACAACTCGGCGCGATCGCCTCCATGCAGACCAGCCACGCGCCGTTCAGCATGTCCGAGGGCGACGTGTGGCCGACGCGCGTCGGCGAGAAACGCTGGCCGCTTTCGTTCGCGTGGCGTGATCTGAAAAACGCCGGCGCGACGATGGCCTTCGGCAGCGACTGGAGCGTCGCGCCGTTCGACCCGCTGATTAATATCCATGTGGCGATGAACCGCGAAAAATGGGCGCCGTCCGATCCCGACCAGCGATTGACGCTCGAAGAATGTCTCATCGGCTACACGCGCGACGCCGCCTACGCGGAGTTCAAGGAAAGCGAGAAAGGTCAAATCAAAGAAGGCTACCTGGCCGACCTGGCGCTGTTTTCGCATGACCTGTTCCAACTCAAACCGGAGGAGATTATGACCGCAAAAGTTGTGTTGACCGTGGTTGACGGGAAGGTTGTTTTTGAGGCAGAGAAAAAGTAAATTCCCAGCCGCGAATTTCACGAACTGGCGCGAATTCATTCGCTTCGCGTAATTCGCGGCAAAAGGCAGTGGAATTTTCACGAGGCGTTTCCCATGAGAACCTACGCCCTGCGCCGCATCTTGCAGGCCCTTCCGACTTACCTACTCTGTCAACGCCTTTACCAACTCGCGGCAGAAATCGGGAATATCCGCCACCACGCGCCCCCACACGTGATTGCCCTCGCGGAACGCGGCCTCGTCCGTCCACACCGCGCCGGCGTTCACCAGGTCGTCTTTGATTCCCGTTGATCCTGTGGCGCGCTCGCCTTTGCGGATAACGCCCGCCGAAATCGCAATCGAGCCGCCGTGACAGATGACGCCGATCACTTTTTTCTGCGCGTCCATCTCGCGGACGAGTTCCTTCACCGCCTCGTCGCGACGCAACTTATCGGGCGCCCACCCGCCGGGGAGAACAAGCGCGAAGAGTTCCTCCGCTTTGAGCGAGGCGATGGTCGCGTCGGGGGCGATGACCAGCCCATTTTTGCCGCGCATCGGCTTGAGGTCGAGTCCCGCCGTCAACACAGTCGCGCCTTCCTCTTGCAGTCGCATCAACGGCACAAAGTATTCCAAATCCTCCACTCCCTCCGCCGCCAACGCCGCAATCGTTTTACCTTGTAATCTCATTTCTCACTCCTCACATTCATCCTTCATCTTTCATCTTTCATCTTTTCCATCACTCTCCAATGATCTTCACCAACACGCGCTTCCTTCTCCTCCCATCGAACTCCCCATAGAAAATCTGCTCCCACGTTCCGAAGTCCAATTCGCTGTTCGTGATCGCCACGACGACCTCGCGTCCCATCACCTGGCGTTTGAGGTGCGCGTCGGCATTGTCCTCGCCCGTGTCGTTGTGGCGGTATTGCAGGGTCGGCTCGTGCGGCGCGAGTTTCTCCAACCATTGTTCGTAATCGTGGTGCAGGCCGCGCTCGTCGTCGTTGATGAACACGGAGGCTGTGATGTGCATCGCGTTGACCAAAACCAGCCCTTCGCGAATTCCGCTTTCGCGCAACGCCTCTTCTACCTGCCGCGTAATGTTGACGAAGCCGCGCCTCGACGGAATGTGGAACGTCAATTCTTTCCGAAACGATTTCATCGCAAGAAACTCCCTGCGCCCAAATAGATCTCGCGTAAAAATTCTGCCTTTTGCACATCGTCCACGTACACGCCGTTGCGCGTGCGCGAGGAGTGAATCGCTTTCCAGCCGCCGAGGCTCACGCCCACATGCGTGACCTTTCGCGCGTCTTTATCTTCGCCGAAGAAAAACAGGTCGCCGACCTTGTGCGGGGGCTTCACCGGGTTGGCCGCGTCGCATTGCATATCCGCGTCGCGCGGAATGTCGAGTCCGATCCAGCGGTGGAGAAGTTGGACGAACCCCGAGCAGTCAATTCCGTTCCCGCTCACTCCGCCCCAAAGGTACGGGACTCCGATCATGCGTTGCGCGTCCTCGATCAACGTGGCGCGGCGTTCCGCGACCGCGCGCGGCCGGTCCGACAAAGCGCGCAGGTGAACCGACGGAATCCACCCAACCTTGTTCGCTTCGGCGCGTGACCACTTACCGGCCCGGCCCGACACCGTCACCTCGGTCCCACTGAGGAGGCGCGTCACGATGGGACTCGTCGCGTTCGGCTCGGCGCGCAGTTCGACGGCCGGCGCGAGGATGACATGAGTCGGCGCGGGCGCGTTGCCTTCGGCCAGGTAGGGCGCGTAGGCCCAGCCGAGATACCCGTCGCGTTGACGGACGAAGGCCCAGCGTCCCTGCTCTTGGAGGATGTCGAGTTCCGTTCCGAAGGTCAACTCGCTGGAGAGGGGAACGCCGAAACTTGGTTTTTCGTAGAGGCCGGTCAGGTTGGTGGAAACGTGACGGCGCGGCAGGTTTGGGCGGTTGAGAACGATCAGCGAGAAGGTATCCACTTGGAGGTTGGGGAAGAGGCGGGGCAGGTCGCGCAGTTGACTCTCCTCGAGGACGCGTCCCTCGAGGGTGAGGATCCCGTCGGCGAGGTCCGCGATCTGCACGTCGAACAGGGCGACGCGATTGTCGAAGCGCGCCGCGTAGTTGGCGAGGGTTTGTTGGATGTCGGCGGTCATGGTTCGATTGTAAACGATGTGGTAGGATTCGCGCATGGCCTATCTCACGATCAACGACGCGAAGATTTTTTACGAGACGTATGGGGAGGATCGCCCAGGGCGCGCCCCCATTTTGTTGATTCACGGCTCGACGCTCGATGGGCGGTTGGATTGGGGCGGGGTGACGCCGGAGTTGGCGCGGCATTACAAAGTGTTGGTTCCCGATTGCCGCGGGCATGGACATTCGAACAATCCGCGCGCGACCTATTCGTTCGCGGAGATGGCAAACGACGCGGCGACCTTCATCCGCGCGCTGGGCTACGCGCGCGCGCATGTGATCGGTCACAGCAACGGGGGGAATGTGGCGCTGGTGACGTTGATGGAACATCCCGATGTGATTCAAACGTGCATTCCGCAGGCGGCCAACGCGTACGTCACGCCGTACCTGGCGGAGCGTGAGCCAATTTATTTTGATCCGGCGCGCATCGAACGCGAAGACCCGGACTGGATGAACGAGATGATTCGCCTGCATGAGGAGGTCAACGGCGCGGGCTACTGGCGGAGGTTGTGCCTGCTTTCGATGAAGGAGACCATGTCCGAGCCGAATTACTCGCCCGCCGACCTGGCGAAGGTGAGGCGGCCCGTGCTTGTCATCATGGGCGCGGACGATGGGTCGAATGCGCGCGACCGTCACGCGCAGTTCATCGCGGAGAACATCCCCGACGCCCAGATGTGGATCCCCGAAGCGACGGGGCATAGCGTGCATGTGGAGAGGCCGCAGGAGTGGGTGGAGAGGGTGTTGGGATTTTTGGAGGGGAAAGGCTGAAAAGAAATTCAGAATTATGAATTCAGAATTGACCTCTTGTAAAAGTCTCAATTTCGGCGAAGGAATCCGAAAGTTCTATTTTCGGAGCGCGCACCCGAAGTAGAACTTCGGGATTCCCAATCACTTATACATAATCAGTAGTTCACGAAGGTCACGCGTAATTTGCGCTCTCTTGCGCAAATACGGCGGTAGAGACCGCCTAATACGCGCTTTCGTGAAGTACTGATAATTGGAGCGAGAATGAAACTCCACTGGGAACCAATCACACTTGACTTGAAAACAACCTTCCGCGTGGCGCATGGGGCGAGCGACCAGCGGCATAATGTGTTGGTCTATCTTGACGACGGGGTGGGGGAGGCCGCGGCGGTGCCGTATTACGGCGAGACGCAGACGGGCATCAGCGCCTATCTCCAGTCGGTGGGCGATTTGGGCGACGATCCCTTTGACTTGGACGCGGTGTTGTCGCGGCGACCTCCTGGCTCGCGGGCGGCGCGTTCTGCGATTGACGAGGCCTTGCACGATCTGTGGGGCAAGAAGTTGGGGCAGCCGTTGTATCGTCTGTTCGGACTCAATCCGAAAAACCTGCCGTTGACTTCGTTCACCATCGCGATGGACGAACCCTCTGCGATGGCGGAACGCGCCAGGGAGGGCGGCTATCCCATGCTCAAAGTCAAGTTGGGAGGCGGGCGCGATGAGGAGATCGTGGCGGCCATCCGCAAGGTCACGGACGCGAAACTGCGCGTCGACGCGAACGCGGGTTGGACGCGCGAACAGGCGCTGCATCTGATTCCCCGTTTGGCGGAATATGATTTGGAATTTGTCGAGCAACCGCTGGCGGTGGATGATGTGGAAGGCTTCTTCTGGCTCAAGGAAAAACTGCGCGCCCAAAACGCGTCTCTTCCCATTTTCGCGGACGAGACCGCCAAGACCTCCCACGATGTCGCCAAACTTGCCGGCGCGGTGGACGGGGTGGTGGTCAAAACGATGAAGAGCGAGGGGATTCGCGAAGCGCTTCGGATGATCCACACGGCGCGGGCGCACGATATGCAGATCATGTTGAGTTGCATGGTCGAGTCGTCGGTGGGCGTCACTGCCGCGGCGCACCTGGCTCCGTTGTGCGACTACGCCGATTTGGACGGTCCGCTCCTGGTCAAGAATGATCCGTATCGGGGGTTGAGGTACAACGGAGCGAAGATGAGTCTGCCCGATGGGCCGGGACTCGGCGTGACGAGGAAATAAAAAAAGAGCCAGAGACCTAAAGCCTCCGGCTCTTCGCTATTCTATTGTCGCTTGGATTGGCGGGTAAAGAACTCCTTTACGTAGGCGATCATCTGGTTGACGGTCATCTTGTCGGCGGTTTCCACTTTCACCAGCCGCTCTCGCAGCGACTTGCGCCGTTCGAGGGCCTTTTCAAGTTCCTTTTTCGCTTCGCCCGGACCCATGAGGAAGATGGCGTCCGCGCTTTGAATCGTGGCGATGACCTTCTCGTAGAATTTTTGCAGTTGCTGGTTGTACCGGTCATTGTAGCGCAACTCGGAATCCACGTGTTGGTTGTATTTACCTCCAATGCGCGCCCCGCTCGCAGGGTGGGCGCGCGGCTCCAGGTTGGACGGAATGACATCCACCTTCTTGGCGTCACTCCAAATCAAATACGCTTGCTTGTGGTCAATCCACAGTCCAAGCTCTCGATTCATGCGACCTCCTTTTCTGGAATAGACGGGTTGTTAACGCGCTAAAACGGGATGCAGTTCCCTGCTTTTGTTATAGCATTTTTAGCGCCAAAAATCAACATGCGCGGCAAGGCTAATATTTCTCTCAGCCTGCGCAGGCTGGGCGGCGACGTTTGGGAGGAGCGCCTTGGTGGGATGCGTGTATGCAGTCGGCGCGGCGCGCGTTATTCCGTTTTTTCTACCACCACAGTGGCCTCGGTCAACAAGGCGGCGATGGCGCCGACCGCGGCCAGTTGGGGCGCGATCAACGCGCCGACCACGCCAAAGGTCAGCGGGATCTCGAACACAACCTTGCCTTCCTTGTTCTTGATGATGATGCGGCGGATGTTTCCCTCTTTCACCAGGTTCTTGATCTTGCCGAGCAGCTCTTCTCCGTCAACGCGGAATTCCTCGGTGTGGATTTTTTCGTCAGACATATGCGCCTCCAGAAATGAAACGTGTTTGATAAATATACGCTTCGAGCCGGGTTGAGTTGCCGACTCACGTGTAAGTCTACTCAAACCACTCTTCGCCCAGCGCGGGCCAATCGTCGCTTTGATCGGCGCGATCCTTCCAATTTTCCTTGCCGCTCCAGGCTTCGATCTCGAGGGCGTACACCGACGTGCGTTGCAATTCCTTGTCGGTGATCTCGCGATATTCCCGCCCGGCGCGCATGTTTGGAAAATACTTTCCGATCAAACCGTACAAGGCGGCGCGTTTTTCTTTGGGGTCTTCGAGAATTTTCGCCGCGCCGAAGATCATCACACTGCGGAACTGCAGCGAAAATTCCAACGCGACGTTGGACGGGAGGAGCCGGCCCATCTCGCTCGCTTCCAGGCTGACCTTTGGGTTGGCCTCGATGTTCGAGCGGAGTCGGCCCGCCAGGTTGGAGTGGAATATGATCCGGCGCTTTTCCTCGTCGAACCAAAAGGTAGTCGGCGTGACGAAGGGTTGCCCCTCCCAACTCGTGGCGATGTGGCCCACCGTCGCTTCGCGCAGGAACGCGCGCGTCCACTCATCGTCACGCGTGTATTCGGGCAGGCGTTGAAAGGCGGTGGGAGGTTGGTTGTTGTACTTGCGCGGCATGAATCATCCAAACAGGCTGGGAATCAGAACGGCGAACAGAATCAACAACGTTCCCACACCCACGCACAGGAAGGCGATCTGGTCGCCTTTCAGTATATCGGCGAACATCTGTTTGTTGCGTTCCTCCAGCGAGGCGGGGCTGGCCGTCCGCGCAATGTTGACTCCCACGTTGCCGCGCATCCCGAAGCCGCCCAGGCCGGCGTAAGCGCCGAATACGGCAAAGCCCGCGCCGATGACGAAGAATCCATTGCTGAATTGGGTGGAATTCCGCCAGCCGGCGAGCCAGCCGCCGAGGCCGATCAGCAGGGATATGCCCAGGGCGACCAGGGCAACGAACGCGATCATACGAAGGATGTCTTTTAGTTTCTGGTTCATTTTTTCCCTTTTTTATCCGCAAGCATCCGTTTATAGATGAACAATTCGCCCGTGAAGGCCAGCGCGCCTGCAGCGGGAGTGAAGGCCCACAGGCCGGTTGTGTACCCGATCCCGGTTTGCAGGAAGTAGGCGAACGCGCCAAAGGTCAGCGCGCTCAGCAGGGCCACTTCGAACACGGTGTAATAGGACACACTGCGCGGCTTGTATCTTTTGGGGATGGTATGGGTGCGCCAGCGGAAGGCTCCTTCCAATTTGAGGTTGCCGAACCGACCGATGTAATAATCCTTCACCTTGTTCATGGCTTCGGCCGAGTCGGTCCACGCTTCGCGCAAGCGGGCCAGTTGCATCACGGTCAATAAGCCGAGAATGGTCACGACCGCGAAAATTCCTGCAAGCGCCAGGCTGGTTGCGGCCTCGAGGCCAAATTCCTGCGCGCTGAAAATGCCCGCCACCAACGATCCAACCGAAACCAGGAAGAAAGAGGCTACTTTGCTCCGATCCTCGTTGGCTTGGAAGGCGCTATTGGCCGCATACTCGAACTCGGCGATCAGAATCTCGTTGGGGGAGAGGGGATGGTCGCCAGGCGCGGCGGATTCCTCCGGAGCGGTGGAAGGATTTCTTTTTTGTGGCATGTGACGATTATACCCTTCTGTTTGCCGCCCGGCCCAGGGCCACATACCCGAGCGCGATCGAACAACCCAACGTGAAGCAGCCGCCCCATAACGCGGCGGGACCGAATTGCTCGAAGATCCACCCGCCGAGCAGAGGGCCGAGGAAAAACGAGAGTCCCCACATCGAGCCGAAGACGCCCTGCCATAAGCCGCGCAGTTCGATGGGGGAGAGGTCCGCCACGATGGTCGGCGCGACCGCCGAGCCGAGGATCTCGCCGAGCGTCCAGACCGCGACCGAGAACGCGAAGAAGTGGATATCGTTCGCGAAACCGGTCAGGCCGAAGCCCAGCCCCATCAAAATGGCTGAAACGGCGATGGCGGAATAGCGCGGCCACCTCACCGCCATACTGGTAACGGGGAGCGTGATCAGGACGATAAGCCACCCGTTCACCGAAATGGCTTTGCCATAGTCTATCGAGCCGAGACCGTCCGCTTTCATTTCCAGGGGAAGCGCCACGTAGCCTTGCATGTAGATGACGCCGAAGAACAATGTGAGCAGGGAGAAGAAAAGCAGGATGGGAGTCTGCCGGAGTTGAACGACGCGTTCGCGGACGGTCGCATGCGCGGCGCGACTGGCCTCAGCGGGCCGCGTCTCGCGCACCGCGAAGAGGATGATCAAACCGAAGAGGAAGGTGGTCAACGCGTCCCCGATGAAAAGGTAGAGATAGTTACGATCCGCCAATAGTCCCGCGAGAATCGGCGAGATGGCGAAGCCGAGATTGATCGCCCAGTAAAGGTATCCGTAGGCGCGCGTCCGATCTTCGGGCGCGACCAGGTCCGCCACCGCCGCGCTGACCGCAGGCCGGTAAAGGTCGGTGATAAAGCCAAGCGCGAGCGTGGTCGCGGCTATCAGCCCCAGGTCACGCGCGAAGCCGAGAGTGATCATCGCGACCGGCGTGGCGAGGAAACTGATCAGCATGACGGGGCGGCGTCCGAGGCGATCGGTTAGTTCGCCGCCGGTCAGTTGCGCCGCGAAGGAGCCCGCGCCAAACATGGAAACGATCAGCGCGGCGCGCGCCGGTGAGAGAGCGCGTTCGCCAGTCAGGTAAAGTGTGAGGAAAGGCAGGACGAACGCGCCAAGTCGGTTGATGAACGTGCCGAGGAAGAGCCACCAGTACGTTTTGGGGAGGTTGAGAAACATGGGCGGACTATACGGACTATAGCACGGAAGGCGCGAAAAGAATTCGCCCAACGGTTGTCCGCCGGGCGAGGGGAGAAATGTGCGAGGCTGGTTATTCTAAATGTTGAACTCTTCCGGCTTGCCAAGCGGATACGCTCTGGCGGCGTAGGTTACCTCACTCGCGGAGTAGACGACCTGGCCTGTCGTATCTGCCATGATGCAAGTGACGGCTCCTCCTCCTGTGTATGAGACCCGGCTCGCGCGGAAGTGTCGTTTTTCGAGGATGGCCTCGCCCCCGGCGGAGGCGACGGAGAGATAGAGCAGGTGGGTGATTTTGATTTCAGTGAAATATTCCTGCATGGCCGCGGCGAGCAGGGGACTGTAGGCCTTGCCGGTGGGGACGGTGACGATGGCGAGATGGAAGGCGTCGAAGGCGGCGAGCAGGGCTTCGTTGCGCGCTGCCTGTTGTTCCTCGGGCGTTGCGGTAATGGCGGCTAATTCGGCTTTCTTGCCTTCGATTTGTTTCTTGAGATCGCCAATCTTTTTGTCGTCGTTGGGCGAGGTTAGTTTTTTGTTCTCGGCCTCCAGGGCGGCGATCTCCTCCTCCAGTTTTTTGCGCGCGGCTGCAGTGACGGCGGTCTTGGGTTTGAGCGCGGCGTTGACTTGAACCAGTTCGATGCGTTTTTCCAGGCATTCTTTCAACTTGTCCACGATCTTGGAAGAGGCGATGAAATGCAGGTTGGGGAAGTAGACCGGGAAGCCGTCTTCCGCGAGTCGCCCGGCCAGCATGGCTTGAAGCGCGACGTTCTGCGGCGAGACGGCGCGGCCTTTGACATCGTAGTTGGATTGGAAGTAACCCGCCACATCCGCGGCGGTGGAAAAGATTCCCGGCAGGACGGTCGCGGCGGCGCTCAACGGCCCTAACAGGGCTGCCAAACTGGCTCCTGTCAGCCCGGCCGCTGCCAGCCCGGTTACTTCGGCCAGCGCAGTCGTTATGAGTCGCCCTTTGAACGCCGCGGAGGACTCTGCATCCCTGATGGTCTCAACAACATCCTCGAGCGATCTGGCTTTGGGAAGGAATTTATCCGTCTTGTCGGATTCTGTTTGTATGGCGATCAGGAAATAGTCCAATTGGTTCTTGATTTGCAAATAATCCACCGACCCGGCGATTGCATCCATCGAGTCCACCATCAGGATTTTGATGTCAGGAGGGATGGGGGTTAGTTTTTTGTTTCCCTTGATCTTCTTCGCAATCTCTTCGATCTTCTTTGAGAACGCGCCGTAGGCGAGTAATTCCGCCAGGTAGCCAAATTTATCGTCGGTGGCAATCGTCCCTTCGAGCGGTTTGGAGGTCCCTACCGGGAATTGACCAGCCAGGGCCGCCTTGTTTGTATCGGCGATCTTCTTCCCGGATTCGGCGGCATCCGCCCGGGCGGCCATGATCTCTTTTTCGAGAGTCGCCCTCTCCTTTTCCTTTTTCAATCTATCCAACTCGGATGGGGCGGCGGCTGTCCCTTGCACATTCGCGAGGGAGGCGGGGCTTCCACCCCCATCCCCGAACTCCATTTTATTGCCTGCATAATCGCTCATGGCGCGCTCCTCTCTGGGTGTCGTCTACAAACGGTAACACAAGTGTACAACGCGAAGGATTCTATTTCAAGCGCCAAACGCAAATCCGACAAGAACAGCAGGCCCGCTTTGGGATTTTGTTATATACTTGAACAATCGCCCGCATAACTTCGGATGTTGCCATGTTAGCCATCGAGAAAGTGGACGCCAGCAATAAAGCCCAGGTTCAGCGCTTTGTGGAGTTTCCATACCGGCTCTATCGCGACTGTCCGCAATGGGTGCCGCCTTTGTTCGTGGATGCCTACCTGCCGCTCAACCGGAAAAAGCATCCCTTCTTCGAGCATTCCGAAGCGGACTTCTTCCTGGCCCTGCGCGACGGCGAAGTAGTGGGACGCATCGGCGCGGGCGTCAACAAACCCTTCAACGAGTATCACCAGACAAATAAAGCGCAATTCACCCTGTTCGAATGCGTGGACGATCAGGAGGTCGCGGACGCCCTCTTCGCTTCGGTCTTCGACTGGAGCCGGGCGCGCGGCATGGACGCCTTGATCGGCCCCAAAGGGCTTTCGCCCTTCGACGGCTACGGCATTCAGGTTCTCGGCTTCGAGCATCGCCAGATGATGACGATGATGAATTACAACTACTCCTACTATCCCAAATTGGTGGAAGCGCTCGGCTTCGAGAAGGAAGTGGACTTCGTCTCGTGTTACCTGCCCACCGAGGCATTCAAGATCCCCGAGCGCGTCGAACGAATCGCCAAGCGCGTGTTGGAGCGCGGCAATTTATGGGTGAAGAGATTCAAGAGCAAGCGCGAACTCGTCCAGTGGGCGCCGCGCATCGGCGAGGCGTACAACAAGGCTTTCATCCACAACTGGGAATACTATCCCTTCTCTCCCGGCGACATCCAGTACGCGGTGGACAATGTCTTCCTCGTGGCAGATCACCGCCTGATCAAACTCATCATGCACGAGGAGCAGATCGTCGGTTTCCTCTTCGCCTTCGCGGATGTGTCCGCCGCGTTGCAACGCGCGAAGGGACGTCTGCTCCCGTTTGGGCTGCCCGATCTGTTGTTGGAGATGAAGCGCACGAAGACGGTCAGCGGGAATGGGATGGGAATCCTGCCTGAATTCCAGGGCAAGGGAGGCAACGCCTTGCTCTATTATGAAATGGGAAAAACCCTGCTCGGCTTCGGTCAATTCGAGCATGTCGAAATGACCCAAGTCGCCGAGACCACCCACCAAATGCGCGCGGACTTGAAGAACTTGAATGGGGTGGAGTACAAGAATCATCGGGTGTATCGAAGAGCCGTAAACAAGTAGACAGGTACACACGTAGACACGTACACACGTAGACAGGTGAAGTTACGATTATTGAAAGGAGTCGTATATGAACCGGAAAATTCGTTTGCTGGCGTTGATTGTTTTTTCCCTGCTGTTATCCGCGTGTCAATCGAGCGACTTCAACGGGCAGTGGACGCTGCAAGTCCGGGTCGAGCAGGTCTCCACCCCGGAGTGTTCCAATAGTTTTTTGGGAAAAGAAGAAACGCACTACTTTGAACTCGGCCAGGAAGGCGCTACGCTGACAGGATTTCCACTCTCATCGCCCGGCCCGGGCGCGGCGATGAACCCGGATGCCGGTTGGAAAGTCCTTGGCGAGGCGGATGGGAACAAGGTTGACATCTATTTCTGGATCCCGAATACGCCGGACAGTTGCGGCGACGTGAATCACTTTCTGGGCGAGTTGAGCGGCGACGTGATCAGCGGAACCTATCAAGGCGGCGACTGCCATTCCTATCCGAAAACGGACACTCCCGCCGGGCAGGTCGTTGCGGAAGAAGTGCAGGGGCAGGATATCGAATCCTGCACTTGGTCTGGGACCTTCACCATGACGAGGAACGAGTCGAAGTGAGCGCCATGAACGTTTCGCATCCTCTTGCTTTCCTTCCCAACAACTACCGCAAGCCTCTCTTTCTGATCTCCCTCGCGCTGACCCTCCTCATCTTCGCCGTCTTCCGCGTCCTCGACGCGCCGCTTCGCACTGACATCGCCCCGAGCGGGATCGTCTCGTTCGAGTTGGCGCGTACGCCCGAAAACGCGAGTCGGATTCTCGACTCGTGGAACGAGCGCGCCAAATTGTTCGCCGCCTTTGGACTCGGCTTTGATTACCTCTTTATGCCCGCGTACGCGCTAGCCTTGTCGCTCGGAATTTTGCTGGCGGCCTCCCGTCATCGCGGCACGTTTGCCACCCTCGGCGCATGGATGGGCTGGGGCGCGCTCGCCGCTCCATTCTTCGACGCGCTGGAAAATTTCGGCCTCGTTCGCGTCCTCCTTTATCAAACCAATTCTCCCTGGCCCGAGATCGCCTATTGGTGCGCGACGATTAAATTCGCCCTGTTGGCGTTGGGCCTCGTATATGCGCTGGTCGGATGGCTGTGGCCGGAAAGGAGGCGATGACGAGGAAAATTTGGCAAGTCACGCGTGATGAGAGAACCCACTTTAGCGGTTGTGAGTTAACCGACAAACAAATCGTAATCAAACAATTCGCTAATGGAGAATCAAATGTTCGCCAAAGTCTCTCTATCCGTTCTTTTAATTGCGGCGTTCCTGCTCTCGGCCTGCGGCCCTTCTGCCGAGCAGATCGCCACCATGACTGCCTCGGCTTGGACTCCCACGCCCAAGCCCACCTACACGCCGCCGCCAACCCTGACGCCAACGCCTATTCCGTATGATCTCGTGGTCACAGTGGCGAACGACGCGGGCGCGCCCATCCCCGGCGCGAGCATCCTCTTCCCCGAGTCGGGCAAACCAGACCCAATTCTGGCGGACGCGGCCGGTCGGGCCTCGTGGAACAACCTCAACAGTCCGAACGGAACGCTGACCGTCGCCGCGCAGGGCTACTTCAAAGCGGAGCAGGCCGTCACGTTGGAACGCGGACCGAACGAGGTTGTTGTCAAGATGGCGCGCGACCCGTTTGGTATGTTGCCCTCAGATGCCTGCGGCGCGGGCGAATCCCTGCTCCTCCTCGAAGACTATCAGGATGGCGAGGCGCAGGGCTGGAACCCCGATCAAAAGAATCCCGCCGCTCACTACGTCGGCCCGGCGCCGGACGAGGCGGCCAACTCTGTGTGGACGCTCGACGCCACCAAAATAACGAATTACGACAACGCCTGGATCGGCGCCAACTATGGCAACGGCAACCAGGGACAGGAGCCCGGCTTATTTGGCGATGTGGTCTGGCGCATGAAGTTCATGGTTAACCGTCCCACTGCCCCGAGTTTCAACTGGCATGAATTGGCTATTCCCAATGGTTCGCGATATACGATCAACTTCTCGGGAGGACAAAGTCAGATTCATGTGATCCGCAGTCTGAACGACGCCAATGGCGAACCGGGCGCCGGCGAGAGGGTAGGCTCTGTCGGGTTCAACCAGGCGGCAATGCAGTGGCGCTATGTGGAAATTTCTCAATTCCAGGGCAACGTGCAACTCTGGATTGATGGAATTCCGTTGCTTGACTTCACGGACCCCGAACCGCTTCCTGCTGGCGGAATTGGAATCTGGATCGGCCCGTTCACGGACAAATCCCTCACGGTGATGTACTTCGACAACATTTCGGTCTGCGGCTTGAGCGCGCCGTTCGCGTCCATACTCACGCCCGCTCCGTAACTCGACTCCTCTCCGATGATCCGCCTCTTCGCGTTACGCGGGGAGGCAGATGGATTTATGCTCCATTTCGGCTTTATGCTGCAGTCGTTTCTTCCAACATTTGAAAAAGGAGACTCAAATGAAAATCCGACTTTCTCTCACCGTTCTCTTGGTCGCGACGTTCCTGCTGGGCGCTTGTGGAACGCAACCCACGCCCACGACGTCGCCGCCCACTGCCGTTCCGCCAACCGCTATTCCGCCCACCGAAACGTTCATCCCCTCGCCCACGTCCCTTCCGCCCACCGAAACGCCGATCCCCACGCCGACGAACACGCCGCTACCGGAGGGAGTCATCTTCCGCGATGATTTCAACGGCTCGCTCCAGCCCGGCTGGACCTGGGAAAACGAAGACCCAACGCGTTGGGCGTTTACCCAAGGCGGCTGGTTGCAGATTATCGCTAATGACGGTAGCCTGCTTTCCGGGGGCGAACAGACCAACCTGCTCTGGCGCGATCTGCCCGAAGGCAATTTCGAGATCATCGTTCATCTCAACGCCGACCCGATCTACAATTTCCAACAAGCGGCCATCTTTCTGTACGAAGACCCCGAGCATCACATCGGATTGAATCACGGGTATTGCGCGCCATGCGTCCCTGGCGGGAAGGGCGTCTACATGGACTACAATATTGGCGATTCCTGGGGATCGTACAAACAAGGGCTCGCGGAGTCCGACCTGTATCTCAAGTTATCCTATGAGCCAAACACCATCACCGCTTACTACGCCGTCCAGCCGGATCAATGGATTCGACTGGGACGATTTGGGAACATTTTCCAATTTAAGCGCGTAGGCTTGGGCGCCGCCAACATTGACGTGGAAGGCCACAACGAGGCTTTGGTCGCGCTATACGATTATTTCGAGATCCGCAAGTTGCCCTAACCATTCCCCGGGGCGCGTGTGGAACGCCCGCGCTCCCAACCCAGCTTCCCGCGCCGTCGTACCCCGCGACGCGCTTTCGCGTTCTTTGTCCGTGTGCATGCAAGGCGAAAAATAACAGCGGGCGGCAATTATTTGCCGTCCGCTGTTATTACCGCTTCGCCGATGGTGATGTTCACCGGCTGGCCCATCGGGCTGGCTCTGCCATCCTCGGCGATTGTCAATGGCAGAAGCACGTGGAATTGACTGCCGGGGAGTTTTTCTTCATCGTAGCCGGCGCTTTCCACCCAAATGCGACCGCCGTGCGCTTCGACGATACCCCTGGAGAGGGCCAATCCCAGCCCGGCCCCGCCGCCCTTGAAGCGACTCTTGCTGGTGGAGTGCTTGCCCAGGTCGCCCGGCTGGTAAAACTTGGTGAAGATCACCTCGCGGTATTCCGGGTCCACGCCCACGCCGGTGTCGCTGATCACTAATTCCACGCACCCGTTGGGGAACTCGAGCGTGTTGGGCGAAGCCACCCTGCCGTTCACTGTGATGCGTCCCTGGTCGGGGGTGAATTTGACGGCGTTGTTGAGCAGGTGCACAAATACCTTTTTGAGAATGTTTGGGTCGGCTTTCACGGTGGGGAGGGAGGGCAGGTCGAGCGTCAACGAAAGACGCCGGTCCGCGATGGTTTTTTGCATGGCCTGACTCACCTCGCGGATTAACGAGGCGGCGTCCACCTGGGTGAGATGAAGTTGCAGGGTGCGCGTGTCAATCTGCGCGATGTCGAACATCGAGTCCATGATCTCGTGCAAGCGCAAGGTGCTTTTATGCAAGGACGAGACTACTTTCTTCAGGCTGGGTTCCAGTTTGCGATCCTCGATCAGCATTTCCGTGTACCCGCGCATGACGGTGAGGGGCGTGCGGAGTTCGTGCGAGGCGATACTGATGAAGTCGCTCTTGGTCTGGTCAATGCGTTCGAGGTCGCGGTTGGCGCGGTCGAGGTCGCGGTAGGCCTGGCGCAACTCGGTGTTGAGTTTCATCAGGTTTTCGACCAGCGAGGCGTTTTCGAGCGCGACGGCGGTCTGGTTGGCGAGGGTGCTGACCGTCACCAAATCTTCTTCGCTGAAACGATTGCCCGAAAGTTTGGAGCCGAGCGCGAGCAGGCCGATCCAGCGGCGGTTGGTGAAGATCGGGGCGTAGACCTCCGCCTCGAGGCCGGTGAACCACTTCCGCTCGGCCAGCGAAATGCTCCGAAACGACGGAAGCAGGTCCAGGTCATATTGCAGAAGCGGTTTCATCTCACGCGCCAGGCGGTGGACGATGGGACTGCCCTCGTCGAGGGCGAGCGGTTCGATCTGCTGTTCTCCGTCGGCGCGGGCGGCGCGCAGGCTGTAGGAGCGATGTCCGTTTTCGCCCGTTTCGGTTTCGACGAGGAAGAGGAAGCCGCGCTGGAGACCCATTGACTCGATGATCATGCCCACGGCCACGTTCGCCAGTCGTTGCATGTCCACGATACTGCTGATGGTCTGGCTGTATTGCTGGAGGGTGCGGCCCGCGTTGGATTGGTCAATCTTCAGCAGGCCGTCCACCACGCGTTGGACGAGTCCGAGCAGGGGGGTGAAGATCAACGCCAATAAAATCGCGATGGCCGCGCCAATGATGACCGGGCTGTAACTGGGCGCGGCGCGAAACAACGGTTGGACCCCCAACGTGCTGGCGAGATAAAAGCCAACGATGAGCAGGGTCGTGATGATGTAGATCAAAGTGCGCCGCAGGATCAGGCGCGCGTCGGGCAGGTAGTGGGTGAGCAGAACGTAGCCCATCACGATGGCGGCCGCCAAGCGGAAAGGGTTGCCCGGCAAGGCCAGCCCGCTGACAAGCAGGCCATCGTTCACGGCTAACAGCAACAAAATGGGGAAAAAATACGAAAGGCGATTGCGGTGCATCGGCTGTCTTTGCAGGTTCAACGCGTTCAACAGGTTGATGATCGTCCCGCCGATGAAGAGCAGCCAACCGGTCATGGCCCAGATCAGGGCCAGCCCGTCAATTTTTAATTCGATGCGGCCGTTCGTCCACACCACATCCGGCAAGCCGAGCAGGTTGGCGTTGATCGCCACCAGGCCGGCCGTCCATACCGCCCCCACGATCAACCACGACCAACCCTCGCGCCGGATGAAAACGCGCATGATCGTGACCAAAATGAACGCCAGGAAGAACGCGCCAAACACCCCCACGCTCTGAAAGCCTCGCTCGCTTACCTGCGGCGCCCAACCGATGCGCCAGGAGGCCTCCCACACTTGCAGGGCCAGCGCCACAAACGTGAACGCGCTGAGCAGGAGCGCCAAAAACTCCTGTTCTGCGCGGCGGCGGATGGAATTGACAAACACCGCCAGGTAAATGGCGGCTTCCACCAGCATGACCATGAAGACGAGGAACTCGTTCGTAAATGCGGGCATGGGCAAGGGAAGTATACTCGAAAACCCACCCCCCTTGCTTTGCGGTATTATTAGGTTCATGAACGACCGACATCTTTCCCGCCACGCCCGCGACCGTTTTGCCCTCGAAAGTTTGCGCTTCGACGATATCGTCTCCGCCCGAAAAATCGCCGCGCAGATGAACGTCTCGGCCGGCGACTTGTACGCGCTGGGACTCATTGACGAGGCCCTGCGGATTCTGCTGACTCGCAACGCGCCTCCGGCCCAATTCACCCAAGCCGCCTCTTTCCTTGACGATAAAGTGGGCGCGGCCGACACGCGCGTGACCCTACTCACCTTCATCTCCGCGTTCCCGACGAAGCCGGTGTATCGCGGGGAGGTGAAGGTGGAGGAGTATCTCGCGTCGGACCTCACCCCTAACCCCTTCGCGAAGCGCCCCACTGGGGCTCCCACGGGGAGAGGGGGGCAGACTATCGAAGAATTGTTGCTCGTCAACGTTCACAACACCAATCCCGCCGCGGAGACGTTGGTGGAATTGTTCGATGACAAGCCGCTGGAGAAGACGGCGTATGAGAAGATGATCGAAGAGTTGGGTGAGTATTTCGGTCAAAGGTCGAAGGTCGAAGGTCGGGGGGAGTCGTTGATTGATATTTTGCGCGCGCCCGCGTTGGCGTCGCCGTATTCGCTCGAAGGTCAACTCGAATTCATCATTCAACGATGGGGTGGAATTCTGGGCGAGGAATTTGTGCAAAGACTTCTCCGCGCCATGGATTTCGTGCGCGAGGACGTCATCCGCAAGCAGGGACATTCCGAATTCAAACCGACTGCCGAAGTCCCGACCTATGCAGGTTATCCCGAATATGAAAGATACAGTCCCGACAAAGAGTGGATGCCGCGGCTCGTCCTGATCGCCAAGAACGCGTATGTCTGGCTCGACCAGTTGAGCAAAAAATACCAACGAAATATTTCCACTCTCGATCAAGTCCCTGACGAAGAACTCGACACGTTGGCTCAGCGCGGATTTACTGGGTTGTGGCTCATTGGTTTGTGGGAGCGCAGCCGCGCCAGCCAAAAAATCAAACAGCGCATGGGACAGCCCGACGCGGTCGCTTCGGCGTATTCGCTCAATAGTTACGACATCGCCAATGACCTCGGCGGCTGGGATGCGTTGAACAACCTGCGTTGGCGGGCGTGGCAGCGCGGGGTGCGTCTCTCCGCGGACATGGTTCCCAATCACATGGGCATTGACTCAAATTGGGTCGTCGAACACCCCGATTGGTTCCTCTCGCTCGACCAACCGCCCTATCCCTCGTACACCTTTGATTCCGAAAACCTGATGGATCACCCGAATGTCGGCGTGATCCTCGAAGACCATTACTACAACCATTCCGACGCGTCGGTCGTGTTCAAACGCTTCGACCGAGCAACGGGCGACGTGCGCTACATTTACCACGGCAACGACGGCACATCCTTCCCGTGGAATGACACCGCTCAACTGAACTATCTCAAAGCCGAAGTGCGCGAGGCCGTCATCCAAACGATTTTGCATGTGGCGCGCAACTTCCCCATCATCCGCTTCGACGCGGCGATGACACTGGCGAAGAAGCACATCCAACGCTTGTGGTTCCCCGAACCAGGCGCGGGCGGCGCGATCCCGTCACGGGCGGAGCGCGGCATTTCAAGGTCCGAGTTTGAAGCGGCCATGCCCGAGGAATTCTGGCGCGAGGTCGTGGACCGCGTCGCGGTGGAAGTCCCCGATACGTTACTGCTCGCCGAAGCGTTTTGGCTGATGGAGGGATACTTCGTCCGCACGCTGGGCATGCACCGCGTGTATAACTCCGCGTTCATGCACATGCTGAGGGACGAGGACAACGCCAAGTATCGCATGGCGATCAAGAACACGCTGGAGTTCGACGCGCGCATTTTGCAGAGATATGTCAACTTCATGAACAATCCAGATGAAAAGACCGCCGTCGAGCAGTTCGGCAAAGCGGACAAATATTTCGGCGTGTGCGTGCTGCTCTCGACGTTGCCTGGCCTGCCGATGTTCGGCCACGGACAGGTGGAGGGCTTCCACGAAAAATATGGGATGGAGTACCGCCGCGCCAAATGGGACGAGACCGCCGACGAGGGCTTCGTCCGCTACCACGAGCAGATCATCTCGCCGCTGCTCCATCGCCGCCGCGTCTTCGCGGGCGTGGAGAATTTCTTCCTGTACGATCTGTTTACGCCAGAAGGGGGCGTGGATGAGAATGTGTTTGCGTATTCAAACGTGACCAGCGGATATGAAGCGGATAAGCGGATGGAGGAGCGCGGGCTGGTGATTTATCATAATAAGTTTGCGGATACGCACGGCTGGATCAAAACGTCTGCGGCATATTTGGAGAATGGGCAGTTGCGGCAGAAGTCGCTGGCGGAGGGATTGGGATTGCCGAGCGATGGGTATGTCATTTTCCGCGATGGGATTACGAAGCTGGAATATATCCGCTCGTGCCGCGAGATGCGTGAGCAGGGATTGTATGTGGAATTGGGCGCGTACAAGTGTCACACGTTCCTGGATTTTCGATTCGTGGATGGTGGAGAATGGAGAATGGTTAATGGGGCATTGAATGGAGCGGGGGCGGAGTCTGTGCAAAGAAAGTTTGATGAGATGTTCGCGCCGAAGGTGGAAGAAGAGAAGAAAGAAGAAAGAGGAAAGAAGAAGCGCGTGACCGTGAAGAAGACGGAGGCAAAAATGCCTGCCGAAAAGAAAACTGCGAGCAAAAAAACTACAGCGACGTCGTCCCCGAAGGCGAAGAAGCCTGCCGCGAAAAAGAAGAAGGTGGATGGATAAACGTCGGCGGGGGATTCAAATCCCCGCCTCAGTACATGGAAGCCCCTTCGGGGCTAACGCGGAGCCCGAAGGAATTTCATAAACTGAAAACGGATTTCAATCCCGCCGTGGCCGCCCAAAGAGATGAACCAGTGTTAAGTCAAATAACCATAACCGTAACTCACCGTTGCGATTTTCATTGTCAGCATTGCATTCAAGGCTTTCCGAGAAAACGGGAAGATTTTCCAATTGAATTACTGGATAAGTTGCCGACTCAAGCCATGCCGTTTGGAGCGCGACATGTTTGTCTTACAGGTGGCGAACCACACCTTCACCCTGAATTTCCGAAACTTGTTGAGAAGGTTGTTGGTTACGGTTATTCATGGAACTTGATTACTCACGGTTATCGCGCAGAGCCTTATTTACCCTTGATGAGGCATTTCCGCGAGAAGTTTACAGGCGTAGGAGTAAGTATTGATGGCTCTTCTCCTGCTTTGCACGATGAATTACGCGGCAGGAGAGGCGCTTTTGAAAAAGCTTCAGAAACAGTACGAAGATATATTGATGATGGTTATCGCGTAGAGATAAAAAGTAGCCTAAATCAGAAGAACAAAGATGATGTGCGAGCATTGGTTGAGTTGGCAGAAAAGTTAGGCGCAAAAAGCATTCGCTTTGCTGGAACAATCCCCACACCTTGGAATCGACACTTGGTTTTGACCGACGATGAGTTGCTACAAACTTATCAGCAAATCCTGTCATTGCAGGAAGAAGCGAAGATCAATGTGATAGCGACCAGCGCTCTATTTACTCACGGCGGCGTGAACTTTTGTCCTGCTTTGAATCTCAATTATATTTCTATCAACCAATGTGGAGAATTTACGTTTTGTTGTGATGTTGAGCAAGACGGAGCAGTAATTGGTTCCTTGAGAGAACAAGGTCTCTCGACATTAATACCTATTTGGTTGGAACAATCCACAAAATTACAGGCAAATCGCGCTAGACAAATTTTTTCTGGGGAAATGATGGAATTGTTTGACACATGCAATTATTGCAATCTATATTTTAAAGAGAATAAGAACCTATCTCTAAACCTTGAGTAAAGTGTAAAATGTAAGCATGAACACAAC
>CAZVAX010000066.1:0-23173 GCA_964625215.1 uncultured Anaerolineaceae bacterium | reverse complement strand
TTCATGCTTACATTTTACACTTTACTCAAGGTTTAGAGATAGGTTCTAAAAGAATTTCCAGCCACAGATTTCACAGATGACACAGATTTTTTAAACCCATTCAGTGAAAATCCGTGTAATCCATGGCTAAGAATTGGAGTCCCCATGACATTTGCCAATCGTACCGCTCATCTCAAACCCGAAGGCGCGTATCAAGTTTTGGCGCGCGCCACCCAACTCGAAGCGCAGGGACGCGAGATCATCCACCTTGAAATCGGACAGCCCGATTACGCCACGTTCGAGAACGTCGCCGAGGCAGGCATTCAGGCCATCCGCTCAGGCAAGACGCGCTACACGCCGCCCGCGGGGATGACCTCCCTCAGGGAGGCGATCGCCCAAGATAGCGGAACCCGCCGCGGGGTCCAGTTTGAAGCGGACGAAGTCGTTGTCAGCCCAGGCGGGAAGCCAAATCTCTTCTTTCCCACCTTGGCGCTGGTCGAACCAGGCGACGAGGTCATTTATCCAAACCCTGGTTTCCCCACCTACGAGGCGATGATCAAGGTCGCGGGCGGAATCCCCGTCGCGGTCCCGCTGTTGGAGAAAAATAGTTTTTCGTTCGACCTGGCCGCATTCGATCAACTCATCAACGAGCGGACGAAACTCATCATCATCAACTCGCCCAGCAACCCGACGGGCGGAGTCATCCCGCCCGCGGATCTGGAGCACATCGCCGCGCAAGCGGAAAAATATGATTGCTGGGTGATGTCCGATGAGATCTACGCGCGCATCATTTACGATGGGCTGACCGCGCCTTCGATAGCCGCGCTGCCTGGTATGAAGGAACGCACCATCATTGTGGACGGCTTCTCGAAGACCTACTCGATGACGGGCTGGCGGCTGGGCTACGGAATCATGCCGCGCGAACTCGCGGCCCGCGTGGACCTGTTGCTGACTCACTCCATCGGCTCGACCGCGCACTTCACGCAATTCGCGGGACTCGAAGCCGTGACTGGTCCGCAGGATATGGTGAACGTGATGGTGGCGGAATATCAGCGCCGACGGAACGTGATCGTGGATGGGCTGAATGCCATCCCTGGCTTCGCGTGCCAGAAACCGCAGGGCGCGTTCTACGTCTTCCCGAACATCACTGGCACGGGCATGAGTTCTACTGGCCTTGCCAATCTCATTTTGGAAAAGGCGGGCGTGGCTCTGCTGCCTGGTTCCTCGTTTGGAAGTTACGGCGAGGGCTACCTGCGGCTTTCATATGCCAACTCCGTTGAAAGTATTCAGAAGGGATTGGAAAAGATCTGGGCAGTAATGAAACAATTGATCGCGCATTAATTTTCGGGAACAAAAAGAGCCAACGTATGAGAGCCATCCGCCCCAACCGTAGAATCGAAGGCATCTCCGCCATCCTCCTGCCCTTCCGCGCCGATGGCAGTGTTGATTGGGATGCCTTTTGCGCGCACGTCGCGCGCACGGCTGAGGCCGGGCTGACTCCCGCCGTCAACATGGACACGGGGTATGTCAATCTGATAGACGAAGAAACGCGTGTGGATGTCCTGCGCCGCACGCGCGATACCCTCTCCGGGCGGACGTTCACCGCAGGGGCATTTGTCTCCTCCCGGGCAAACGCCTCCTTCGACCCCGAGCCGTATCGCCGCCAAATCGAGTTGATCCAAACCTTCGGCGGGATTCCGACCATCTTCCAATCCTTCGGGCTGACGGGGCTGCCCTCCGACCAACTCCTCGCCGCCTACGCAGACTTTGGCCGCATCGCCCCGCGCTTCATCGCCTTCGAACTCGGGACGATGTTCGCGCCCTTCGGCAAGATTTATGATCTCGCCACCTACGAAGGCTTGCTCGGCATCCCGCAGTGCATCGGCGCGAAACACTCCTCCCTCAGCCGTCAACTTGAATGGGATAGGCTCGCCCTGCGCGACAAGGTTCGCCCCGATTTTAAGGTTTATACTGGCAATGATCTTGCCATAGACATGGTCATGTACGGCTCAGACTACCTGCTCGGCCTTTCCACTTTTGCCCCCGATTATTTCGCACTGCGTGACCGCTATTGGCTCGAAGGCGATCCGCGCTTCTACGAACTCAATGATGTTTTGCAATATCTCGGTTTCTTCGCCTTCCGCAATCCCGTCCCTGCCTACAAACACACCGCCGCCCAATTCCTCAAACTCCGCGGCTGGATCGCGTGCGACCACACCCATCCCCAAAGCCCCACCCGCCCCGCCTCCGACATTCCCATCCTGCAAAACATCCTCGAACAACTGGTAAATGGTAATTGGTAATTATGTACACGCGCATTGCTCAACTCCGTACTCCTCAACAGTTTTCCGAGTACATTCAATCTCTTGGTATTCATCTTGATTTTGATTCCGAACTTCTTCCTGCCCCTGTATCTTCCCTTGCGCAGCCCTATCACTTACCAATTACTAATTACCAATCTCTAATCTCCAATCGCTTCTGCATCCTCCCCATGGAAGGCTGGGACGCTACCACCGACGGTAAACCTACCGAACTGGTCACCCGCCGCTGGGAACGATTCGGTCAAAGCGGGGCGAAACTCATCTGGGGCGGGGAAGCCGCCGCCGTCCGCGCGGATGGACGCGCCAACCCCAATCAACTTATCATCAATGAAACCAATCTTCCAGGCATCGCGAAACTACGCGAGAGTCTCATCCGCGCTCATGCCGTCCGCTGGAACGCCGATGACTTGTTCATCGGCTTGCAGTTGACTCACTCTGGGCGCTTCTGCCGCCCGAACAACAAAAAACGGATAGAGCCGCAAATTCTCTATCCCCACCCGATCCTCAATCGAAAGTTCGGCTTGCCCGCTGACTATCCCGTGATGAGCGATGATGACATCGAACGGCTGATCGAAGATTACGTCCGCGCCGCGAAACTCGCGCAAAAAGCAGGCTTCCAGTTTGTGGATGTCAAACATTGCCACGGCTATCTCGGTCACGAGTTCCTCAGCGCCGTGGATCGCAAAGGAAAGTATGGCGGCAGTTTCGAGAATCGCACCCGCTTCCTGCGCGAGATCGTGAACGGCATCCGCGCCGAAGCGCCAGGCCTGGAGATCGGAGTCCGTCTTTCCGCCTTCGACTTCATCCCCTTCAAACCTGGGGCGGACAACATCGGCATTCCAGAAAGCCAATTACCAATCACCAATTACCCCTACGCCTTCGGCGGCGACGGCTCAGGCGTAGGAATCGATCTCTCGGAACCGAACCAGTTCCTCGGTCAGTGTGAAGCGTTGGGCGTCAAACTCGTCAACATCACGGCAGGCAGTCCGTATTATGTCCCGCACATCCAACGTCCCGCGCTGTTTCCTCCATCGGATGGATACCAGCCTCCCGAAGATCCGCTCGTCGGCGTGGCGCGTCTCATCAACGCAACGGCAGAATTGAAAGCGAAGCACCCGAACCTGTGCGTTGTTGGGACGGGATATTCGTACTTGCAGGAATGGTTGCCCAACGTGGCGCAAAATGTGATCCGCACGGGCAAAGCGGATTTTGTTGGCATCGGGCGCATGGCGCTGACGTATCCCGAAATGTGCGCGGACGTACTCGAAGGCAAACCGCTCCAGCGCAAACGCATCTGCCGCACGTTCAGCGATTGCACCACCGCGCCGCGACATGGACTCGTGAGCGGTTGTTATCCGCTGGATGAGTTTTACAAGGACAGGCCTGAAGCGGCGATTTTGAAAGAAGTGAAAAGTGAGAAGTGAAATGCAAAAAGTTCTTCTTGTGACTGATGGCGTTTTTCACCCGCCATTGTGGGGACGGATGATTTTGCGCAACTCTTTACGAAAGTTGCAAGGTTTTTCATTTGAGCATGTAAGATCATTGGAAAAACTGCCTGTTGATTTGAGCATGTTTTCAGCGATGGTTTTACATTATCACCACAAGACCATTTCAGATTCGGCGCTCAAACGGCTGGACAATTTCGTCCGCAACGGCGGCGGGATTCTCGCCGTTCACGCGGCGACGGCATCTTTCAAACAAACCATGCCTTATTTCAAAATTCTCGGTGGACGATTCATCGGTCATGGCAAGGTGGAAAATTTTAAAGTACAAAAAGTGAGGGATGATGTCTTTGCTGGCATTGAAAACTTTGTTGTCAAAGACGAACTGTACATCCACGAACTGGAACCGAGCATCGAAGTCCATTTCACGGCAAAGCACGAAGGCAGGGATATTCCCGTGGTGTGGACGTATCGTTATGGCAAAGGCAAAGTCTGCTATGCCGTGCCAGGGCATACTTCCACGACGATGAGCAATTTGACTTATCAGAAAATTTTGCGGCGCGGGTTGGAATGGGTGACCCAATGAAAAAACTAAATCTTGCCATCGTCGGTTGCGGTGACATCGCTGGATTCACCGCGCTGGTCAGCAGATTTGTGCCGCAGGTGAATCTCTCCGCTTGCTGTGATGTCAATGCGGAACGGGCGCAGGGCTTTGCAAAACGTCATCGCATTCCGAAGGTGTTCACGGATTACAACGAAATGCTGGCGAAGGCATCCGCGGATGTGGTCTATCTCGCTGTGCCGCATCATCTTCACTATGAAATGATTCTCGCGGCTGTTGAGGCGGGCAAACCCGTCTTCGCGGAAAAGCCCGTCACGCGGACTCTCGCAGAGGCAAAACAACTTGTCAAAGCAGTGGCAGGACAAAAGGTCGGCGTGAACTATCAGTATCGCTACGACAGCGGATGTTACGCGTTGGCGCGGGCGATCCAGTCTGGGGCATTGGGGCGAATTCATTCCATCCGCGTCAATATTCCCTGGCATCGCACGCAAAGATATTTCGACGGCGCGGCGTGGCACAAGACCATCGCCCAGGCAGGCGGCGGGACGCTCATCACGCAGGGCAGTCACTTTTTGGACTCGGCGTTGTGGGCGTTGGGCGAAAAACCTGCCTCTGCGATGGGTTATGCAAAGACTCCCATCTTCGATGTGGAAGTGGACACATTGACTCACGGCATCGTCGATACCAGCGGCGGGACATTAATCAGCGTAGTATCAAGCATGGTCGCGGCGACCGAGCAAAAGGTCACGATCGAGGCGTATGGCGAGAAGGGTACAGCCATCTATGCAGACCGTCCGCTCCCGCATGTAAAATTCATCGGCGTGAAAGTCCGCAAAGAACGCCCGCCCGAATGGGGTGTCCATGCTTTGCAACGGAGTCTCGCGGGTTTCACAAAATGGATTCTGGACGATAAGCCGTTTCTCATTCCCGCGGAATCCACCCTGCCCGTGCTGGCGGCAGTGGACGGAATTTATCGCTCGGCAATATCGGGTCAAAAGTCGAAGGTCGAAAGTCTGACTAACGATTGACTTTCGACTTTTGACATTCGACAAAGGAGAATCGCATGGAAACGAAAACCGAAAAACTAAGTTGGTGGGCAAAGATCGGCTACGGACTGGGCGATATTTACGGCGGCGGTTCGGGGGTCATCATCAGTTTTTATTACCTGATCTTTCTCACCGACGTGATACGCATCTCTCCCGCGCTGGCTGGGACGGTCATTCTCATCAGCAAAATCTATGACAGCATTACCGACCCGTTCGAAGGGTTGATCGCCGACCGCACGCGCACCAAATTGGGACGCCGCCGTCCGTACCTGTTGATCGGCATCCCGTTGATCTTCCTTTCGTTTTTCGCGTTGTATTATCCGTACCAGATGGAATCCGAGACCGCGCGCTTCGTGTCGGTGGTGTTGAGTTACCTGTTCTTCTCCACCGTGGTCAGCATCGTGATGCTCAATTACAACGCCCTGCACTCCGAGATCACGCTCGACTATAACGAACGCTCATCGCTCAGTTCCATCCGCATATTTTTTTCCACGCTTTCTTCGATTGTCGCCGCGCTGGTTCCGCTGGAGATCGTCAAAGCGTTCCCCGATGTCCACATGGGTTATATCGTAATGGCGCTCGTCTTCGGCGCGTTCTTCGCGTTGCCGTTCATCGCCACCGTTGCCGCTGTCAAGGAACGCCCCGAATTCCAACGTCCGCCCGAAGCGTTCGACTGGCGCAGGGCATTCATCGAACCGTTCAAGAATCGCACCTTCGTTTATACGCTTGCCATGTATCTGTTCGCCTTCGTCGCCATTGATACGGTCAGCGTCATCGTGGCGTACTTCGTCAAATATTATCTTTTGCGGAGCGGCGAAGTCAGTTTCGTCAACGGCGCGCTGCTCATCGCGCAAGTCATCTCCCTGCCGTTCTACGTGGCGTACAGCAAACGTACCAGCAAAGTGCGCGGCTATATCATCGGGCTTGGCATTTGGGTCATAGCCATGTTGTTCAGTTTTCTGCTCAGCCCAGATGCCGCTTCATTTTGGGTTTACGTTTTCGCCTCCATCGTCGGTCTCGGCACGGGCGGTGTCGTAGTGATGATCTACGCCATCTTCCCAGACATCCCCGACGTGGACGAACTCCGCAGCGGCGAACGGCGCGAAGCGATCTATTCCGCGCTCGTGACGTTCATCCGCAAATTCAGTTCGGCGCTGGCGATCTTTGCCGTCTCGCTCGCCATCGGCTGGGCGGGGTACGTTCCACCGATTCAGGAGACTGTGGACGGCGCGACCAAACTCATCGAACAGCCACAATCCGAAACCTTCCTGCTTGTCCTGCGATTGATCTTCATGCTCCTGCCCATCGTCCTGCTGGCCTTCGCGCTGATCTTTGCCGCGCGCTTCCCGCTCACCCCCGCGCTCCACCGCCGCCTCAACATCCTGCTCGCGCGTCAACGCATCAACGAGCCAGTGGACGACTCCGAAAAACAGGAACTCACTAACATCCTACTCGGATGAATTACCAATCACTAATCACCACTTACCAACATGACCGTCCACACCCAGCCCGACTACCGCGTCCGCGCCTCCACCCCCGCCCCAGCCACGCATCCGACTCAGCCCGAGCCTGATTCGTTTTCCGATCGGCCTTTTCTCCCCGATTACGAATCCCGCCGCGCCGCGTTCTTCGAGCACATCCTGAAGAATCCCGCGCCCGAAAATACCAAACCCGCCTGGCATGAACTGGCGCGCCTGGCGGCAGGCGGGACTCCGCACGAAGGCATCTTCCACGCCGCGTTGGATTTCATTGATGCGCGCAAGGATTGCTCGGACTTTGTGTTGCATGGAATTTTGAGATTGCTGTACATGTTGGATGGAAAATGGAGAATGGATAATGGAGCTCCAGCCATTAACCATTCTCCATTAACCAACGATCTTCTCCAACGCGCGCGCGCCACCGCCCTCAACTTCAAATACTTCCCCAACGAACCAGGCATGGACTCCCTCTGCACGTGGACGGAAAACCATTACATCCTCTACACCTCCGCCGCATATCTGGCGGGACATATGTATCCCGATGAAGTTTTCCCCAACTCTGGCGAAACGGGCAGGCAGAAAGTGGAACTCAACCGAAAGCGGATTCTGCGCTGGCTCGATCTGCGTTTCCACACTGGCTTCAGCGAATGGCTTTCCCACGTCTACTATGACGAAGACCTGACCGCCCTGCTGGCGCTCTACGACTTCGCCGCTGATGAGGATATCCGCCGCAAAGCAGAGATGGTGCTCGACTTGCTCCTGCTCGACATGGCGTTGAACTCATTCAAAGGCGTCTTCGGTTCCACCCACGGACGAGCCTACGAGAACACCAAAAAATGGGCGTCCAACGAAGGGACGACGGACACGTCCAAACTGCTGTTCGGCATGGGCGTGTTCTCTGGATTCGACAACATGTCCGCGATTGCGTTTGCCTTGAGCAATTATCGCGTCCCAAAGGCGGTAGAGATTGTAGGACAAAATGCCATTTTGTCCCACGAAAACCGCCAACGCATGGGCATTAAACTCGCCGAGATGGAAAAGTGGGGCATCCATCCCGATAACTTTGAAGACGGGATGCTTTACCTCACGCTCGAAGCCTACATCCACCCGCGCACGATCTCCAACACCCTGCGCATGTTCGACACCTGCAACTGGTGGGAGAATTCATTCCTCAGCGCGTTCAAACCCTATCGCGGATTACTGAAAGCGGTCAATGCAATCGGCGGATTGCCGTTGCTGGCACGCTTCGTCGAACGCGACGCATGCCGTAACACCCGCGAAGAAGTCAACCTCTACACCTACAAGACGCCCGATTACATGCTGTCCACTGCGCAGGATTATCGCAAAGGCTATGGCGGAGACCAACAGCACATCTGGCAGGCAACGCTCGGCGCGGACGCGGTCTGCTTCACCACGCATCCCGCGAAGATCGAAGGTGTCACGCCAAATTATTGGGCTGGCAATGGACTTTTGCCAAGAGCCGCGCAATATAAAAATGTCGCCATCGTGATCTACAACATCGAAAAAATCCCCGCGCTGTATGTGCCGATCAAACACTTCTTCACGCACGCATGGTTTCCGAAGGATAAGTTCGATGAAGTGGTTGAAAAGAAGGGTTGGATCTTCGCCCGCAAAGGCGAAGGCTATCTGGGGCTGCGCTCGCAGAATCCATATTTCTGGAATACGGACTCGGGAGTCTCCAGGCTTCCAAATGCAAA
Source organism: uncultured Anaerolineaceae bacterium (assembly GCA_964625215.1). GTDB lineage: Bacteria > Chloroflexota > Anaerolineae > Anaerolineales > Villigracilaceae > Denitrolinea. The sequence continues at coordinate 14,627 of CAZVAX010000066.1, read as the reverse complement.
ACCTCCCGATTTTGCAATCCGCAAAAATCCTGAGGATATGGATCGTGAAATCATCGCTGACGGCGCGCAAAACGTCTGGATTTGCCAGATGGGACGCAAAGCCGAGGATGGCGAATTCCCCGATTTCGTGGAAAAAGTCTCAGCCGCGGAGATCGCTTTCAGCGGGTTAAATGTCGAATATCGGTCACCCGCCAACGGGTTGATTCGATTCGGCTGGGAGGGCGGATTCAGCGCGGACGGAGTCGAAGTCCCCTTGCGCGATTATCCGCGCTACGACAATCCCTTTGTCCACGCGGAGTTTGGGGTACATGAAATCAAGATCGCCCAAGGAGAACACGAACTTACCCTGAACTGGGAAACGGGAGAACCAAGGAAGGTTCATCAAAAAACTGGTGGGAAACTTGGATAGTTAGTCAGGTTGCTAATGGCGCGTCGCGTCAGACGCACACATTTATCTTCGTCTAACCCAGCAGGATCAAACTTGGAAAACGCGGGGTCGCGTCCGCTGTTTGTCGCAGCATCTCATGCTGGACGAGCATAAAAACCATTCATAATTCCAGTCAGAATCCGACAGTTCCTGCCTACTCAGTTCTATTATGGATAATAATCAACCCAAAGACTATGAAGGTGGGTCTACAGCGCCACAAAGATCTGACCAGCGCGGCATATATCTGGTATACGGGTATAAATTTCGCCCCGCGGTTGTGTAACACTCGATAATCAAATCGCCCCGTCAGGTATCTTGGCGGGGCGATTTTTGTTTTATACTTCGTCCATGTCACTCGCCTCTTCCCTCCACACCCACTTCGGCTTCGACGCGTTTCGCGCGGGACAGGAAGAGGCGATTCAGAGTCTCCTCAACAAAAATCACACCCTCGCCATCATGCCCACGGGCGCGGGCAAGTCGCTCATCTATCAATTCGCCGCCATCCAACTCGAAGGCCTGACTCTCGTCATCTCGCCGCTCATTGCGCTGATGAAAGACCAAGTGGACGTTCTCAACCGCAAAGAGATTCCCGCTACCTTCATCAACAGCGCCATTCCCCTCCCCGAACAACAACAGCGTTTGACTCTCCTCGCGCAGGGGAAATATAGACTGGTCTACGTCGCGCCCGAACGCCTCCGCAATGTGACCTTCCTCCGCTCGCTTGGCGGGGTGGGCGGGGGCAAAGAGGGCGGGGGCAAGCCCCGCCCCGACATTAGTCTGCTCGCTGTGGACGAGGCTCATTGCATCTCGGAGTGGGGTCACGACTTCCGCCCCGACTATCTCCACATCGCCGAAGCGCGCCGTCAGTTGGGGGATCCGCTCACCGTCGCGTTGACCGCCACCGCTACCCCCAAAGTGCAGGATGAGATCGTGCGCCTGCTCGGTCTGCCCGCCTCCACCAAACGAATCGTCACAGGCTTCAACCGTCCCAACCTGACGCTTGAAGTGAAGTACATCGCCGACCCCGAAGCCAAGCTCCGCGCGTTGAATGAATTACTTCGTACGCCCGAATTGAATTCGGGCATACAAGGCGCCACCCTCATCTACACAGGCACACGCCGTGACGCGGAGGAAGTCGCCGAGTTCGTGCGCGTGGTCTGCAAACTGCAAGCCGAGTATTATCACGCGGGACTCCTCCCCGAAGACCGCGCACGGATTCAAGATCGCTTCATCAACGGCTCGACTCCCGTCATCGCGGCGACCAACGCCTTCGGGATGGGCATTGACCGCGCCGATGTGCGTCAGGTGATTCACTACTCTCTGCCAGGTTCGCTCGAAGCATATTACCAGGAGGCGGGTCGCGCCGGCCGCGATGGTCTGCCCGCCCGCGTCGTCCTGCTCTACGACCCGCAGGATCGCGCCTTGCAGGAATTCTTCATCCAAAGCAGCGTTGTCTCGCCCGACGAGTTGCAGCTGCTCTACCGCGCCCTCGGAAATGTGAACGATGAAATCTGGCTGACCACCGATGACTTCCAGCGCCGCACGGATTTGCATCCCGTCAAAATCAAGGTGGGGCTTGCTGAACTCGAACGCGTCGGCGCGCTCGAACATCTCGGCGACGACAACGTGCGGATGTTGCTCAGGCGCGGGGTATGGGATCCGCTCGCAGTCCAGCAGGCCGCGCATCGGAGCGAACAGCACACCGCGCATCGTTTTGAGCAACTCGACCACATGATCAATTACGCCGAGACCAACGCCTGCCGCCGCCGAATCGTGTTGAAGCATTTCGGCGACACCGCCAACCCCGACGCGCCCGTCTGTTGCGACAATTGTGAGTCGCGGAAGTCCATGCCCGAAGGCGCGGCTGGAAACGTGGAGCAAATGTCCCATGCGGAGCGCGCCGCGCTGGTGATTCTGGATTGCATCCGCCGCGTCAAGATCAAGGTGGGGCGCGAAAAGTTGGCGCAAATTTTGCACGGCTCGAAGGCGCAGGACATCCTCAAATTTCATCACGACAAGAACGTGTATTACGGCAGGCTGGCGGTCGTCAAGCAGAGCGACATCGAAGGTCTGATCCAACAACTGGTGGAGATGAAATACATCAAGGTCATCGGCGGTGAATATCCGATTTTAAGCCTGACCCCGCGCGGCGAACATGCCATCCAGCAAAAGGAAAGCATCACCCTGAGACTTCCGAAGTCTCTTCAGTCAACTGAAATCAAAAAGGCCAAAGCCAAACTCGACGCGGGCGGGACGGTGGAGTACACCGCGAAATTATTCGCGGATGGAATGAAGCCCGAACAGATCGCGCGTGAACGCGGTTTTGCCGTGACCACAATCTACGGCCATCTCGCGCAATTGATCGCTGCTAGAAAATTGAAAGTGGAACAGGTCGTGTCAGACGATGTGCGCGTGAAAATCGAGAAAGCGGTTCAAAAGGTCGGCTCGACGCAATACCTTTCGCCCATCAAAGCCCTCCTGCCAGATGAGATTGATTTCAATGTCATCAAATGCGTGGCCGCGGGGTATCAGGCTTCCGAGTTCTCGGAGAACTCGGAAGCCTCTGCGCCCGATTCCATTTCCTCCTTCCTCTCCTCCTCCCACCCCCGCCCCATCAAAGGCAGTTGGAGCGCGGGCTTTGCCCTCGACTTTCACAGCGGCTTCAAAGGCGCGGACTGGAACCGCAGCGGCGTCGGCGATCTCGTCTATCGTCTCAAATACGAATCGGACGCGTCGGTTCTTCCCAAACTCATCGAACAGACTCGCGCCCTGTTCGCCGCGCATCCTGAAATGAATCAGTTCGACCTCATCGTCCCCGTGCCGTCCTCCACGCCGCGCGAGTTCAGTCCCGTGCATGAATTTTGCAAGGCGCTATCGGGCGCGGTGGATAAACCCGTCCAACCCTGTGTCGTCAAAACGCGCCAGACCAAACCGCAAAAGGAAATGCGGACCCTCCCGCAAAAGCGCGACAATGTGGCAGGCGCATTCGCACTGAACAATGTTATAAATGGAAAACAAATTCTTCTCGTAGACGATCTCTTCGACTCAGGCGCGACGCTCGAAGAGATCACAAAAGTTCTCATCCGAAGCAAAGCCGCCCGTGTAAATGTGTTGACGCTCACCCGCACGATTCACGCCGACGCGTAATGCAGGTACACAAAGTACACACGTTGACACGTAGACACGGAATACGGAACACGTAACTTGCAACCTGACACCTGACCCATGACACTTTCCCCCGACTCCCTCACCCTGCTCCTCCTCTGCTCCCAACTCGGGCTGGACGACGACTCTGTCAAGCCGTTGACCCTGCGCGAATGGAATCCGCTTGTGCGGAAAATGCAAGCCGCGTCGCTTCGACCCTCCGACCTGCCAGCCCTCTCTGAGTCTGACCTGCGCTCCAAAATCGACCTCGACCCCGACCTCCTATCTCGCATCTCCTATCTCCTATCCCGCGACATTCAACCGAACCTCTCCCGCCTCTCCTCCCTCGGCATCTTCCCCCTCACCCGCGCCGACGCGGATTATCCCGAAAAATATCGCCAGCGATTAAAAGACTCCGCGCCCGCGGTTTTGTTTTACGCGGGAGAGAAGGCTTTGCTCGGACAGCCTGGGATCGCAGTGGTCGGTTCGCGTCACTTGGACGAGGCTGGACAGGAGTGCGCGCGTTTCGTGGGGAACGCGTGCGGGATGTCGGGGCAGGTGTTGTATTCGGGCGGCGCGAAGGGCGTGGATACGATCAGCGCAGAGTCCGCTTTGGAGGCGCGCGGAACCGCCGTGGGCGTGCTGGCGGATAGTTTGGAGCGAGCCGTTCGAGGTCCGAAAGAAGCGTTACGTCGGGGAGATTTATGTCTGGTCACGCCGTACAGTCCCAACGCGGGATTCTCCGTCGGCGCGGCGATGGGGCGGAATCGACTCATCTACTGCCTCGCCGATTACGCCATCGTGGTCGCGTCGGACGCGGAGACGGGCGGCACGTGGGCCGGCGCGACCGAGACGTTGAAAAATAATTGGGTTCCCGTCTTTGTTTTGGAACACGAAAAAATGCCGGAGGGAAATAAGTTGTTGCTGCAAAAAGGCGCGCTGGCGTTCCCGCATCCGTTCAAGGGACTGCCCATCAAATTGCCCACGTGGATGAAGGAGAAAGCCGCCAGCCTGCCAGCCCAACCCAGCCAGCCGAGTTTATTCTAGTTGGATGCGTCATTCAGCGTATTCTCTGCAAAAGAACGAACGAAAAAATGATATTTTGTAAAATCACGGCGTCAAGATTCGAGCATATGTCTTTACAGCGTCTACATTAGTAGGGTCTGTTAGACGAGGTTTTCATGGAGACTTTCGACACATACAAAAAGCAGGTTGTGGATACCGCCCAGAGTTTGGCCCGCAAGGGATACCTGATGGCGACGGGAGGCAATCTCTCGGCGAGACTGCCGGGAGGAAAGACATTCGCCATCACCCCCTCCAACTACGATTATTTCAAAATGACCCCGCAGGATGTTTGCGTCCTCGATTTCAACTTGAACGTGATCGAGGGCGCGCGCAAACCCTCGGTGGAGAGCGCCATGCACGCGGCGATCTACCGGGCGCGCGCGGACGTGAATGCGGCGGCGCATACCCACCAGGTTTATGCCTCCGCCCTTTCGATCATCAACGCGTCGATCCCTGCCTTGTTCGATGAGCAGGCGCGCTTCCTCGGGCGGACGGTGGACATCATTCCCTACGCGCCCTCGGGCGCCACATCCCTGGCGAAGACGATCGCGAGGCATGTCAAAAATCACAACAACGCCTTCATCATGAAGAACCACGGCGCGCTGATTTTCGGTCACGACATGGAGCGCGCCGCGCATAACGTGGAAATTTTAGAAAAATGCTCGTTGGCCTACCTGCTGGCCTTGTGCAGCGACAAACCCATCAGCAAAATACCTCTGGCCGTGAGGGAGATCGCCTTTGCCAAACTGCGCAAGGATCAGAAAAATGTGGAGCAAGGCATGAAGGGGACAGGCGGAGAATAGCCATAACCGCACAGCAATTTGGGACCGTGGGTATTATCAGTAGATCACGAAAGTCACGTGTAATTTGCGCTCTCTTGCGCAAATACGGCGGTAGAGACCGCCTAATACGCGCTTTCGTGAACTACTGATTATATAACGAGCGTAGAAGACGCTCTCTAATGTCGTCATGCGACAAACAACTCAAGGGATTCAAAGATCGCGCCGATAGGCGCGGTGCATCTTGTAGAAATCCACCCCAAAATTTTCCATCTCGCGCTGCATGTTCTCGTTCTCCGTGCCGATTTGCACCACGTCGGCGTGACGGTAGCGAGGATTCTCCACAACGGACTTGAACATCTCACTGTACAAAATGGCCGTCCCGCCGGAGCCGCGATATTCGGGGAGCAGACCCGCGCCGTTGATGTTGATCCAGTCGGTGTGGCGGAGTTCGCGCAGGAGGGTCAGCCAGCCGAAGGGGAAGAGGCGTCCACGCGTTTTTTGCAGCGCCGCGGAAAGATCGGGATATGCCAACAGAAAACCAACGGGCTGGTCATCCTTCATCACGATCTTGATCAGTTTCGGGTCGGCGAACCACAGCATTTGATTGCCGAGAGTACGCGCCTCCTCGTCGGTAAGCGGGGCGTTGCCCGCCGTGCCACGCAGGGCATTGTTGTACAGATCTTTGAGGTTGGCAACCAAGTCGCGCAGATCGGCGCGTGTGCGATAACGCGCGATGCGCAGTCCGCGGCGTTGAGCGATGCGCTCGGCCAGTTCGTGGACGCGCGGTGGGAATTGGATGTGCGGACCCAGATAGCCGGAGACCGCGTCGCGATACGGCTGAAATCCCTGCGCCTCGATCAACCCTGGATAATAAGCAGGATTGTATGGAAGCCCAAACGCGGGGCGATGGTCGAATCCTTTCACGAGCAGACCGAACCCATCCAGCGGGGTGAACCCTTTCGGGCCGACGATCTCGGTCAAGCCCTCGGCGCGCGCCCAGGCGAATCCCGCGTCGAACAGAGCGGACGCGGCCGCCCGATCGTTTTCACACTCGAAGAGGTAGAAGAAAGCCGTCTTCGTTTGGTTGTAGTCGTTGAAGTTGCGGTTGTTGATAACAGCCAGCCGGCCCAACGGACGCGTCCCTGCATAGGCGAGAAAGAACGAGGCGCGCGAATGCCGGTAAAACGGAAACCGCTTCGGGTTAAGTCGGAGGCGTTCATCCATCAGCAGAGGAGGAACCCATTGCGGGATGTCGCGGTAGATGGAGAAAGGCAGGTCGAGGAAGTCCCTCACCTGCCTTTTGTTCGAGAAGTCGAGTTGGATGATGTTCATAACCGGATGTCCGTCATTGCGAGCGGAGCGAAGCAATCCCCGCGTTCGAGGAGATTGCTTCGCCGCTTCGCGGCTCGCAATGACGAAAATTTTGCGTTACATCGCCTTCGCGCGGTCGGCGAGTTGGGCGCGCAGGTTGTGAATATCCTTGTCAATGGTGAAGAGCGCGCCGAGGTAAATGACGAAACAGATCAGCCAGGCAGTGATGCAGATCCACAGGATGGCGTTGCCCTGACCATAATCGTAGGCGATGATGCCCGCCAAAGCCGGCGCGGCGACCGCGCCGATGTTCTCGATGAAGTATTCCACCGCCTGCGCCGTGGAGCGGACTTCGGGAACCGTGATGTCGTAGACTGTGGCGATGACGTTGGGCGAGGAGAGAGGCATGAAGATGGCGGTGAGGCACATCCAGACGAAGAAGGTGTTTTTGTCTTCAATGGGCGTGTTGATGGCGAGGAAAAGGAAGATCGCGCCGAGAATGACCCCCGCGCTCGATACGATGATGCGGCCCTTGTTGGTACGCTTGAAGAGCAAGTCGCCGAAGTAGCCGCCGACGAAGTAACCCGCCGCGAGGATAAGAATGACCGGAGCCATGGTAAAGAGAACGCTGTCATTATCATAACCGCGCTCGCTCATCAGGTAGCCAAAGAAGAAGTAAGTGATGACATTCCAGGGGAAGACGCCCGCAAAACCCTGCAAGAAAACGAACCACATGGTGGGTTTGCGGAAGATCTCTCCCGCCTCGGCCCACGAGAAGTGGAACTGCCCAATGGCTTCCGCGCTTTTGCCCTCGAACTCCGGCTCGGCCTCGCCGCGCGGCATTTCCTTCACGCCAAAGTAGATCATGACGGCGATGACCAATCCCAGCGAGCCGGTGATGTAGAATGCGGAGCGCCAGCCGCCAATGGCATCCGCGACCATCAGCGCCATGATCATCCCGACCAGATAGCCGATGGGTTGCGCCAGCTGAAGTACGCCGTAAATTTTGCCGCGCAGGTTGGGGGCGAAGTAGTCCGCGATGAGCGAGTAGAGACCTGGGTAAGAGGAATCGTCAATGCCGGTGGAGGCGCGCGTCACGAGGAAGGCTTTGTAGTTCGGCGCGATGGCGCTGACCCAGGTGGTCGCGCCCCAGATAAAGGAGGCCAGCGCAAGAAGTTTGGCGCGCGCGTAGCGATCATAAAGATAGCCCCAGAGAGGATAGAGCAAGGTGCCAATCAACAACGCGCCGGAATTGATGAAGCCCCATTCCTTCACGGTGATATTGAACTCCGCCAGAATATCGGACTGCATCGGGCCGATCATCAATTTGTCGGTCTGGTGCAGGAGCATGAAGAGGAAGAACACAACGACCACGAACCAGCGATAGCGTTTGGACTGTTGGGGCGACATGAGTACTCCTCGATTTACGATCTTTGATTGACGATTGGTCATTGGCGAATGCTCGCCGCGTGTTGCGCAACTCCTTGACTACATTCCTAAAGAAGAAAACCCTGAACAATCCAAAAAGTGTCAGGCGCGATCACGCCTCGGTATCGTCCGATAAGATTTCCTGCGCCAGTTGTTTGAGCGCGGCCAGGTCGCCGGCTTCCCCCTTGGTGGAAAGCCAGTACGTTTCCAATAATTCGAGCGGCGACAAACTGCTCACAGATTGATCGGCGGAGAGACGCGCGCGCGCCTCGACCTGCGGACGCCTCGCCAGGTGAAATTCAAACGCGCCCTCCGCGTGCTTGCGCAGCGCGGCCTCGTCAATCAACGCGTCCCACTCGCGCGGATATTCCACCGTCAACTTGACGATGGCGCCCTCCAATTCCTTGACCTTCGGAAGCGCGGCCTTCAACCTCTCGGTCACGTTCTCGCTCGACTCGAGGCGGGCGCGCCGCTCCACAAACGGGCGTGTCCCTTCGAGCTTTCGCCACTCCACCTTCGTCGCGCCGCGCGTCACCTCGGCCACCACGAAGAACTTATCGTCCAGCGCCTCGCCAAAGTCCACGCGCTCGATGGAGCCGGGATAGACGACAGGCGGGTGCATCCCCTCGTTCAAATTCTGCGGTTTGTGAATGTGACCGAGCGCGACGTAATCCAGTTTTCGGTTTTTCACCATCGAAGCGGAAAGCGCCAAGTCGTTGCCCAACATCACCAATCTTTCGCCGCCATATTTCGCGCCCTCCACCGAGGCGTGCGCGGTCAAAATCAGCGGTAACGACGGGTCAGCCTCCGCGATCCAACCCTCGACCAGGTTGGCGATGTTCTCCTCCACCCGCGCGAAGGCCTCGCCCGCGTTCGTCTCGCCGGTGGCAGCCATCAAACCGGAGCGCGCGATCCACGGCATGGCGATCACCTGCACGGGCAAGTTCCACAGATCGGCGGGGGTCAAAAATTGCGGTCGCTCCAACACGCGCACGTACGGCACTTGTAACGTGTCGAATTCCTGGATGGCATGCGCGCGTCCGATGGCGGGAGAAAGGTCATGGTTGCCGACCAAAAGCAGGGTGGGAATTTTCGCCTGCGAGAGTCGCACGATGCGCTTGCCCCACTCGCGTTGAAAGGTCGGCGCGGGCGAGCGATCCTTGTACGCGTCCCCCGCAAAGATGACCATCTCCACCTTTTCGTCAATCGCCGCGTCCACGATCGTATCCAGCGACTTGAGGAAATCGAGGACGCGGATGGGCAGTCCCGTGGCGGGGTCGTGGCGGCCATAATTGGCCATGTCTATGTGGGCGTCGGAGAAGTGGAGGAGTTTCATGGTTTCATAGTCGCTTAGTCTCATAGTCTAATGGCATTATGGTTCATCGTCAAATAAATCAAACGGCCTGATAAGAAGTATTCAGGCCGTTTGGTAGAGACTATCAGGCTATTCGACTATCTGACTAGCAGACTACGGAGCGACCCCCAAATCCTGCAACGCGACCACCGCCGGCCCCCAGCCGGGATGGATGGCTAGCGCGGCTCGATAATCGCGGATGGCGGCGGCGGTGTCGCCGAGCATGTACTCGGCCTGACCGCGCCAATAGAGACTCTCCTCCAGGATCGGCTCGGGCATAGCCTTAAGAGTTAAATTAGCAAGGTTGAGCACATCCGCGTAGCGACCGCTATAAAAGTAAGCCTTGTAAGGACCGGTCTGGTACCACATCATTCGGTACGGGCGGATACTGTCATCCTTTGGGAGGTCGGCATACAACTGAAAGGCGTAATCGTAGGCCGTGGCTGCATCCGCGTATTCTTGCAAGGCGACGTGACTCGTCCCCGCATTGAACCAGGCGAAATACTCCTCCACCGCTTTGAGCGACTGGATGTCGGTCTGCGCCGCTTCGAGCGCGTGACGCGAAGCCCACGAATCGTCCACGTAATTACCAAGCAAATTTATCACTTCCGCTTCACGAGCGTAGGGATACACCACAATAAATACATAATTGAACGCGCGCCAACCTCGATTGACCTCATCATAACTAATATGACGATCACGACCGGGCGAGCCGCCTTCTGGTTGGAGAGAATCCTGGTAGATGAGTTCCTTTTTTGTCTCGTCGTAACCGGTGACAAAGGCATAATGTCCCATCCAGCTATAGTTGCCATTCAAATCATCATCGTAGATACCCTTTTCAATCACAACAGGAAAACCTCCCGCTACCATGCGCTTCAACAATTCAATGTCGCCGCCATATCGGATGATGGAGGTAAGGTCGGGGATATTCTCGCGAATGTAATCCTGGAACTCATACGGCATGATATTCTTGTCTTTGTTACTCGGCTTGAGGGCTTTGCCGATGGTGTCGCGGTCGCCAAACCAACCCCAATAATTGAGAGCCATCGAGAAATTGGCCGGCCCGCAATAATTGATGCGTCCGTGCTGATGCTCGTAGCGGATTCCCTCAAGTTGGACCAGACCCGGCAGGGGCGTCGGCGTGACCGTCGGCGGGAAGGTGGGCGCGCCCGCCGGGAGCGGGGTGTCCGTCGCGGTCGGCGCGAGAGGCGTCTCGTAGGCTTTCATGGTCGCGGCCACGATGGTCGCCAGTTGAACTTGCTCCTGTTGAGAAGGCTGAAAGGCCGCGTCCTCCGGCGGATTGAAAAAGTAGTAAACCTTGTTGCGCAGTTCCTCCAATCGCCATGCCAGCCGGTCATGCACGGGAGGGATGAAATAGACGCCGACCGCCAGCAAAATGACCAGCGCGCCGGCGATCAATACGCGGGGGAATGTGAGTTTCATGCGGAGGATTATAAAACAAAAACCGGCGCAGGCATCCGGCCTCCCTCGGCGACACTCACCGTAATCTCATCTAAACCAGCCGTAACTTTTCCCGCCTGCCGGCGACTTGACAAGTAACTAGCACACAGGAGAGAAAAAATGAGAAAAAGCGCGTTATTCATCTCGGCTGTTTTAACCGCCTTCATGATGGCGGTTTTGGCTGGCGTCGTTTCCGCCTACCAGAACAAACAAGACCAGGCCGCCGCCCAAACCGAAGAACCGGCGGCTGTGGTGGAGGAACTTCCCGCCGCCACGGCGCTTCCCGCGCCCACCCAGTCGGTTACGCTCACCCCCGAACAGGCCGCCGCCCTGGCCGCGCAAATCCTGGGCCGCAACGACCTGTTGAGCGTGGAAACCTCCCTCTTCAACGGCGCGCAAGCCTACCTTGTTAAATTCATCCCTGGCGACATGGTGTACGTCAGCCCGCAAGGGATGATCCTCTCGGTGGTGATGGCCCCGGCACCCACCGTAGTTGCGGCCTCCTCTTCCTCCTCTTCTTCCTCGTCCAGTAATTCGGGAGGAGATCAAGGCAAAGGCGACTCTGGCGGCGGAGGCGGCGACGATGACCACGACGACGATGGCGGCGGCGATGACGACTAACGGAGAAATGAATGGCCGCTAAACCCAACGCAAAAAATTGGAACGATATTCAGATCGCCATCGTATCCCTGATCTTGATGCTCACCCTCGTATTGTGGAATTCGTTCGCCAGCCCCGATCGCGTCAAGGCTGAAGAGAAGGCCGCGGCTCAACAAGCCGAAGCGGACATATTGCCGGAGGCCGCTCCCTTTGCGGCGCTCACGCCCACCCCCCTGCCCCAAGTGGTGATCATGTTCAGCGACGGCGCGACGCCCACTCCCGCCCCAACCTCCTCCACAGTCGCGCAAAATGGCGGCGGAGGCGGCAGGAACCGCGGCGGCGGAGGCACAGGCGGATCGTAATGATCCATCGCCTTGCCTTCCGCGCCATGGGCGCCGACATGCTCGCCTGCGTGGAGATCGATTCGAACCAGCCTCCGGCCCAACTTTCCGACGCGCCGCGCTGGTTCGAAGATTGGGAGCAGACCCTCAGCCGCTTCCGCGCGGACTCCGAACTGGCGCGGCTCAATCGGGCCGGTCGGCCCACCCAAGTTTCCGACGCGCTCTGGCAAGTCTTCTGTTCGGCCCTCGACGCGGAACGCCTGACCGAAGGACTCGTGACGCCCACCATCGGCGAGGCCGTCATCGCCGCAGGCTACGACCAGGATTTTTCCCTCGTCCGCGACGAAGGCCGAAGTCTCCCGACTTCGGTACAAAGTCGGGAGGCTTTGCACTCCGGCGTCCCGTCATTGACCTCCCTTCAATGGGACGAAGCGACCCATACCATCCACCTGCCCCTCGGCCTGCAACTGGACTTCGGAGGCATCGCCAAAGGTTGGGCGGCGAGTCAAGCCGTGGAACGCCTAAGCGCACTCGGTCCCGCGCTGATGAACTGCGGCGGCGACATCGCCGTCAGCGGGCCGCTCCTCGATGGCAATCCCTGGGAGATTGGAGTCTACAAGCCCTTCGATCGCGAGGGCGAATACCTCGAAATGTTGTACTTCCGGCAGGCCTGCGGCGTGGCCAGTTCCGCCACCGACCGCCGCCGCTGGACTCAAGACGGCCAAACGCGGCATCACATCATTGACCCGCGCGTCGGTCTGCCCGCCGAAACGGACGTGGTCCACGCCACGGTGGTCGCGCCCAGCGCGGTCGAAGCGGAAGCCGCCGCGAAGTCCGTATTGATCCGAGGCAGTATCGAGGGCCTCGATTGGCTCGAGTCCCATCCCAAACTCGCCGGCCTGCTCATTCTGGAATCGGGCGAGATGTTATACAGTCAGAGAATTGTGGAATTTTTGTAACGCTTTGCCTGAAAGCGCAGGTTATGCTGCAAGAAAAAAGGAATATGAACATGTCCGCACCCAACAACGCACCCCAATCCGAAGAATTCGAGTCATCCGTCAACATCCAGACCTTCGTCATCTTTTTGCTTGCGATGACGATCGGCCTGCTCTTGGCGTTGCTGGTTCTTCCGAATTGGCTTCCCAACCTGGCTTTCTCACTGGGTGGAACCGATCCCAAGGCCTATTGGTATCTTTCCCGCGCCACGGCCTTCGCCTCGTTGACCCTGCTGTGGCTCTCGATGGCGCTTGGGTTGAGCATTACCAACAAGGTGTCGCGCTGGTGGCCGGGTGTGCCGGCTTCGTTCGCCATCCATGAATACGTCAGCCTGCTGGGACTGGCCTTCGCGGCTTTCCACGCGCTGGTGTTGCTCGGCGACCATTACATCAACTTCACTGTCGCGAAAATTCTGACGCCCTTCGCCAGCGCCGATTACCGCCCGCTTTGGGTGGGTGTGGGACAGGTTGGCTTTTACATCTGGTTGATCGTGGCAGGCAGTTTCTACGTCCGCCCGATGATCGGACAAAAGACCTGGCGCTGGTTGCACTATGCCAGTTTCGCCATGTATCTGACCGGACTCTTCCACGGCCTGTTCAGCGGCGCCGACACGAGCGTTCCCTGGGCGCAATACTATTACTGGATCTCCGGCGGCATTCTGCTCTTCCTGCTCTTTGGGCGCATCGTCGGCTCGATCCTGGACAAGGTCGCGCCGGTGAAACCCGCCCCGCGCCAAACGCCTCCCGCGCCGCGCGCGCCCGGCGCTCCCGCCGCCTATCCTGCTCCCTCGTCCATCCCTGTCGCGGCCGCGTCTACCAACTCGGCTCCCAAACCGCCCATCTCCACCGGAGGCGCGGATTGATTCAATAACGGATCAAAATGGCAACACCGCGCTCCCTGGCGCTTGCCCGCCAGGGCATGTGTGCGCACGGGGCAAGCGCTTGATCTACATGAAAACGGGCAACCATCTTTTCGATGATCGCCCGTTTCGCATTTTGTTACGCTCTTCGCAACACGTTCTACTCGCGCACTTCCCCATCAATCACATCGTCCTGGCCCGACGCGGGCGGCGCTTGTCTGCTTCGGAAACCTACGTCATGAGCCGGGATAAAACATCATCGGGAACCTGCGCTCTCAACCCGGAATACGCCTCCAAAATCCGCGCAACGTCGGCCAGGTCTTTTTGGCGTTTGCTTGCCCGGCGGTCGGAGTCTTGAATTGCCCAAACCTTTCCTTGCAAAATGTCCTCCAAGCGGGCAACGGGCATTTTCAAGCCCAATACCTCCCGTCGGCTGGCATGCTCGGCAAATTCTCCGTAGCGGGCGTCGGTTTGGATTTGGATACGCAAGTCGGAATCGGGCAGTTCAACGTTGAGGCTGTGCGGAAAGCGCGTCACTTTGTAATGCGCGGCAAGAAGGGATTCGACTTGTTCGGTGTGCGCCGTCGCAACCGCCAGGTCCAGGTCAAGGCTGACGAGCGGGTCAACGTAAGCGTTAACCCCTTGTCCGCCGATCACACAAAAGCGAATACCGCTCTCTTCCAGCATCGCCAGAAAAGATTCCAACTGGTTGGCTTTATCCATGGTGATTACCTTCCAAAAATCCAGCGTTTGCATGGCTCTCCATATCAACGTTCTCATTATAATCCAGCCGACAATCGTTTATTACTTGAGTTTAGAGTAGCAAAATAGCGCATGCGAAGCGTGCGAAGCGAGTTGA